>JBPCJP010000069.1:0-26225 GCA_051005175.1 Gemmatimonadaceae bacterium | reverse complement strand
GACATGGCGTCGCAACGCGTTTTCGGTGGCGAGGAACACGCGCGACATGCCACCGCGCGGCAGTTCACGTTCGAGCGCGTATTGCTCGCCGAGCGCTGCCTGAACTTCCGCCTGCAGGGAATCGACTCGCATGGGGCGCCTCGGTCTCGTCGAGCGTCAGGAAAGGACCTGCACCGGCCAACTCCGGCACATTGCCTTCTATCGCGTCCCCGCGCCAGTAGCCGCTTATCACGTTTAGGGTTACAGCCGGGAGTAACGCGAATCCAGATGCTGTACGTCGCCTACGAAAAAAGATTCAACCGTCACAGGAGAAGTTTGCAGAGGAAAGGCGGCAAGTCGACGATCTGGCTGTGGGATGCCGCAAATAAGACGCACCGGCAGCTGACGACCGAGGGCTTCGAATATGTGTCTTTCGGCAGTGTTTCGCCGGACGGGCGATCGGTCCTGTACGAATCCTACCGCACGGCACGGGCGACCTCTGGCGCCTCGACCTCGCCAGCGGCAACCGGGTGCAGCTCACCAGTACTGTGTCACGGAAATCTGGTCTGCCGAGGGTGAGTACGTTCGCACTCTAAGCGCGGATTCGAGTGTGTATGAGTTCGCCGGGGCATGGTCGGCAGATGGCTCACAGATTTTGATCGGGTGGCAGGACCTTGTCGGCGATGGCGGGAGCAGGGTGGACATCCGCTCGGCAACTGACGGGAAGGCGCGGCTGCTGCCCGGTCCGCCGCGGTATACTATGACACTCGTCGGCTTCGGCGACGGCGACAGGATAGCGGTTGCGACCGGCGGCCCGAACGGAAGCGCGTTGCAGCGAATCGAGGTTCCCCTGCTCAAGTCTCCATAGACCCGCCGCTAGGGTGAGGGGCCCTGCCTCCCTTCTGGCGCGCGCACTCGCCGCCCTATATTCACGACCCGAGAAGCTGTTTGACTTCCTGTCCCGCCCCATGCTGGCTCGCTGAGCCGATCCAGCGCCGAATCTCGCTTAGAGAAGTAAGGACATAAACCTTCAAGCAGGAGACCGGCCCATGCAACCCCTTCGTTTTAAAATGGCAATTCTACTTACGTGCGCGGCATTTGCCTCTGGATGCGGCGGGAGCGGGAATGGTGGTGGAGGGGGGACGACAGGACCCGCCCCGGCAGTCCTTACGACGGTCGAGGTAACGCCGGGGACGGCGGCGCTCTTCACCGCGTCGCCCGGGAATACCGTCGTGCTGACCGTAATCGCCAAGGATCAGTATGGCACGCGGATCACCAACATCGCCTCGACCAGCTTCTCCAGCCAGAACGGTTCCGTCGCCACCGTTGGCAATGATGGAACCGTATCTGCCGCGGGGGCCGGTGTGGTTCAGGTCACGGCCTCCGTTACGGCAGGCGGAGTCACCAGAAGTGGTGCCACGACCGTGACGGTTCAGGTGGCTCCGGCGGCGGCGACGGTCACGGCACCCGGGTTGAGCTTTCTGCCGGGCATTGTAGACATCAGCGTGGGGGGGAATGTTACATGGACCATTGAGGCAATTCACCACAATGTGACGTTCGGCAGCCCGGCTGCCCCCCCTGGCATCGACGAGTTGAGGGACGCCTCCGCCTCCCGGACGTTTCCAGCGAAAGGAATCTTCGACTACGTCTGCACATTTCACGCGGGTATGACCGGTACCGTGCGCGTACATTGATGTCTTCCGTTCCTGCCGCCGGTCTGAACCGGCGGCGATTTCTGCACGTCGCCGCGGCGGTTGCTGCTGCTTCAGCGGGGAGTAGTATCACTCTGATTAGCTGCGGCGAGCCCGCGCCCGGGCCAGAGCCCGGCCCGGGCAGCCGCTCTGCGCTTCCAGTGCCCGCAACTTTATCGGCTGTTGGAGCGACGCTCATTGCTGGTCCCGGCCTCGCTAGAATTGCCCCAGGCGAGTCGTCGGCTGCCTGGTTATTCAATGACATGATGCCCGGACCCACGATTCGGGCGAGGCGTGGCGAACAGGCGCAGATACGCCTGGTCAACCAGCTTACCGAGCCTACGATCGTGCACTGGCACGGGCTCATCGTCCCTGAGGAAGCGGACGGCCATCCCCGCCGTGCGATTCAGGCAGGCGCGACGCTGGACTATCGGTTTCCGGTTGTCCAACGGGCGGGGACATTCTGGTACCACCCTCATCCACACAGCCGCACCGCGGCGCAGATTCACCGCGGCCTTGCGGGATTCTTCATTATCAGCGACGAGGAGGAGGATTCACTCGGTCTTCCCAGCGGGGAGCGGGAGATTCTGCTTCTGCTCCAGGACAGGGACGGCGACGCAGGCAAGGCATTCGATTACGCGCCTTCAGATACCGACCTGCATGCTGGATTGTTGCGTGATGTGCCGTTCGGCAACGGAGCGAGGATGCCGAGCCTGAATGTTATCGGCGGCCGTTATCGCTTTCGCGTGCTTAACGGTTCGCAGGCCCGGGTATATCGCCTTGGACTTTCCAACGGTGCGCCTTTGTCGGTAATCGGGAACGATGGAGGACTACTTCCTTCTGTTGCCCAGGTCGACAGCGTCTTTCTTGGTGTGGGAGAACGTGTCGATCTCCTGGTCGATTTCGCCTCCGTAAAGGTGGGAAGCCGGCTGATGCTCAAGTCACTGCCGTTCGAAATGGCGACCACGTCCACTGGAGGCTTCTCCCAGGGCGCGGAAATGGACCTGCTGGAGCTGGTGCGAACCGAAGGAGCCGGTGGAATCGAGCGCCCCCTTCCGGCAACGCTGTCAAACGTTGCGCCCCTCGGCGCCGCCGCTTCGGACCGGGCGTTTCTGCTCCGGAGCACCAACCAGAAGCAGATGCACGTGATCAACGGCGTCTCATTCGACATGGACAGAATCGACGAGCGAATCCCTCTCGGGCAGGTCGAGCGATGGATTTTTTCGAATGACAGCCCGCTTCCGCATCCGGTGCACCTGCATGGTACACAGTTTCAGGTCGAATCCCGCGTCGGTGGCCGCAACACGGTCTATCCCTATGAAGGCGGTTGGAAAGACACCGTCTTGCTCATGCCGCTGGAAAAGGTCACGGTCCTGGTGCGCTTCGATCGATACCGCGGGGTATTCCCACTGCACTGCCACAACCTCCAGCATGAGGACCTCGGGATGATGTTGAACGTGGAAGTGACGTGAGACACAATCAACGGGACCGTACGCCCCTCACCCGAGCATGTCCCATGTACCGCTTTCCGTGCTTCGTCTCGCTCTCGTGCCTGCTCGTCCTCGCGGCGCAGGCGCATCCTCAAGGTTCGACACCAGCAGCGCCATCCCAGTCCCTGCAGATCGGGCGGGCTGTCGAGCGCGCGGTCGACCGCGTTGCCGCCGGAGACACTAATCATGTTTACACGGTGTCTCTCTCCCCCGGTCAGCTTTTCCGCGTAGGGGTGGAGCCGCGCGGCGTGAACTTCCACCTCCGATCCTATGCGCCCGATGGTACCTGGCTCGGAGAGATCGCCTCCTGGCAAACCCCGGGCGAGGAGGCTGTTCGCCGTTCGCTCGCTGTGCTCGCGGAGACTCCGGGAACATACCGCTTGGAGATGAGAGCAGCCCGAATGAACGACACAACCACCGGAAGCTATCGCCTGAATCTCGAAGCGGTTCCACGCACGGAAGCCACAGCGGAGAGCCTGAGGTCACGAGAGGCCATCTCCTGGATCGCTGCCAAAGCACACCCGCTCGCGAGCGTGGAGGCCGGACACGGCTTCCAGGACCTCATGCCGCTCAAGCAGATTCTCGGCAATGTACGAGTCATCGGGCTCGGAGAAGCAACCCACGGCTCGCGGGAGTTCTTCCAGGTGAAGCACCGCTTGCTGGAGTTCCTGGTCCGGGAGATGGGCTTCACCCTCTTCGGGATGGAACTGGACGAGGGAGGAGCCAAGGAGATCAACGACTTCGTCCTCCGTGGGGAAGGGGACCGCGCCCGGGTGCTCACGGGGCAGGGAATGTCGCAGTGGGACACGCAGGAGGTTGCCGCGATGCTCGACTGGATGCGGGCGTACAACCTCACCGCGCCTGAAGGGAAAAAGGTGCACTTCGCGGGCTTTGATTTTCAGGTGAATGACCGGTCCAGGCAGGACGTGATCGCCTACCTGCGCCGCGTTGCTCCGGAACGAGTGGCGACAGCCGACTCCACGCTCGCCCCGTTGGTGCGCCGGCCGGATCCCGCACGGCTAAGCTTTGTGGAATTCTACACCTACTCACCCGCGCAGAAGGCGGCTACGGTGGCCGGGGTGAAGGAGCTGTTCGAGCATCTGGAGACAAACCAGCAGCGATTCGTTCGCTCCACGTCAGCGGCCGAGTTCGAGGAGGTTCTTCAGTCCGCCCGTCGCATGATGCAGTTCGTGGATGCGCACAGCCGCACCGGGTACGAGCAGAACAAGGCGGAATCGGGTGTGGCCACGCGAGATCGGTACATGGCGGAAAACGTCGCGCGGACTGTCGCTGGAGCAGGGCCGCAGGCCAGGATGGTGCTGTGGAGCCACAACGAGCATGTCCGGCGCGACGCCTACAACATGGGCTACTATCTCGGGCAGAGATACGGGAGCCGGTACTACTCGCTGGCTCTGGACTTTGACCGGGGCGGCTTTCGGGCTTTGGAGATCGCGGGAAAGACTCCTGCCCCGCTGAAGGAGTTCACTGTTGGCCCGGCGTTCCAGGAGTCCGTCAGCTGGGCCATGCGGCGTGCTGGAAAGGGGAGCGCATTCGTGGACTTCCGCGGTGCCCCACAAACTGGCCCCGCGGCGGAGTGGCTCCGCCGGCCGCACGCCATGCGCTCCATCGGCAACGGTTATGCGCCGGGCAACCCGGGGGGCTACTATCGGGCTCCGGTGGTGCTCGGCACGTCGTACGACGGCATCCTCTTTGTCGAGCAGACCACACCCGCGCGGGGGAATCAATCCGCGCTACGCTGAGCGCATCCAACCCGCTCCCCAATCGCCAGGATTGCGAGCAGTTCGAGCCTCTTCTTCTGGAGTGGATGAGGCTGGCGGGACGCGCTGGAATCCTGCAGCGAAAGCGTCCCGAGAAGCTTCAAATGAAAGATTTGTTCCAAACTCACTGATCTGTGAGGTTTTTGTGAGTATCCGATGACCACCGGGAAGTATGATGCCCAGGGATTACGCATCCCGGACAAGCGGACCGGGTCGGGAATCATCACTTCGCCACAAGGAGATTCACCCAATGCATCGCAACGCAGTCCCGGCTTTTGCGGCCGTCCTCCTGCTGAGTGCATCCGCCTGCAACGGGACCTCGATTTCTGAAACCGACACCCTCATCAACAAACTCCGATCCAGCTACGCACCATACAACGATGTGGCCAAGGCAAATGCAGCCGGTTACACCACCTGGGCACCCGACCCAAGCGCCCCCGGTGCCACTTGTGCAAGCGCGCCGGAAGGCAAAATGGGGTATCACCTGGTGAACGTGCCGCTTCGCGGATCGGCGGCCACCCCCCAGACTGGGGACGCGACAATCGATCCGACGCAGCCCGAGATGCTGCTATATGAAAAGAGGTCTGACGGTACCCTGAGTCTCGTGGGTGTGGAATGGATTGTATTCAAGGCAGCATGGGAGCGTGAAAAGGGAGCAGGTGCGGCGGCGCCCACGGTGCTTGGTCAGCCCATGCTTTTGAGCGACCACACGTTCGCCGCCGGCGGACCGTCCATACCGCACTATGAGCTTCACGTCTGGATATTCAAGGACAATCCGCGCGGAATGTTCGATCCGTGGCATCCGAATGTGACGTGCTGATGGCGGCTTAAGAAAACGCCTCACTCAAGAGTTCGAGTGAGGCATCTTTTTATTCGTGGTGAGCCCGACATGGGCTGTGATTTGGAGGTGAAAGTTCTTCGTGGGCGGTGCCTTCGCGCTGCTCGAGGCGACGGGGGCCCTCGGCCGGTTGGTCGGCGCGCTCGCCAGACGGACGCGTCGGCCGCGGCTGGTGGTGGTGGGGGTCAGCCTCGCCTTCGCAACCTTCGGGGCGCTCGCCGATCGCGCCGGGCAGCATGCCGTCGCCGTTAACGATTAGTGGCGCATCTGCTTCAGATTCGCTGACGGCGATGCGTACGAGGTCGAGTTCTGTGACTACCGAGGTCGAGTTCTGTGACTACCATTGAGTGAACTGGAGCATCCGATCTGAGCATTCCGAATACGCGCCCGCTCGAGCGGCGTCCGATCCACCCCGGGGAGATTCTGCGGGAGGAGTTCCTGCCGGACTACGGACTCAGCGTCACTGCGCTCGCCAAGGCGGCTGGCGTGTCGCGCCAGTCAATTAATGAGCTCCTGCGTGAGCGGCGGGCCCTTTCGACCGAGATGGCGCTTCGTCTGAGCAAGCTCTTCGGCAACTCTCCCGAGTTCTGGCTAAACCTGCAGCGGAACGTGGATCTCTGGGATGCCGCGCAGGAGTTGAAGCGGCAGATCGCCCGCATACATCCGCTCCAGGTCGCCTGACTACAACCCCCTCCAATTGCAGCCTGCATGCATGAAGTTCATACCCGCACTTGCGGCCCCGTCGCTGCTCCCTGCCTGGGCAACGAGGCCCGCTTCGATGATCAACTGGCTCCTATGGCGCGCCACCACCACCACTCGGCCGGGCAGCAGGTCTTGGTAATGCCGTCGGCGGAAGGAGATTGTTAAGGCGCATGTAGTTCGCAAGCTGGCTGTAGTGATCGGCCATGTCGAGTGCGTGGCCCAGGGCCATGCTCGCGCGACTGACGCTGCGCGTGTTGCCGCGGAACGTGATCGACGTCTGTTCGCCGAGCTTCGCATCGTTAAGCTGGGCGAGCGCTTGCTCGCAGAACTCGAACGATGTCTTCAGCTGCGCGACGAGCTTCTCCTTGGGCCAGGTCGCTTTCACGGAGTCGGCGGTCGAGGTTTCCTCGGCTGTCCGCGCATCCTTCATCGTTCCGAACGCGTTGCAGAAGAGGTAGTTGTCGTTCGCGAGGTGCTGCGCGACGTATCCGACCGTGAGCTGTGCGGGTGTCGGCTTGTAGCTGAACAGGTTGGCCGGTATCGAGTCGAACGCCTGGGCGAGGTTTCGGTGCGACGCGAGTATGCGACCGCGGAACGCGGTGGTGATCGGGTCAGCTGGCGGAATAGCGGCTGGTGGTGTCTGCGCGGCGAGGCCGGTCGGCAGGGCAAGCAGCAGGATGGCTGAACGGAGAATCTTCATAGTCGGTTCCTCGGTGAGCGAATGGGGTCAGAGATACTGCCCATCGGACCGGGGTTTCGCAACATGCCCGGACCCGGGACGATGAGCAGGGCATATGCCGTCAAGCGAACCTGCCACGCACACCTTCGGGAAGCAGAATTCCGAAAGGCGCCGGGAGGGAAATCGTCCAAGTACGCCGCGTGTCGCTCCCAATGTGATCCCCAACAGGCAAACGCACCTGCAGCGATAAAGGGCAGGAGGAAAAGTCGGCCCAGCAGCGACTCACGCTACTAGGCGGGTTTGTTCAAAACCCCAGTGCCGTTCTCAGCTTGTGCGCAGTGAGAAACGTCAGGCGGTGCGCTGCCTCGCCATTTCCTGACGGTTTCGAAAAACCGTGAAGTCTCCGTCACTGTGTACGCTCGCACGCTCGAACCCCGCCTTCGATACCACATCGGCGAGGCGGCCGGTTACGTCTCCGGCGAAAAACAGGTTCGATTCCAGGGTTTCGCTCGCCGGGTTCCAGTTCCGCGCGACGACTGCGACAGGATCCTTCGTGCCGAGGATCGGGACATACAGTTCGAGCTGCGGGCCGCCATAACCGAGTGTCCCCGTGGTGAAAGGCCGGCCTTCAGGCGTGGGATTCGGAATGGCGCTGGCGAAAAACTTTTCAAGTGCGGCCATCGCCTCCTCGTCCTCGCGGCGCAGCGCCCATGGCGCTGGCGGGGCTCCGTTCACAAGGCTCCTCAGAACCACCTTCCTCTGGAGCACCGAAGTGCCCCTTGTCGCGTCGGCAGGATTGTCGTCAGGGTCGTCGAGCGTGGGATTGGTGTCCCGGTCGATGACATACCCGCGCGCCGCGCGGTCCCGAAGCACGGGCACCACCAGCGCGATGACCAGCAGAACGCCAAGGCCTCCAATGATCCACATCCTGCCCCGCTATTCAGAAGGTGTGTTGCGCGGACTCTTACCACGGACGATCGGAGGCTGCCACGGGTCATCATTGAGCCTTCCTTGCATCCGTCAGCGCGGCCGACAGCCGCACACAAGAAGCACCGCCGCCGGTGCTCGCGCGTTGGGAGCAGCCGGTCCACTGGCGCCGCTATATCCAATCGGATATCTTGTAGAATGAACGTCGTGCGGAAGCTTCGTGAGGTCAGCGGCCAGACCCAACAGCAGTTGGCAGAATCGGCCAATACGTCACAGCCAACCGTCGCCGCCTACGAGAGCGGCCGCAAGAGCCCGACGTTTCGTACGCTCGAGCGCCTCGCCGAGGCGGCGGGTTTTCTGGTTCACCTGGAGTATGTGCTGCCACTCACGCGTGAGGACCGACGGTCGCTGGCGCTGCATGCGGCCATCGCCCTTCGCCTGAGCGAAGAGCCGGCGTTCGTGCTCGCGAGAGCTCGGGCTTCGCTCGCGCGCATGCGTGCGCTGCATCCCGGCGCGCGGCCATTGCTTGACGAATGGCGAGTGCTGCTGCGGCGTCCGCTCAGCGCGCTCTTGCCAGTGCTGCGCGACCCGTCGCCATGGGCGCGGGAGCTGCGACACGTCACGCCGTTTACAGGAGTGCTTTCCGCAGCGGAGCGCGCGCGCGTGTATCGCGAGTTTGCACTTGCTGAGCCAGCTGTGCAAACGCACCAATCCAGCGCGATGCAGAACGCCTCATGACCCGCGAACAGTTTGAGCATGCGGTCCGCGCGGCTGGCGCCGTGGTTGGCGTATCGGAGCTGCTCGTGATCGGCAGCCAGGCGGTGCATGGAAGCATGTCAAGCGACTTGCCGCTGGAAGCGGAGCGGTCGGTCGAGGTGGATGTAGCGGTTCGCGGCGACTCAGACGGTCGGCTCGCCGACCTGATTGACGGCTCGATTGGAGAAGCGTCGATGTTTCACGACACGTTCGGCTACTACGCACAAGGCGTGGACGAATCGACCGCACGTTTGCCTGAGGGCTGGCCGCAGCGACTCGTCCGCTTTGAGACACCGGCTACGCGCGGTGTCACGGCTTGGTGTCTGGAGTTGCACGATCTCTGGGTGTCAAAGGCCGTGGCCGGACGGGAGAAGGACCGCGAGTTCTGCCGCGCTCTGCTCGAACGCGGTGTGGTTGATCCTGATCTTCTGCGCGGCAGGCTGGCGGCGATTCCGGACGTCGATGAACGCGTGTTGGCTGTCGCTAGCGGATGGATTTCGTCGTGAGCCTGGAGTCAACAACTCGTCGCCTCACCGCGGCCCTCGCCGACCGCTACCGACGTGGTCTCGACGCTGCGCGTCCCATCGAGGGAGCAAAACGTACGTGAACAGCCGGCTGCTGTCGTGGCGAGGAGCATCGCGGTGCCGCCCTTCGTGAATCTGAGTGCCGACGCGGACAACGACTACTTCAGCGACGGACTGACGGAAGAAATCACGACGGATCTGTCGCGTATCCATTCGCTCCGCGTCACGGCTCGCACTTCGTCGATGCAGCACAAGGCGAGCACCAAAGCGCCTCGTGAGATCGGCGCTGCGCTGGGCGTCCGGTATCTGCTTACGGGCAGTGTGCGCCGTGCAGGGCCGGCACTGCGCATCGCGGCCCAACTCATCGAGGCGACGGGAGACCATCAGTTGTGGGGCGACAAGTTCGCCGGGACGATCGATGAAGTCTTCGATCTGCAGGAACGCCGTCGGGGCAGTTCGCCGAGCTTGTTGACCGCGCGGTCGCAATCGAGGGTGATGTCCCCACGTTGCGTGGTCTCCGGCTGTGGGCAGAAGTGACGAAACTGAAGCTTGGTATCGGTGACGCGACACGCATCGGCGAGATCGAGCAGCAGGCGCACCATCTTGTCGCCGTTGCACCGGACGGACCCTGGGGCTACGCCGCACTTGGCTACCTGCATATGGAGCGCGGCGACATGGCGCAGTCCATCAAATGGTTTCGTAAGGTGGCGACTATCATGCGACGATCGCGCCACTCGAGCGCGCAGTCGTCGCCAATCCCTCGGACTTCTTCGCGCACTGGGACCTTGCGTACATCCGATGCATCGTCGGCGAAATACGAAGCTGATGTCGAGAAGACAGTCGAGTTCGCATCCTGATTGGCGACCGAACCTCGGGGACTCGCGGAGCCTCGCAGGAATGGATAATGCCGGAAGGATCAGCGTTCGTTGTACCTTCACTCGACCGGACCCGAAAAAAATGGTAATCAATGGAAAGCTGTCGCTGGCGCTCCTCGCGCTTGTCTCAGCCTGCGCGGGCGAGGATCCCCAGAGATCAGCCGCGGATACCTCGGCGTCGACCACCATTGCAGCCGCGGGACAGTCCGCAGGCCAGGATCTCTACCAACGCTGCGTCAGCTGCCACCAGGCGAACGGCGAAGGCCTGCCTGGCTCGTTCCCACCACTGGCGGGCTCGGAGTACGCTATAGCAGCGAATACATCGGTGCCGATCCAGATCGTGATCCGGGGAATACAGGGCACGCTTACCGTGAAAGGAGTGGAGTACAACGGGGTCATGCCTCCGTACGGCCTGGGCATCGAGATGAGCGACGATGAGGTCGCTGCTGTCCTGACGCACGTTCGAAGCTCATGGGGAAACAACGCGCCTGCGATCACACCGCAGGAAGTCGCCGCCGTGCGCGGGCAAGCCGCGGGCAAGCCGGCGGTCACTGCGGAGGAGCTAGCGCCTCTCCTGTAGCGCCGCTGGACAAGCCTGAGGCGATGGAATGAAAGCATTCATCGTTGACGCACCGCTCAGCCAATCCTTAATTAAGACAACGGATTACCGGGCCGTGCCGCCCGGAATGAACCTGCAGCAGTGAGGGCCGCGGATGCAGAATGCCGAACGGGTATGCGAGGAAGTGATTTCGAACGACGGCGAGTACGAGGCCCCGAGGATCGAGCTGGTGGTTTCGGAAGAAGGGATGCGGCGCGAGATTCACTACGCCGGGAACGGCATCTCCGCTGGGCAGGGCGAACCGGGCGATCAGCGCTCCACGTAAGCCGCCTTCCCCGAAATTTCAGCAGGACCTCCTGGAACGTTTCTGGCTCAGGCGGTAAAAAGATGTTTGCGCTGGGCTGACCGAAACGGTACTGTGACCCGGCCCGTGTTCCGGGCGTCCTTCTACTGTTGGAACCATTCATCAAGAGAGCCATGAGACATAGAATCGGCCTCGCGGCGGCATTACTGGCAGTTGTCGCATGCGAGCAGACGTCGGCCCCGTTCGAGCCGCCTGTATTCCGGGTCACGGCCACAGTGACCGACGACAACAAGTGCACCGTCTCCGCGATGGGAAAGACGTATACCTCGAGCGGACAGGTTCGCGGGGACAAGCCGTCCCAGTTCGTCGGAACGATGCCGACGTTGAACTATCACGGGTTTGGCTGCGTGGTGCACGCCGACGGCCTGCCCGGGGACATAATCGTTCAGTTCTCGCGAAACAACTTCGGCAAGCCGCTCGAGCTCGGCACATATCCGCTCAGTCTCGAGATCGTTGACGAATCAAGGCCGCACATTGCCTCGGTGCGCTTCGATTCCCAGGACTACGGCCCGTTCATGCTGCGGACGACCGACAAGTCGGCAGGCACGGTGAAGGTCGAGGAGACTCAAACCGGCGGCCGCCGGATAACCGTCGACGTTGAGATGATTCAGTTGGGCGACCCGATCAGCTGAAAGAGTGGATCCCGACCTTGTCTGCGTCGCGGCCTCGATTCGCGTGACACTGCCGCGCGCGTAACACTGCCGTGCGCGTAACACGCGCCATGGGGACTACCAGCCGAGTATCAGCGCGAACATAAGAGGGACAACGATGCTTGCGTCGCTCTCGATCACGAACTTCGGCGTGTCGACGGCCAGCTTTCCCCACGTGATCTTCTCGTTGGGGACCGCGCCGGAGTAGGAGCCGTAGCTCGTAGTCGAGTCCGAAATCTGGCAGAAATATCCCCACACGGGGATGTCGTCGCGCCGGAGATCCTGATGAAGCATAGGCACAACGCAGATCGGGAAGTCGCCGGCGATCCCGCCCCCGATCTGGAAGAATCCGATCGTGCCGTCCTGAGACGATTCCGTGTACCAGTCGGCCAGCGTCATCATGTATTCGATGCCGGTGCGCACTGTGTGCACGTTCTTCACGTCGCCGGAGATGCAGTGTCCCGCGTACATGTTGCCGAGGGTCGAATCCTCCCACCCGGGCACGAACATCGGAATGTTCTTCTCGGCGGCGGCCACCATCCATGAGTTCTTCGGGTCGATCTGGTAGCTGCCCTCGAGCGATCCGTTTCGGAGGATCCTGTACATGAACTCGTGCGGGAAGAACCGCTCGCCGCGCCCGTCGGCGGCTACCCACTCGTCGAGAACCGCTTTCTCGATGCGCCGCATGGCCTCCATCTCCGGGATGCACGTATCGGTTACCCGGTTCATGTGCCGCTCGAGGAGGGCCTGCTCGTCCTGGGGTGTCAGGTCGCGATAGTTCGGGACCCTCTCGTAGTGATCATGGGCGACGAGGTTGAAGATGTCCTCCTCGAGATTGGCGCCGGTGCAGGTGATCGCCTGGATCTTGTCCTGGCGGATCATCTCGGCGAGAGATATTCCCAGCTCGGCGGTCGACATGGCGCCGGCGATCGTCACCATCATCTTGCCGCGATCGTCGATGTGGGCGGAGTAGGCGGTGGCGGCATCGACGAGTGTGGCAGCGTTGAAGTGGCGGTAGTGGTGCCTTATGAACGCCGAGACCGGGGAATTTGTGGGCATCGAGAGGGCTGTCGGGGCTTGGAGTGGAAGGGAAGATATCTCAACTGGCTACTGACTGCGGACTGCGGACGTACTGCGGACTAGGGACTGAGACTACTGCGGACTAAGGACTGGACACTGCCAAAACTTTTGTCTCGCCCGGGTTCCTCTGTCCTTCTAACTTCGGGGGCATGACGATCAGGGTATTTGCAATCTTCGGGCTCGCTTCGCTTCTCACTGTGTATGCAGCCGGGGCGCAGGGTACGGATACTACGGTCGCTCCGCTGGCGCGGGCGGAGCAATTGAGAAACAGCGGCGATTTTGCGCAGGCGGCCGGCATTCTCCGGCAGCTTCTCGCAAGTGAGCCGGGCAACGGCGATGCGGCGCGGCTGCTCGCGCAGACTCTTTACTGGCTCGGCGACGTTCCCGGCGCGACCGCTGTCTATGAAAGGGCGATCGCGACGCACCCGCACGATACGGCGGTGCGGCTCGACTACGCCCAGATGCTCGTCGAGACGCGCAACGACGCGCGCGCTGCGGCGATACTCGAGCCGCTGATCGCGAACCGTGACACGCGCGGGCGCGCCGCAACGCTCGCGGGAACCATGCTCTACTGGCAGGGCGATCTCGCTCGCGCCGCCACGCGTTTCAGGATGGCGCTCGCGGCCGATCCGGATGAGGCGGATGCCAGGCGACAACTCGATGAGATTCGCGCAATGTCCGCCCCGTGGATAACGATTGGCGCGGGCGGCCTCAACGACGACCAGCCGCTTGACCGCATCGAAGGGGAAGTCGAGGCCGGCTTGTTCATAAATCCACTTCTTTCAGTGGCTGCCCGCGTACGTCCGCGCCGGTTCGACATCGGCACACCGGATACTTACGATGTCGTGGCCGGCGAGGTAGAGCTGTCCCATTTCGCGCCGGCAGCACGCCTCGAGACTCGCCTGGCAGCGGGAGGCGTCAACCATTCTGCCGGCGACGGGTCGCGGACGTGGACCGGTCGCGGACAGTTGCGGTTCAGGCTGCCGAATCACCTCTCCGTCGAAGCTCGCGGCGAGCGCGCGCCATATCTGTGGACTGCGGCAAGCATCGAGAACCCTGTCATGACGGAGACCGGAACCGTCGCGGCCGCGCTCAACCGACCCGATGGCTGGCTCGGAGAAGGTGGCGTCCGCCGGGAACAGTTTCCGGACCAGAACAGCGTCACGTCAGCTTACGCGTGGCTTCTTGCCCCTGTGCTCCGCACACCGCAGGCGCGGGCCAGCATCGGCTATTCAGTCGCGTCGCAGGATGCGAAGGAAACGAGGTTCAATGGCCGATATGATCCGTACTACACACCCGAGGGCATCGTCTCGCACTCCGCGCTCGCTTCAATAGCGCTCCTGCCGACGCCTCGCACGACGATAACGGCCCGCGGCGCGTTGGGTTTTCATGCGACCGAAAGAGCGCCGCGGCTCATTGCCTCTGGAGCATGGATAGGGGCCTACGACCTCGTGTTCGAGCAGCGCAGCTTCACCCCATGGGATGCGCACCTGACGTTCAGCGGCGCGGTCAGTGACGCGGTGACTCTGTCAGCCTCAGTCGATCGAATGCAGACTGCCTTCTACGCCGCCACGAGTGGCAGCGTGCGGCTTTCGTACAGATTTCTTCCAGCCAGACACCGCTGAAGACAAGAGAGTTGCGACCCTCGATCTGGCAGCGAACCGAAGCACCGGTCGTCCGGCGTCGCGACCGCATCGCGCTCGCACTCCTCACCGGCGCCGGCATCGCGGCGACACTCCGTCTCGCCGACTGGTGGTTCAGGGCCGAGCATGTTTCAAACGCGGCCTTGTTCGCAATGTTGTCGCTCGCCTTCTGGTACGCGATGAGCCGCGTGATCCTCGGCTGGGTCAATTACCTCGGAATCACTCGCGCACCTCATGTGCCCGCTCCGGATGAGTTCACGGTCGCAATTTTCACGACGAGCTCGCCGGGTGAGCCGCTCGCGATGTTCGAGCGCACTCTCGCTGCTTGCGCGGAAGTCAGCTATCCGCACACGACGTATCTCCTCGACGACACGCGCGATCCGCGATACAGGGAAGCGGCTGAAAGGTTTGGCGCGGTATGGCTCGAGCTGGTCGATATTCCCGGTGCAAAGGCAGGTAAGATCAATCGCGCGCTGGAAAAAACGACCGAAGAATTCATTCTTGTTCTCGACCCCGACCACATTCCGTTTCCCGACCTGCTCCACCGCGTTCTCGGACAATTCAGCGATCCGGGTGTGGGGTTCGTCCAGGTCGCTCAGGCGTATTACAACCAGCCGCGCTCATTCACTGCCGCAGGTGCAGCGGATCAGACTTACGCCTTCTATGGCCCGGGACAGATGGGCCTGCACGGACATGGGGCGTGCCTTGCTATCGGAGCCAACTGCACATTTCGCCGCGCTGCGCTCGAGTCGATCGCCGGGCACGGAATCGGCCTTGCCGAGGATCTCGTGACAGCGATCCGGATTCACGCTAAGGGCTGGCGATCGGTCTACCTGCCGGAAGTCGTGAGCCGCGGTCTCGTCCCCGAGGATCTTGGCTCATACTACCGGCAGCAGCTCAAATGGGCGCGCGGGGTGTACGAAGTTGCGTTCGTCGAGCTTCCGCATGCGCTGAGGCCGCTCACGGGCCGGCAGCGACTGGCCTACCTGGCAGTCGGCACCTATTACCTCTTCGGCCCCACGACATTTCTCTTTCTTCTCTTTCCATACATTTACCTGTGGACAGGAATCCAGCCGGCATCGATGCGCTTCGGTGAGTTCCTCACCATTGCAGGCCCTGTCGGCGTGATCGGAGCTGCGATTTACCTGTTCGCTCAGCGGTGGCTGTCCGGTGGAGCCGCCGAGCGTGGTCTTCACTGGCGCGGGCTCGTCCTGAAGATTGCATGCTGGCCCGTCTATGTGGCGGGGACGCTCCTCGCGCTGGTCCGGGCCGAAATCCCCTATGTGCCTACGGAAAAACGCGCGGTGCGAGGCCGGTTCCTCCGCCTCGCGTGGCCGCAGCTTCTTCTCATCGCGGTTTACATCGCAACGCTCGTTCGGATAGCGAACGTGAGAATATTCGACACCTCGGAAGGTGTGCTCGAGCTGACGAGCGAAGCGACCTGGGGAATGGTCGCTTTCGCGACGATACCTGTGCTCATGTCGCTCGGTGTTCTTTTCGCCGCATGGCAATCGTCCCGCGCGCCGCGGCGTGACGACCCATGGGATTCGATTGAGATGCCTCGAGGGGCGCCGCAGTGAGAAGGCGCGCCCGAATCGCCCTGGCGCTGGGCGGCGTCGCAGCGGGAGTTGGCGCCGTGTACCTGCTCACAGCGATGAGCTCAGCGGCTGGAGGTCCCATCGCGGCAGGACTTCAGCGAGCTGGGGCGATGGTCGCATCGATCGAGCACGGTGTACGCATGAGGATTCGCGGGCCGGGAAGGGCAGCAGGGCTCGCATGGCTCGATCGGAGCGACATCGCATCCCTCAGGAATCCCGACGGCGTGCTGCTAGGCGCGTATGACGGAAGGCTGCCGGCAAGTCTCGACGGAGTCATCGATCTGGAGTCGAAGATCGGTGTGACGCTTCCGCTGATTCAGCTCTACACCGCGTGGGGTGACGAGCCGGCGCACCAGTTTCCGCTCGTCATGGCCAACGCGATATGGGACATGGGGTCGGTGCCGGTGATCACATGGGAGCCGTGGCTCACCGAGTTCGACGGAAGAAAACGCACCCACCTGCCACTGCGGGAGGCCCGGGACAACCACGGTCTCGCCGCAATCGCCCGCGGCGACTATGACTTCTACGTCGACGAATGGGCGGAATCAGCCGCGAAATTCGGTAAGCCCGTGTACCTGCGCTTCGCGCACGAGATGAACGATCCCTACAGATACCCGTGGGGCCCGCAGAATAACACGAAGGAAGAGTTCATCGACGCATGGCGCCGTGTCGTTACGAGATTCCGTGCGGCCGGCGCGACGAACGTGATCTGGGTGTGGTCCCCGCACGTCGCCTATGAGTACTGGGACCTCTATTATCCCGGCGCCGGCACAGTCGACTGGGCAGCAACCGGAGTTCTCAACTTCGGGCCTATCGCGCAATGGTCGAGATGGTGGACCTTCGACGAAATATTCGGCACTAAATACGAAATGCTCTCGGCTTTCGGAAAGCCCGTCATGATCGCCGAGTTCGGCTCGCTGGCAGTCGGCGGCGATCGCGCGACATGGTACGACGACGCATTGAGCGACCTGCCGGCACTATATCCCGCGGTTAAGTCGCTACTGTTTTTCGAGACGGGCTCGGATCAGACGGTCACATACCAGAAGGTCGACTGGCGCATCGCCGCAGACACGACAGTCTCGGCCTCCGTAGCACGGGCAATCGCGCCATGGGCACATCCATCAGAGAGAACTCGATGAGCGAAGAAAGCGCTTCACTCGTTTCACTCGCCGACATACGGGCCGCCGCCGGCGCGCTCAAGGGAGTCGCGATAAGAACTCCAATCATCTACGACCAGATCCTCAGCGACAGGCTTGGCTCACCCGTGTGCTACAAGGCGGAAAGTCTTCAGCGGGCCGGCGCGTTCAAGTTTCGTGGCGCATACAATTTCCTCCGCTCGCTTTCCGATGATGCGCGACAGCGCGGCGTGATTGCCCCGTCCTCGGGAAATCACGGCCAGGGTGTCGCCATGGCAGCAAGAATATTCGGCGTTCCTTCCACTGTGGTGATGCCGACGAATGCGAGCATGGCGAAACGCGCCGGCGCGGAGCGACTCGGCGCGCGCGTCGTGTTATGCGGAACGACGACTCACGAGCGGGCGGAGAAGGCGCACAAGATTGCGGCGGAAGAAGGCCTCGTTTTCGTTCACCCGTACGATGACCCAGCCATAATCGCGGGGCAGGGGACGGTCGGGCTCGAGATCGTGGAGGAGCTGCCCGAAGTGTCGACTGTTCTGGTGCCGGTCGGCGGGGGAGGATTGAGCGCGGGTGTTGCGACAGCGATAAAGCTTCTCGCCCCAGCGGCACGCGTAATCGGAGTGGAGCCGGTCAGCGCGCCGAAGCTCCACGCGGCCCGCGAGAAAGGGAAGCCGGTACGGCTTGCAGCAACAGGAGGTCTTGCTGACGGACTCCAGGCAAGCGAGATCGGTGGCCTGACCTTCCGCCACCATCAGGCCTATCTCGATGCAGTCGTGCTGGTGGACGACGCGCCTCTGATCGAGGCGATGCGGCACCTGCTGGACCGGCTCAAGGTTGTGGTTGAGCCGAGCGGGGCGATCACCGCGGCGGCCCTGATGACAGGCGTGGTGAAACCGGACGGGATTACCGTGGCGGTTCTGAGTGGCGGAAATATCGAATGGGAAGGACTGGCTCAGCTCTTAGGTGTAACGCCGCATCTTCCTGCCCTGTAATCCCGTGGGGCACATTCGAAGAAGTCTGTTGACCAGAGCCCGCGCTTCGCTTTCCTCGCATCACCTACCGCCTTCCTGATCCGCTCGGCGTATTTCACGTTCGGCGGGTATACCAGCGCAGTCACGTAGCCCGACCTGGCCATCTCCTCGTTCAGCATCCTGCCGTCCTTCAGGTATGCGTAGGCGAGGAGCCGCTGGTAGTCGTCACGCGGTCTCACGTCAGTCTCGATTGTGACGAGGCTTCCAACAGGTGCGAGGGTCTCGAGCGCCGATTTTGCCTCACGGCCTGGCTCACCCTGGGCGAGCTCAGGCGCGTCTATCATGAGAAGACGGACGCGGCCGGTTGCGCCACAGTGAAACGAATCGCCGTCTGAGATCCTGGAGACCCGGCACTCGACCGCGGCCGGATCCGGTTGCGCACTCCTGGCATCCGCGGTGTCAGCCGGGGCGCATCCGGTCGCGACGATCATGACCGGAAGCGCCAGGCGAACGAAGCGCGTCAGAGCTGGCTCGTGCAGTGCGCGCAGCGGGAGGCGGATGCGTCGATCTCCATCTTGCAGAACTGGCAGGTGCGAGCAGGTGGGGCGGGAGGGCCCTCGAACAGCTTGGCGATGCGCCACACGACGAACGCGATGATCAGGAAGTTGACGAGTACGCTGGCGAAGTTCCCCACTCCAAACTCCACGGATCCCACCGCCCACTTCGCCTCCTGCCAGTTACCCGGTGAGCCCGCTGCGATGAGCGGCATTATGAAGTCGTCGACGACCGATTGGACAACTTTACCAACAGCGCCTCCGAGCACCACGGCAAGCGCGAGTGCAAGAAAGTTCTGCTTGATTATGAAATCCCTGAAATCGCGCATCATCTGCTTACCGGATGTGAGGATCCGGTACAGTAAGCCGATCGGGCCGTCGAGGATAGGCGGCGTGACTTGCGTCGAACTACTAGTGTTTACCGGGGTTCCCCGGTTAAGATGAAAGGCTGTTTCCTAACTCCTTGCTGAATGCCGACATTGCCGCACGGAAATCTGAAGTCTGCCTCCGCAACCCCTTCCGCGCGGGTAATGAAGCGCGCGGTTGTGCTCGCGACCGTAGCACTCGGGCTCGGATGCTCTGATGGCACAGGGCCGTTACCGCCCAGCGTCGCGTCGGTAAGTGTGAGCCCTTCGCCCGTGAGCCTTGTTCCCGGCGGCACGCAGATGCTTGTGGCCGTTGCCAGGGCCGCGTCTGGCGAGACCGTCGCTGGTCGTTCGGCGACCTGGTCAAGCTCCGATGAGTCGAAGGTGACTGTCGCGGGCGGGCTCTTGACCGGGGTCGCGGTCGGCGCGGCAACCGTCACTGCATCTGTCGAGGGCGTTCAGGCATCCGTGAATGTAGATGTGAAGGACGGCGCTTTTGTCGGACCCGGCGGACTGACCTTCACGGACGTTACCGGGCGGCTGACAGTCGCTGTCCCGCCAAACGCGCTGGCGCAGCCGACGAGTCTCACGGTCGAGCCGGCTGCGAGCCCTCCCGCGAGCGTGCGGCTCCTTGGCGGCACCGCATTCTCGGTCGGTCCGGCAGCGGTTGCCTTCGCTCAACCGGTTGCAATCACCATTGCATACGACGCCACCCTAGTGCCCTCCGGGTATAGCGCGACGGGGCTACAGCTCTATGAAGTCACGGGCAGCGGGTGGCAGCTGATCGAAGGCAGCAGTGTGAACACCGACGCGAAGACGGTCACGGGCAACGCAATCAGGGCGGGGATCTTCGCCATCATGGCTCGTCCGAAAGTCGAGACGGTCATCGTGACGGGATCGACTGAAAGCATCGCCGTCCTTGCAACGCGGCAGCTTGTCGCGACTCTCAGGGACGTGGAGGGCGTGCAGCTGACTCGCGCCATTTCCTGGGAGAGTTCGGACCCGTCGGTCGCATTGGTAAACGGTACCGGACTGGTTACCGCGAAGTCGCCCGGCTCTGCCACGGTCACCGCCAGTTCGGAGGGAAAATCCGGATCGGCGACGATTGTCGTGACCATCGGTCCGCCGGCGAAGCTCGTGCCGTTCGCGGGGAACAATCAGACAGTGCGGCCGGGGACGGCGATCCCCAACCCTCCGTCAATGATGGTGACTGACGCGGCCGGTTTTCCAGTGCCGGGGGCAAACGTCACCTTCGCTGTCACAGCCGGGGGCGGTACGATCACCGGAGCAGTCGCAACCACCAACTCGGCGGGAATCGCAGCGGTGGGAAGCTGGACCCTCGGCGCCAGCGTTGGCGTCAATTCGCTGAGTGCGTCATCAGCGGGTCTCGAGGGAAGCCCGTTTGTGTTCAACGCGACAGCCGCGATCCCCGCGCCGGCAGCGATGGTGGTTGCCGCCGGCGACAACCAGAGCGGGAACCCCGGAGGTGCTCTTCCGGTTTCACCGTCGGTAAAGGTGACTGACGCGGAGGGCGAGCCGGCGGCGGGGGTCGTAGTGCAGTTCTCAGTCGCGTCGGGCGGCGGCAGCATAACGGGAGCATCGGCGACGACAGGCAGCAACGGCATCGCCTCCGCGGGGACGTGGACGCTCGGGCCCGCGGGCGGCTTGAACATCGTCGTGGCAACATCCCCTGAGCTCCCCGGCGTCACCGTGACGTTCCATGCGTCGGCAGGGCCTCCTCCGGCTGTGAAGATCGAGCCGTCAGATGGCGACGGCCAAAGCGGGACTGTCGACGCCTTCGTCGGAAATCCGCCATCGGTGCTCGTGAGAGATGCGAACGGAAATCCTGTCGCGGGAGTCGCCGTAACATGGACAGTCGGCGTTGGCGGGGGCTCTGTTGTCGGCGCCGGGTCGGTGACTGACGCGGTTGGTGTCGCGCGGGTCGGGGGCTGGCGTCTCGGTCCTGCGCCAGGAGACAACACGCTTCACGCGACAGCCGAGGGTCTCAGCGGAAGCCCTGTGATTTTCGGGGCGACCGGCGTGGCGGCGGCGCCGTCGAGCATTACTCTGCATGCCGGCAACAATCAGAGCGCGGTCGCCGGTCAGGCTGTCGCGGTTCGGCCTTCGGTGAAGATCATCAATACCTCGGGGAATCCCGTCGCGGGAGTTGCGGTCACCTTCACCGTGGTGGGCGGCGATGGATCAGTCACCGGCGGGTCAGTAGTGTCTGACGCGGGTGGGATAGCGACAGTGGGCAGCTGGATACTCGGGGCCAGCGGCAACTGGCTCATAGCATCGGCTCCCGGGCTCACCGGCAGCCCGGTCCTTTTCACCGCAACCGGCACGGCCGAAGTAGTTCAGATAGTGACGTTCGGCGACTCGAACACAGACCTCGGTTTTCAGGGCACGCAGACAGCTCCGTCTGTCGCTTCATACTTGTCGACGGCGACCTCGTCGATCAAGCTCGCTCCGGGCGCATCGCACAGCACTCTTCAGCTCGCCGGAAAGATCGAAGCCAGGTGGAAGGCGAGCAGCTCGAAATCGATCAGGGTCGCGAATCACGGGATCTCCGGCACTTCGACCGGCACCGGCCGGAGCGGACTCGGCGCGCCTCATGCCCTCGAGCAGGTCGGAGGCGTTTCGAGGTTTCGGGGCGAGGTGATGGGCGATGCCTATCCATGGAGCGGCGGCGAGCCGGTCAACGCTCACTACCCGACGGGCGCCATCGAGCGAACGCAGGCGTTCGTGCCACGCTCCAGCGATTTCGCGTATGTGTCGATGGGGACCAACGACATCGGAGCCGGCGTCCCGACAGCGACGATTGCAGGGAACCTCGCGACGATGATCGGGGAGTGGACCGGCCGCGGCCTGCCGGCGGGCAAGTTCATCCTCACGACCATCCCTCCCAGGGCTCCGGGTGCTGAAAGCGCGAACATTCCTGACCTCAATGCGAAGATAAGGGCGCTTGCCTCATCGACAGGAGTCCGCCTGATCGACCTCGCTGCGCACGTTTCTGACAACGACGGGCTCACCTGGAAATCACCAGCGATGCACGTCGAGGGAGGGCAATACCTTCACTACTCCGAGGCCGTGCGTGACTGGCTGGCGGATCAGGTCGTCTCCGTGATGCTCTCTTTCTGAGCTCGGATGGGCTGCGCGGCGTGCAAATTCGGCTGGCTTTTTCGACCCGCTCGGGAATGTTGTTTTCCCCTGAATTTGGTTAAACTGAAGGGCTGTACCCTACCCTCGTCAAAATCCTTATTTGTCCCGTCTTCCTCACGACTTCGAGCCAGTAGCTGAAGCCGCCGACTCGCAGTCGGGGCATCTCGCGCGAGCGCTGCCAATGGCACCACGGGCTTTCGCTCCCGCTCGCAGGTGGACCGTCCTTCAGGCCGCAGCGGCGCTTGCCATATTCGGCGCAGCATGCGGGGAAGGGACAGCGCCTCCGCCGCAGGTGGCGACTGTATCGATAAGCACTCCGCCTCCTGTAGACCTCGTGCCCGGCGGCACGCAGATGCTGGTCGCCGTCCCGAAGGATGCAAAGGGAACGACACTCTCCGGCCGGATCACCACCTGGTCGAGCTCCGACGAGTCGAAAGTTACAGTTGCCGCCGGTCTGGTCAGCGGCGTGTCGATCGGCACCGCGACGGTGACTGTATCCGTCGAAGGTCGCACCGCATCGGTAGACGTAAGGGTCAGGCACGGCGCGGTCGTCGACGCGACGGGTAAGACGGTCTCCGATGAATCGGGTTCGCTCACGATCGTAGTCCCGGCGAATGCGTTCGCGCAGACGACGAACCTGTCGATTTCTCCGGCGGGCACAACGCCCCCGAGTACGCGGCTTCTTGCCGGTACGGCGTTCGATGTCGGGCCGGCGGCGGCGACGCTGGCTCGGCCCGCGACCCTCACAATCAAGTACGATCCGTCTCTCGTCACGGCAGGGAACTCTGAAAGTGAGCTGCAGCTCTACGAGGTCGTGAGCGGCGGCTGGAGGGTCGTGGCGGGGAGCACGGTCAACACCGACGCAAAGACGGTGTCGGGAAGCATTTCGCGCCTCGGCACATACGCCGTGATGACGCGGCCAAGAGTCGAGACGGTCGCAGTCGAGGGCGATCTGACTCCGATTCCGGTCGTCACCACCCGGCAACTTCTCGCGAACGTGAAGGACAACGAGGGAACGACACTTTCTCGCGATGTAGCATGGTCGAGCTCGAATCCGGCAGTGGCATCTATCAACGCGGCGAGCGGACTTCTCAGCGCGAAAACGCCGGGTTCCGTGACGATAACTGCCGTGTCGGAAGGCAAGTCGGGAACTGCCGCAATCACGGTTGTAGCGGGACCGCCGGCCAAGCTCATTGCAATAGCCGGTAACCACCAGTCAGTGGCGACGGGCGCAACGGTGCCGGTCCGGCCGATGGTGAGGGTCACTGACGCAGGGAACAACCCCATCGGTGGCGTGCCTGTCACATTCGCAGTCACAGCCGGCGGTGGCAGTGTGGCCGGCGGCTCCACGACGACTGATGTCGAGGGAGTCGCAGCCGTCGGAAGCTGGACTGTCGGGGCTACAGCGGGACCCAATTCGCTGACCGCGACGTCGACGGCAATTCCCGGAGTGTCGCTGGTGTTCGAGGTGGCCGCGGGCGCCGGCGCTGCCGCGAGAATAGAGGCGATCGCGGGGAGCAACCAGACGGCAACTGCAGGTGGCCTCGTTGCTACCGCGCCTGCGGTCAAGGTTACCGACGCGAACGGGAATTTCATCGCCGGATTCACTGTCACATTTGCGCCTGCGGCGGGAAGCGGGTCGGTCACCGGCGCCTCGCCAGTGACGAATGCCGCGGGAATTGCGACAGTCGGCAGCTGGCGGCTCGGACCGACGCCCGGCGCACAATCACTCCTTGCTTCGGCGTCGAGAATGACCGGCAGTCCGGTCACCTTTGTGGCGACGGCGGTGGCGCCTGTCGCGACGAAGATCGCCGGTTTCGCCGGAAATAATCAGACAGCCCGGCCGGATTTCACGGTGCCAGTCCCGCCGTCGGTGATCGTGACTGACCCGGCAGGCGTTCCTGTGCCGGGCGTTTCTGTCACGTTCGCTGTTACAGCCGGCGGCGGCGTGCTCGAAGGCGCAGCGGCCACGACGAACGTCAACGGGATTGCCGCAGTCTCGAGCTGGCGGCTTGGATCCGCCCAGGGTGTGAACACCGTGACGGCTACCGCCGCCGGACTCACCGGCAGCCCCGTAGTGTTCAATGCGACAGCTGTGGCGCTTCCTCCAACCGCCATGGTCATCAGCGCCGGGAACAATCAGACTGCCAACGCCGGCCAGCCGGTAGCCGTCAAGCCATCGGTGCGCGTGCTCGACGCCCAGGGAGTGGGTGTACCGAACGTCACGGTGACTTTCTCGATCCGGAGCGGGTCGGGAACCATAACCGATGCCACGCCGGCGACGAACGCCTCAGGTGTTGCGACGCTCGGCAACTGGGTGCTCGGCATCGGCGGCAACTCCCTGTTTGCGTCCGTTCCGGGACTCAGCGGGAATCCACTCGTCTTCGTTGCGCTCGGAACCGCGCAGATACAGATCGTGACCTTCGGTGACTCCAATACCGACATTGGATTTGAAGGGACCAGCCCGCTCAAGCGGGTGGGCTCCTACGTGTCGAGCAGCGACCCTTCGATCCGGCTCAGCGCGAGCGCGCCGAACAGCATGCTGCAGCTTGCAGGCAAGATCGAGGCGCGCTGGCAGGCCAACCGGACGGAAACGATTCGCGCGGTAAATCACGGGATCTCGGCGACGTCTACCGGCGCCGGCCGCACGATCGTGCTTGCTCCGAATGCGCGCGAATCTGTCGGCGGCATCACGCGATACCAGGGCGAAGTGCTAGGCATGGGTTATCCGTGGAACGGCGGAGAGCCGGTCAACGACTTCTATCCTGCGGGCAGCATTCTGCGCGTCAATGCGTTCACCCCGCGTGATTCCGACTTCGCCTACGTGTCGCTCGGTACGAACGATATGCTTCAGAACGTCCCGATATCGACAGTCGGGGTGAACCTCGAGATCATGATCGATCAGTGGATCGCGGCAGGCCGGTCTCCTTCCCGGTTCATGATCACGACACTGCCGCCCCTCGGCTCTTCGGGAAACTCGTCAATCACGAATCTCAACTCGATGATCAGGACGCTCGCTTCGCAGAAGGGTGTCCGGCTCATAGACATTGCCGCGATGACTTCGGCGAACGGACTGACCTGGACGAACAGCAGCATGCACGTCGGCGACCACATTCACTATTCAGAATCAGTGCGCAACGTCATCGCCGATCAGGTTGTTTCCATCATGATGGGGTTGACTCCTTAGGACGCCGGGCCGGCATCACCCTTCAGGCCAGGCTCCACTCGCGCACTCGCGCGACCCGGTCGGCTTCGGCCTCGAGCGCGCGTTGAGCAGCATTCACTCCGACCGGCTCGAAGACGACCGGCTCGCCCGGCGATTTCTGCGACAGCACGCCGAGATCGGCGGTGATCACCGCGCCGGCGATGAGATACCCGCCGATCGTCGGAGCATCAGCCATGAGAACTATCGGCTGACCGCCAGGTGGAAGCTGAATGACTCCAGTACACACCGGTTCCGATGTCACCGACCCGCCCGGCTGGAGCTCCGGACACTCGAGCCGGTACCCGGTACGATCTGACGCGGCCGATACCGTCCACTCCCGGCGCAGGTCGATCGATTCGCGCGCGACGTATCTGACAATCTCGGTTCGCGCCGGCGGGTGCAGCTCGCCTGGAAGCGGGTCGGTCACCTGATGCCGCTTGCGGCGCGGTGGGTCGACTACCGCGATCGAATCGCCTGACCTGAGGCGCCGGCCATCGAAGCCGCCCATGTTGCCGGGGAGGTAGGTGGAACGGCTGCCAAGCTTTTGCGGCACATCTATCCCACCTGCGACGGCGACGTAAATGAATCTCCCCGAAACGGGGGCTCCGACGACAAGCCTGTCTCCGGGGCCTGCGGCATATGCGCGCCACGGCCGAATATCGAAACCTGATAACGACAGTCCGCCGGCTGAGCCGCCCA
>JBPCJP010000068.1:0-3642 GCA_051005175.1 Gemmatimonadaceae bacterium | reverse complement strand
AAGGATCGGTCGCCGGATCTGCGGATCGATGGTGAGGATCCAGCGATGGTCATTTACACGTCAGGGAGTACAGGGAAGCCGAAGGGGGCGGTGCTTTCACACCGGCAGCTTCTGTTCAACGCTATTGCAACAACCACCGCCTGGGAGCTTGGAGCAGATGACATCGCGCCGATAACCACTCCCTTCTTTCATGTTGGCGGGTGGAATGTGTTCGCGACTCCACTGTGGTTGCGGGGCGGATGTGTCGTGCTCGTCGACCAGTATGACGCGGCGACGTTCCTCGGCACACTTGCGGAGGAGAAGTGCACCGTGGCGCTGTGCGTGCCGACTCAGCTGACGATGCTCGCTGAGTCGCCGCAATTCGGCATGAAGATTCCGTCCCTGCGATGGCTGATATCGGGTGGAGCCCCGTGTCCCCTGCCACTGGCCGATCGCATACGCAATGGAGGATACGCGCTGCGGCTCGGATATGGACTCACCGAGTGTGGACCGAACTGCTTCGCGATGTCCACGGAGGATTCGCTTGCAACGCCCGGGAGCGTGGGAAGGCCGGTGCCGTTTCTCGAGATGCGACTCGTCGATGAATCCCTTGACGGCGTCGAGGAGGGAGAAACTGGCGAGTTGCTGCTGCGAGGCCCACAGGTGTTCAGCGGGTACATGAATGCGCCGGAGAAAACGGCCGAGGTTGTGACGGATGACGGATGGCTACGAACGGGAGACCTCGCGCGGAAGGATGCTTCCGGCGCTTACTGGATATGCGGCCGCAGGAAGGAAATGTTCATCTCCGGCGGCGAGAATGTATTTCCAGGGGAAGTTGAAGCGGCGCTAGCCGACTGTCCCGGAATTGCAGAAGTCGTGGTGGTGGGCGTCGCAGATACACTCTGGGGGGAGGTTGGGCGCGCATATGTTGTCGCAAGCGGCGGGTCAGCGCTCACGGACCAGCAGGTGCTCGAGCACGCGCGCTCCCGGCTCGGCCGCTACAAAGTGCCGAAGTCAGTCGTCATGATGACCGACATTCCGCGGCTTGGATCAGGAAAACCCGACAGGCGCGCGCTTCTGGCGATGCAGACAATCAACGAGTGAGACTGACATGGTAAGAACAGCGGCCAAGCGGGCGAAAGCAGCAACCACTCCAGCCGCGCGCGGCTCAACGATCATGGCGACCCTCGAGTTCCTTTCCTCGGAGAAGTCGCCGGCAATGGTCAGGAAGGTTCTCGACCGCCTGTCGAAGGACGAGCGAGCCGCAATCTCGTCGTTGGCTGCGACCGAGGAAGTGCCGATGTCCCTGCCGTCAAAGCTCTGGCGTGCGGTGGATGCGGAAATCGGCTCGACCGATCCCGACTGGGCCGAGCGCGCGGGAGCTTTCTCGATTCAGCTTCGCGGCGTGCAGTCGTACGGCGGGATCCTCAGGAAAACGACACCGAGCGAGTTCCTGACACAGCAGGTGTCGTTGTTCAATCTTTATTATCATGGCGGCGACATGGCCGTTGTCGAGCAGGCGACTAACCGCGCGATCCTGCGCCTGTCTGGTATGAGCACTGACGACCGCGACCAGCTCTTCTGCCGGCGTCAGACAGGAGGGCTCGAGCGGGCGTTATCGATATCCGGTGGCAAATCCGCGCGAGTGCGTCATGTAAGGTGCGCGGTGGAAGGCGACGCGTTCTGTGAGTGGGACGTCCGGTGGTCGTAAAGCCGCCTGTGTGTACTCTTACGTCCCTCCTTCCCTCTTCCTATTTGCTCTGTGCACTCTTGTTATCTGCTCTGCGTACTCTTTTGTCCCAGGCTTCATCCACGCTCGCGTCGTAGCGTGACAGGCGGGAGCCGCCGGGGCCGTAGAGCTCCCGCCTGAGCTGAAGCACTACCCAGACCGCCGCGGCGGTGCCAGCGGCAACTTTAACCACGTTGCCAAGCTTGCCGTCACGGGGCGGACGGATGCGGTCGCGGAGCGAGGAGATGGCGTCTTCGATCTTCATTTCCATTCAGGGGCGGAAGTTCATTCAACGCTGGAAAATTAATCGGTTGGGCGGCTCATTCCATATATTGGGGGCGAGCCACCTTTGACCCAGGCATGACCGAACCCACTCTCCGGGAACAACTCCAGGCATCGCTCGGAACCGCTTACACCATCCAGCGCGAGCTCGGTGGCGGCGGGATGAGCCGCGTATTCGTGGCCCGCGACGAATCCCTCGGCCGGGACATCGTCATAAAGGTCCTGCCGCGCGAGCTCGCCGCGGAGATGTCCGCCGAGAGGTTTACGAGGGAGATAAAGCTTGCGGCGGCGTTGCAGCATCCGCACGTGCTGCCCGTCCTGAGCGCCGGCGTCAGTGAAGGGCTCCCCTACTATACTATGCCGTTCGTCAGGGGCGAGTCCCTGCGTGCAGCAATGCAGAAGGGACTCAGTGCCGAAGATGGAATAGAGATCCTCCGCGATGTCGCACGGGCGCTGCGCTACGCGCACCAGGAAGGAGTTGTCCACCGCGACATTAAACCGGAGAACATTCTTCTCTCGAGTGGAAGCGCGGTTGTCGTTGACTTCGGCATCGCAAAGGCGCTGTCTGCCTCGAGAACTGAAGCTCCGGGCGGAACGCTCACGCTCGTGGGGACATCGATCGGAACTCCCGCCTATATGTCGCCCGAGCAGGCCGCGGCAGATCCGGACATAGATCACCGCGCTGATATCTATGCGTGGGGTGTCGTCGCCTACGAGCTTCTGGCGGGGAAGCATCCTTTCGAGGGAAAGACGAGTCCCCAGCAATACCTCAGGGCGCACCTGTCGGAGGATCCGCAGCCTCTGAGCGGGGTGGCACCGTCCGTACCGCGCGCGGCGGCCAACATCGTAATGCGCGCGTTGGAGAAAGAGCCCGACGCCCGGCCACAGTCAGCCGACGAGATCCTCCAGCAGCTCGGCGGGACTTCAACGAGCGGGCCGGTTGCATCTCAACAGAGCACGCAGCCACGCTGGCGGACTCCTGCCCTCATCGCAGCAGCGCTTCTCGTGCTTGCCGCAGGTTTCGGGATGTGGAGGAGCAGGGATGCCCGTGCCGAGTCGCCGATAATGCTCGCTGTACTGCCATTCGAGAATCAGGGACCTGCCGAGCAGGACTATTTCGTGGATGGGCTGACTGATGCCATAAACGGCAAGCTCGCCGCGGTTTCGGGGATAAGTGTGATAGACCGGCGCAGCACGGAAGCGTACAGGAAGACGACGAAGCCGGTGAAGCAGATTGGAAATGAGCTTGGGGTGGAGTATGTCGTAGGCGGAGTCGTCAGGTGGGCGAGAAACGGGTCGGGTTGGCGCGCGCAGGTGATGCCGACACTCGTCAACACCCGTGATGCAACGACACGATGGGCCGGTGAGCCCCTGGTCGTCTCATCTGCTGATCCATTCACCGCCCAGACCGAGATAGCGACGAGTGTCGCCAGCGCGCTCAGGCTCGCGCTGGGCACGAAAGAGAAGCGGGGTCTCGAGCAGCGGCCGACAGAGAACGCGCAGGCATACGATGCGTTCCTGAGGGGGAAGGCGACTTTCGATAGAGTGTTCAGGACATCGACTTCGGTTCGCGATCTGGACCAGGCAATTGCCGAGTTCCAGCGGGCGGTCTCGCTCGATGAGAAGTTCGCGCAGGGCTGGGCGATGCTTGC
>JBPCJP010000067.1:0-3653 GCA_051005175.1 Gemmatimonadaceae bacterium | reverse complement strand
ACCGGAGCACCCGCGCATCCTCGTGAACAACCTCGAGACGTGTCTCGAGCGATGCAAGATTTCCCTTCAGCAGGTGTCGCAGGACGCCTAGCGGCGTGAGAAGCTTGAGTC
Source organism: Gemmatimonadaceae bacterium (assembly GCA_051005175.1). Lineage (GTDB taxonomy): Bacteria > Gemmatimonadota > Gemmatimonadetes > Gemmatimonadales > Gemmatimonadaceae > UBA4720. Next base: position 3,542 of record JBPCJP010000067.1, on the reverse strand, counting down.
GTATCCGCTCGGTGTTTCTCAATGTCTCGAGGACGTACAGCTCGAGTGCAGGATACTCGTTTGCCGCGTCGGGTATTGGCGATCCATGTTCGGGCGGCGTTCCGGCGGCTTCGCGTCGCGCCGCAAGGCGCCCTTTCAGCGCCGGAAGCGCGCTGATGAAATAGAGCGTCGGAGCGCCGCCGCCGAGTCGCGTCGAAACCTCACGCGTGAGGTAATCGCGAACGTGGTCGAGCTGCTCGTCGGAGTTCCGCCTGTCTACTCCGTTCACGATGAAGACGACCTTCTTCCCCCACTCGCGGATGTGCGCAAGGAAGTCAAGCTCGCTCGCCGTGAGCGGCTGAAGAAGGCTCGTCACGAAAAGGATCAGGTCCGCCCGGGGGACGAACTCACGCGTTATCTCCTCCTCCATTCGCTCGATCGAGTTGGTGCCGGGTGTGTCGACGATGTCGAGATCCCGCAGTACATCGAGCGGATAGTGATAGAGGTGGACGTTCTCGGCGATCGTTTCGGGAGGGCCGGGCTCACCGTAGCGAAGGATGGAGATTGCGCGGGTGGTGGGAAGGTCGCCCATCGCGAATACCTCGTCGCCGAGGAGCGCGTTTATGAAAGTGCTCTTCCCGCTGTTGTACTCGCCGACTACAACGAGGAGAAAAAGCTCGTCCATCTCGTTGACGAGTGACGCGAGGCGGTCGAGATCGGCCCGGGGTCCATCCGCCCGCGCAAGCGCGTCGCGAACGCGCAGCACGAGCTTTCGCTCGAGCGCGACGAGTTCACCCTGCTGGCGCGTGAGGATCTGTTCCAATGACGCTCCTTTAGCTCTCTAAACGTAACGCCAGCTCGCGGGCAAATCCCACCAGGGAGGCTGCCTGGGACGCCATGGTCAGAGCCGACTCCCGAATCGGTCGCGGACTGTTCGTGCGCGATGGCGCGCGAAGCATCCCGATATAGAACTTCACAGGCTCGAGCCGAACCCGCTCCGCCCGACGGCTCGCTCTTGCCCGGTGAAATCTGAACGCTCCCTGGCCATACCTGTAATGCTGTTTGAGAAAGGATCCAAGCGTCAGGTCGTGAAAATGTCGCACCACTGCCTCTGGCGCATGGATCAGGTCGTGCCCGCCAAGCAATGCCCGGTCACACCAGTCGCGATCCTCTGAGGCAAAGGGAAAAGACGCATCGAAGCCCCCGATTGCGGTGAAAGTTGCCCGCGACACGACGAGGTTGTTCGTCGTGAAGAAGCGCAGGTCACCGCGCCGCTCGGTGTGATACCAGGCGTAGACGAAATCCTGAAGTCCCTGGCTGGCCCGGGCGTAAACATTGTCAGTGAGCGAGTTCGTAACCGTGCCTCCGATTACGTCATCCTGATTCGCGACGAGCCGCGCCTCCATGGCAACGAGCCAGCTCTCATCGGCGGCGCAATCGTCATCGATAAAGGCGAGGTTCTCCCCCGTACTTGCGGCGACCCCGGCGTTCCGTGCTGCCGCGGGGCCCGCGCCTCCGGTCGAAACGAGCGAAGTCCGCACAGATTCCAACAGTCGGCGAATGACCGTTCTTGAAGCAGGTGCATCGCCGTCGTTGACGACCACTACCTCGAAGCGCTCGCGCGGGTATCGCATGAGCATGAGTGACTCGAGGCAGCGCTCGAGTTGGAGCGGCCGATCCCGTGTCGGGATTATGACGGAGAACTTAGGCGCCGATGCCACTCAGCTCACCTGGATTTTCGCGCGTGGTGCATTGCGGTGAAATTCCCAATCTACGAGCGTCTCGCGGGATCTTCCCGCGCCGAACATGCACCCGGCAAACTGGCCGGCAGCGTCAACGATCAATCCAGCTGCGAGAACCGGCGCGGTCCGGACGATCAGCCCAGGGGCCAGTCCCGCAGCGAAGGCCTGTCTCAGGTGCCTCCACATCCGTACGAACGGCACCAGCGGGGACGCGAGCGCAAACGCCATGCGGGCGCCTCGACTCCATGAGAGGGCGCGAGTGGCGGCGAAGACCCGCCCTGCGTGAAAGCTCACCGGAATCCATGTGCTCCATCTGTCGAAGTTTGTGTGCGCTACGCATGCTGCGGATTCCTGAAAGAGACGATGGCCGCGCGCGCGAAGCCTCCACTGGAGCGCGGTCTCCGCCTCGAACAGATCGGCAAGCTCATTTTCCAGTGACAGCAGCACCTTCTTCTTGTAGCTGCTGTTATGCCCCGGAAGGTGATCACGCTCGGCTGCGGTGCCAGGCGCAAGCCAGGGGCCGTACCCCATCAGGAGATCCGCCCAGCTCACGATCGTGCGGGGGTTTGCATTCGTGACGACCGGACCGACAGCCGCCCACTCCGCATTGTGAGCGGAGATAATCGCCGCGGCCCAGCCGGGCTGGGGGAAACTATGGTCCTCGCCGAAGGCGACTATCGGTGCGCGCGCGGCTCGGACTGCGGCAGCGCGCGCCGCACCTGCACCCCGTGACATGTCGTCCCGAACTGCGCAGAAAGAATGAAAACGACTTGTGACACTCGCGTCAGGAGCGAGCCGCCCCGGATCAGCGGTGACAACGAGCAGCTCGATCATCTCTGCCCCTCCCAGCGCAACATGCTCCGCGGTAGTGCGCACTGTCGAGAAATCATCGGGAGTGAGCAGCACAAAGGTCAGCGCAGGCTCAGTCATCGGCGCCCACCTCGACAACCCGTCCCTCGCGCGCCGAGATCCGTGCTGCGTCGGCCACTTCGAATGCGCGAAGTCCATCGAGGAGATCGGGCTTTGCTTTTGAGCCAGCGATTGAGGCTTCGATGAAATCAGAGATCGACGCTGAGAACGATGGCTCCTGGCCGGGCGACCGCTGCTTCGCTCGCCCGTAATGTATGGCCCCGGCCTCGGCTTTCAGCCGGCGCACGGCAGAGGACAATCCTCCGGAGGCATGCAGCGGCTGGTGGTCGACGACGAGCGAATCATACCTGTCTATCGCAAGCTTGCCCTTGGAGCCGAGCACCTCGAATCGGTCCTCCTCCCGGGTTCCATAAGAGACGAGTGTCTGCGCATGCAGCCCGCCCCGCAGTCGCAGCTGGATCATCGCGGCTTCGTCGTCCCCACGGTTCGACCACGACATCGCACTCACGGCCTCTATCTCGGTGTTGAAGATGAACCTGAGCAGATCTAAATGATGGGAAGCCAGCTCGAGTACCGCACCCCCTCCCGACCCGGGCGACAATCGCCAGGTGGAGTTCACCGGCCACTTTGCCGTAAGCGAGGTTCGAGCCGCGACCGGGTCACCAATCGCTCCGCCCGCGATGAGCTCCTTCATCCGCCTGTACAGCTGGTTGAACCGGCAGTTGAATCCGATTCTGCCCACCCTGCCCGACCTGCGCCATGCGTCGTGCACAGCGCGGGCGTCGGTGATCGTACCGGCGATCGGTTTCTCCAGGTAGATGTTCGCACCCGCCTCGAGCGAGGCCAGGACAGCATCGAGGTGGGAATCGGTGGGTGTCGCAATCACCACCGCGTCCGGGCGCAGGCTGGCGAGAAGCTCGCCGTAGTCGGCGAATGCGGCAGCCGACGGTG
>JBPCJP010000066.1:0-5586 GCA_051005175.1 Gemmatimonadaceae bacterium | reverse complement strand
GCTCGCGGCCCCCGCCCATGTGCTCCTGAAAGAACTCCCGGAGTAGGCGCTGGTGAGCGCGCGCGCCGGGGAGCCCCAGGGGTGGCGCCACACCCGAACTGATCCAGCACCTCAGCGCATCGCGTGCTTCGCGGGGCACCAGCCTGCAGGCGGTAGCGTGTGCCCCGCACTGTTCGCAGAGCGCGCCTCCCGCCGTGTGCGAAAACCTCACCGTGCTCGATGCGTCAAGATCCGCATGACAATTCGCGCATACATCGAGCGCGGGCGTGAATCCAAGCCTGGCGATGATGTGCCACGCGCCCGCGAGCCCAGCGTCAACCGACGTTTCGGGCGGTGAGAGTGCGACCCCGTCGAGGGCCGCCTCGACGGAATCGAAAACACCGGGAGCAGGCTCGTCGCTCGACGTACGCAGCGCGAGCTCGACTATCATCGAAGCCGCGGTGAACCTCCCGACGTCCGTCGCCAGTTGCGGCCGCGCCCGCCGCACCTCCATCGACCCAAGCGATTGAAGCTCCCGGTTGGGCCGCACGTCGATCTCGGCGGTACCCTGGGCGAACAGGTCGAGAGCGCTGCCGAACCGCTTCCGCGAGCTGCGGGCACCCCGCGCAAGCACCGATTGGATGCCCGCATCGCGCGTCATCAGACGAATGATGCGGGAAGTCTCCAGATAATCGAACGCGTGAAGGACAATCGCTTCGGTGACCAGCGTGGTCATCCACGCAATCTACAGGGCTCCTGAATAGCGTGCCCCGAGCAGAATCGTTCGACCGGGAACGGCGAAATTCAGCACATACTCGTATCGCCTGTCGAACAGATTCTCGACCCGGCCAATTAGGGCAAGGGAAGACCGGCCGGAAGCAGCTACGAATACATCCTTGCTTCCCGCCACGTCGAAGGTGACGTACGAAGGAAGAATCACGCGCGGTGACGGGAAGTGAGCGAAATCCATGTCGGGCCTCTCGCCCGCATAAGCAGCCGTTGCCGAAACCGACCCCATCCGCGGGCGCGACCACGCCACGGAGGCACCGCCGGATTGTCTCGGCCGCCGCAGAAGTGCGTCGCCCGGGCTCAGGTCGCCCTCATACCGGCTCGACACCCGCTTCACGCGGGGACGCGAGCTCGAGTAATTCGCCCAGCCCGACCAGTTACCGGAGGGGGCAATCCGCGCCTCGACCTCGAAACCGTTCGACTCTGCCTCCGTGAGATTTGCGAAGCTGCCGAGGAAGTCGGGAGGCCCGCCGTTCACATATTGAATCATGTCCTCGAACCGCTGCCTGAAGTATCCGGCCGAAAGCGTGACCGCGCCGCGTGCAATTGACTGCTCGGCTCCAACTTCCCATGAAAAGCCGCGCTCGGGATCGAGACCCGGACTCGCCTTCGTATACAGTGTTGGATGTATCTGGTTGAATGCCGGTGCATTGAAGGCAGTGCTGAGGGAGGCGCGCAGGCGGGTCGATGGCGTGACCGGTGCGCTTGTGCCGAGCCGATAAGTGACGTGCGCGTCGTAATCGGAGTTGTCGTCGATCCTTGTCGCAACGGTATAGGAAACCCGCGAGGCCATGGCGCCTGTCAGCTCGGCGTACACAGCACGATTGTTCCGCCTGGCGGAGAACGAGGTGGTCGGCGCCGCAGCGCCGCCGACCGGCCCTTCCTCGTTTCCGCTCCTCTCGTTTTCCCTCATATACTCGGCACCCGCGCTCAACTTTCCGACGCGGGGAACGGCAGCCGACAAACCAAGCTCGGCGCTGCGGCGCTTGTTGCGCGAAAGCAACGCCGCATTGACTGCATCCGTCGCACCGAACGGGACCGTGATGTCCTCGGTTAGATCCGAAACTTCGTTCGACCCAAGACTCAGACGCGCATCGATTGCAGGAGTCAGCCGCGTGGCGGCAGAGATTCCGGTGGTCAGCCGGTGCTGGACACGATACGAGTTCGAGTCAACCGGCTGACCAGTGAAGTCGGTCGGGTAATGAAACTCCGCCGCGGAATATCGCGACGAGATCTGGATGTCAGTCCCCGATCGCGGTGAGAATCCAGCCGATCCGCTGAGAGTGCCGCTGTAGTACTGATTGTTGAACGAATAGACACCATCGGTCCTCTGCGCGCCGCCTCCCAGCGAGTAGCGGCCCCTGCCCGATGTTCCCCCAAACTCGAGATTCGCTTCCCGTGCGCCTCTGCTCCCCGCGCGGAGCTGCCCGGTGCCGGAAACTGGTCCGCTGCCCTGGCGGGTGAATATCTGGATGATTCCCGACATTGCATCCGCGCCATGCACGACTCCCGCCGGACCTCTTACTATCTCGATGCGCTCGATGTTGTCCGTCGACAGATGGCTGAAATCGAAGAATCCTCCCGGCGCATTCACTGCGACGCCGTCGATCAGGACTTTTGTGTACCTGCTTTCCCCGCCGCGGAGGAAAAGCGTGCTGACGGATCCCGTCGAGCCGTTTTGCGCGACAGTTGCGCCCGGCACAGTTCTGATAGCATCCGACACGCGGGCTATCCCGCGATCCCTGAGCTCACTGCCAGTCAACACGGTGACCGGCTGCGTCAGCGACGCACGGTCTGCGGGCGCCTTTGTCGCCGAGACGATGACAGTTGCCAGCGTCGTGGTGTCGTTGTTCTGGCCGTTCGCTATTGCAGGACCGAGCAATAGGCTGAATCCAATGGCGATGCGTGTTCTCATTTTCTGGTTTCCGTGTAAGTGTGTAAATGTCATCCGCGCGGCGTTCGCTTTCTCAGCGGCACAAGCGACAGCGATCCGACTGCGGGGTCGCGTGTCACGACGAGTGGCCAGTCGTAGACTTTCTCCAGCAGCGTCGCCTGCATTACGGCCTCGGGCGGGCCGGATGCGACTACCCGCCCGTGATCGAGCAGCACGATCCCGCTCGCAAATCGCGCAACGAGATTGAGCTGATGGCTTACCAGAAGGACAGCCATCCCGTCCGCTGCAAGTGAGTGGATGAGCTCGAACAGGGACATCTCGTGCGCGAGATCGAGAAATGTCGTCGGCTCATCGAGCACCAGCGCCCGCGTCTCCTGAGAAAGCGCGCGCGCGATCCTCACACGCTGCCACTCTCCGCCCGAAAGCTCATCGGTCCGTCGCTCAGCGAACTCGGAGACTCCGGCCCGCCCGAGTGCGGCCCCGACGGCGGCGGCGTCGGGCTGAGAAGCGCTCCTCCACAAGCCGAGCGACGGATAGCGGCCGAGCGCCACATACTCCGCGACTCTCATCGGAAACGCCGGCTCCTCGCGCTGAACGGTGACCGCGACACGGCGGGCGACTTCCCTCGTGGAGATGGACATGATGTCGTCGTCGTTGACGCATATCCGGCCTCCCTCGAGAGGCACGCGGCGCAAAAGCGCCCGCACGAGAGTCGATTTCCCGCTGCCATTAGGGCCTGCCACGGCGGTGACCGCGCCGCTGACTGACGCGAGTGACACTCCATCGAGCGCGCGCGCCGGCGCTCCCGGATATCTGACGGAGACGTTCTCGAATCGAATCACCTCACGCGCCTCAGCTGCGCGAGGAAGAACGGAACGCCGAGAACAGCGGTCACTGCGCCGAGCGGCAGCTCTCCTGGCGGTCTGACAGTGCGGGCAACGAGATCCGCGGCAATCACCAGCGTTGCGCCGATCAGCGCCGCGGCGACAAGAAGCGGGCGATGGTGCCGAATCCCGGCGGCGCGCGCGATGTGCGGCACAATGAGCCCGACGAATCCGATCAGCCCCGCAGCAGCGACCGTCGAGGCGGCGAGGAGGGCAGCGAGGAGATACATCCTTCGCGTTGCATCCTCGACGTCGATACCGAGGCCCGCGGCCGCCTCGTCGCCAAGGGCGAGAATGTCGACCTCTCGCGCCCAGTAGAGAAGCGCTCCTCCGCCGAGACACACGTAGACTGAAAGCCAGGCGATCGCGCTCCACGACCCGTCTGCCACAGATCCCATCATCCACCAGAGAGCGCCGCGAATCGTGTTTGGCGGTGCGTTGGCGAGCGCGATCATTATCACGGCATTCGCAAAAGCGCCGATTACGACGCCGGCCATCAGCAATGTTCGAGGATCTCCCCGCCCGATTGCCCCGGCAGCCCGCGCGACAAGCAGCGCCAGCAGCACGGCAGTCGCCGCTCCGATGAAGGCCGCGATCGCCACGATTCCGTTTCCGGTTGCGTTCAGCGCCAGCGCGGTCACTGCGCCAACCGCCGCACCGCCGGAGACTCCGAGCAGATACGGCTCCGCGAGGCCGTTCCTCAAGGTTCCCTGCAGCGCACCACCGCTCATCCCGAGTCCTGCGCCGACGAGCGCGGCGAGGAGAACACGGGGGAGACGCAGATGCCTCACTATCGAAACCGTTGCCGGATCGCCACTTCCCTGAATTCCGGCGATGATCTCCGAAGCAGGAATGCTTATCGCGCCCGTCCCCGTCGCGATTATCGCGAGAGTCAGGAGGGCTGCCGCCATGACCAGCCAGTGCCACTTCCTGTGCTCGATCAAGGAATCGAACCGGGGTGAAGAAGCCTGGCGAGCGAAACCGCAGCTTCGCCCAGCCTGACCGACGGCCGTCCGACTACGAGCGTGTCAGCGACAAGGATTTTCCCCTGCTTCACTGCCGGCGCCTCGGACCATCTCGGATCGCGGCGTATCTTCTCCGCTCCCTGCGGTCCGGTGATGATGTACTCGGGGTTGCGGATCAGCACATCCTCGATCGAGACCATCGGCGACGGCTCGCTCATGTGGCCGTAGATGTTCACCCCGCCGGCGATCTCGATCAGCTCGTTCATATAACTGCCCCCGGCGATCGTGATGAGAGGCGCATCCCAGATGTGCCAGAACACCCGCGGCTTTCCCAGCGACGCTGTCGCTTCGCGGACACGCTGGATAGTGCGTTTCACGGAGTCTGACACGATCACTCCACGCGTACTGTCCCCGAGCAGTTTTGCGATCAATACAGCCGCGCGATGGAACTCGGCGATCGAGTCGATCTTGAGGGAGAGGGTGTTGACCCCCGCGGCGCGAAGGCCGGAGGCGGCAGCGCGGTTGTCGTTGCTGGCGTAGAGAAGCACAAGGTCGGGGCGCACGCCGAGCACTGCCTCGACATTTGGTCTTAGCCCCGATCCGAGATCGGTAATCGCTTCCGCCTCTTTGCTCTGCAGATCCCAGCGTGTCCGGCCGACCAGCCGGTCACCCGCGCCAAGGGCGAAGATGATGTCAGTCGTCGCCGGGGCGAGAGAGACTATCCGCTGCGGAGGAGACCGGACGACGATGGGGTCGCCGAAATCGTCAGTCGCTTGCGCGGACGCGACCTCGCGGCGTTCGCAGCCGGCGAGCAGCAGAAGGGCAAAAAGAACTCCGGATCCAGCGCGCAAAAAAGGCATTCTCCTGGGAGAATGCCTGCAACGTCAACGCGCCCGGGTGGACGCCTCGAACGCCACCAGCCCCTCCCCCGAGGTTCTGAAACGTGGCGCGAGCGTGAAGTCGTCTCCTGGCTCCGGGCCGCGGCGCTCACCTTCCCGGCCGACTGGCCAGTGGTGCAACGAGCGCGCGTTAAAATGCCCGATACAGTGGCGGGGCCGCACCGGCGTTTCACCGG
>JBPCJP010000065.1:0-8467 GCA_051005175.1 Gemmatimonadaceae bacterium | reverse complement strand
GTCTCGCGACCGTGGCTATTTCCTGATCGTCAGTCGAGACCGCGAGCTTGGTGATCCACCGGCTGCGTAGAGCTGACTCGATGGTGTACGCGATCAGTGGTTTCCCGCACAGGAGGAAAATGTTCTTGCGTGGGATTCCCTTTGATCCGCCGCGCGCAGGGATGATACCGAGAATGGTTGGCGAGGCTGTCACAGGGGTCAAACCGATTGATCTTCCCAGTTGTAGATGACCCGGTCCCCGCGCTTGGTGGCGAACCTCCCGCGATAATAATCGCGATTGAGCAGTTCCTGGTCGCTGAGGTCGCGATGCTCGCTGCCCATCATTACATCGCATTCCGGCACGTGCAGGCGCAGATATTCGCTCTGATCCTCCCTCGTCATCCTGCCGAACCGCACTATCTCACGAACGTGGTCGGCTGTGATCGAGACCGGTCCGTCGCGCGTCTGGTCCGGCGCGAGAACCGTGAAGTGCCGCTCGACATACGTTGCACCCAGCCAGATCGCGACAAGATCCGGCTTCACGCCGTCCCGAACGTGGGCGTGATTGCTGAGGCCGATCGACGGTGATAGCTGCTTCAGGTAGTCGAGGCGCTTCAGGTGCATCTGGGTCAACGGGGTCGGATAAATCGTCACACAGTGCAGGAACGTGAACGATGCACCCAGTGACCGCAGAAGCTGTGAAGCGCCCTCGATTTCGTGATCGTGGGTCGCCCCCGTGGAAATAATGAGATGGTCGAAGCGCGCGGCGAGATCCCGGAGGAGAGGCAACGACCCGCAGTCGTAGCTGGCGACCTTTACCTCCCGCCATCCCAGCCGGGAAAGCGGCTCGACCTGACCACGGGTGAAGCAGGTGGTCAAGGGCTCCATGCCCGCCGCGCGACAGTCTTCAATAAAGCGAGCCTGCTGATCGTAATCGAGCTCGAGCTTTTTCAGCCGATCATACTCTGCGCGGTACGGTCGCTTGATGGCGATCGTCTTCCCGTCCCGGACCAAACCGTCCTCGAAGGGCTCGCGGAACGCAAGCTCGTCCGCGAAGATCGTCTGAACCTTGGCATGCGTGGCGCCTGCTTCCGCCGCCTGGTGAATCATCTCGCTTAGAATCTCGTAATCGCCGTTATGATTCTGGCAAAACTCAGCAATTACGTTGACCTTGTTCGTTGTACTCATCTCGCTACTGCTTGCGGATAAAATATCGGTCCACGTAGGGATCGTGCTGGATCTGCGACCTCAAGCCGCCGAGAAATTCGTCAATAGCTTTGCTAGCTCCGGGCCAGTTCCGCAGGGCTTTCTCTTGTCTGGATTCGTCAAACAACACTACGCCGCCAGGCGCTACCCTGGGCCAGAAAAATTCAAGGGTCGTCTTATAGGACTCATACAGGTCGACATCCAAATGAAGAAACGCGACCTGCGGCCCAGAGTATTGCACGAGGCTCTGGTCGAAAAGTCCCTTCATCAACCGCACGTTGTTCTGCAGAAACCTCCGATCGAGCAACCCCGAAAGGGCTAGCCGCCGGTACATCGAATCGACCGTCGCGACTTTCCAGTCGCCGGCTTTAGGATTTCGCGGGCTCGCATCCTCAGGCGCGGGGGCTGGAAAACCCTCGAAAGAATCAAATCCCCACACGGTGCGGTTTCGTCCTTCCACCTGCGCGAGATAGCACAGTTTGAAAAAGCTGTTGCCCTTGCCGACACCGCACTCGACGACATCGCCGGGAATGTCTTGGATTGAATCGAAGCGTGACTTCAGGTAAACGACCTTCGAGGTCGTGTTGTCCTCCTCCGGTCCCCTGATCACCTCAAACCCGAACCGTTTGATTCCCGCCCGTATGGACCGCTGCACCGTACTTCGAATGCGCTGCTTCATTCGCTACACCGTAGAATGTTTAGAGGTAAGGGACCGATCACTCGACGAGCCGCGCTTGACCGTTTGCAGGCGCCGCCGTTACTGCCGAATTGACGAGCCATGCCCTCGGCAGACCGCGCCAAGCAGGCGCGTCGCATGGTCGGTCAATGGAATGCTCGCTGGGACCGCGCGCCGTGACCATCCAGCCAGATATGAAACTAATTCGCCACTCGGAATGTGAAACAGGTAAATGTCCCTGCGCAAAGGCTTCTCGAGGCCGTCGGACGCAGCGCATTCGGTGTCAAAGAAGCGGAGTGATTCCAGGTCCCGGTCACCCAAGTCCAAGCGGACTACGCGCAAGAGATTGATCTCGCTCGTGTCTGGCTGATGGTGCACCATACACCGCGTCATGGAGACTGGCGCGCCCGCGCGGAAAACCTCCACCTGGTCGAGGGCCAGATAGCCGTCGAACTCGGCAGGAACGGGAGTGAACCCCGTCGGTGCGATGCCGGCTGATACCAGCAGCGGATCCAGAATCGCGAAGAGCTGCCTGAGCCCGAACTCGCCCGAGTGCAAATCATCACTCGCCAGGTCGGGAACGATCACCGTTCCGTCCTCCGCGACGATCACTATTTCCTCGAACAACTCGCGGAAAACGAGCGACGGCTCGTACAATTCCCGAGGCGAGTCGGCCCTCCCCGAGCAAATAGTGGCCCTCCCCGGGTTCGACGGACTGCTCCGGCTGCGGCGCACCAGCGGAATCCATTCTCCGTTGATTACGTAGCATCCGCCGGCGGAAACCCAAAGCAATTGATCCGGCCTTCGAAACGGCTCCAGCTCGGCGGGCGATCGCAACATCGTCAACTTGGCTTCCTCGGGGAGGTTGACACGGAGCACCCCCGTATTGCCCGCTCCGCTCCAGCCGAAATCGACCACGGGCGTAAGGCAGAAGCCCGGGTCGTCACGCATCTGGTGCGCGTGTGGTGTACCCCATCGTAGAGTATTTGACGCCGGGCACCGATTCGACCTCGCCCCTGCTGAATGCCTTCCACCCGTCAAAAAACAGACAAGGCCGACTCATGGTCTTCAATCCCGCGTACAACTCGAACTCCGTGTTGCGGGGATGATTGTTCATGAAGAAGACGGCATGACAGTCTCGCAGTCCTTCCAGAAGCTGGCCGGGATGAGCGCCAGCCGCTCGAATCTCATCGGGTGGCACTATGGCATCGAAGGCGAACACCTGGTGTCCGCCGTCGCGGAGGCCATTAATCAGGTCGACCGCAGCCGAAAAGCGGATATCGGAAGTATCCGGGAATCCCTTAAAAGCGACTCCCACGACGAGGACCTTGAGGCGCTCCTGTTCCATCCTGCTCGATTTGAGGAACTTCCGGAACGACCATAACACGTATTCGGCGCCCCGCTCGTTGATGGCACGGCTGGCGGCGCCCAAGCTCATGGACGCGAAGGAGTCGGCGGCGTCGATCGTGTCGTGGATCGAATACAGGTACGGATCCTTGGAAAGGCACACGCCTCCAACACCGGGACTCGGACGAGGGATTGGATTTCGTGGATACCCGTCGTTGGCCGCTGCAATGATGTCGAAAGCGTCGATGTTGTACTGATCGCACATGAATGCGACTTCGTTCGAGAAACCGAACACCAGATCCCGGTAACTGTTGTTGATGAGCTTGATTATCTCCGCTGCTTCCAGACTCTCGACGAAAACCACTGTCGCCGTGGTCTTCTGAAACAGCTTGGCGGCAACCTCACGGCAGCGACTGGTCAGCCCTCCAACAACCTGCGGAAGCGTCCGCAGTTCCCTCAGCGCGTCTCCTTCGACAGTCCGTTCCGGTGCGAAGGTCACGTGGAAATCTCTCCCCGCCGTGAGCTCGCTCCGCTGCTCCAGCAGCGGGATAAAAAATCCGCGGGTGGTTCCCACGGGCACCGTGGAGCGGCAGATCACCATATCACCTTCTCGAAGAACCGCGCCGATCTGCTCCGCGCAGCTCCGCAGATATCGAGTGGCCGCGCGGCGACTGCCATCCACCGGCGTCCCGACCGATACGATATGAACGTCGGCCGCACCGAGCGCCTCGGCGGGGGTGTTCAAGGTGATCGCCTTCGTGTCCAACAACCGGTGCAGCAGCGACTCCAGCCCTTTCTCGTAGAAATGGGGCGACCCGGCGCGAAGTCCGCGGATTACATCTTCGTTGGGATCGATTCCTTCCACTTTGAAGAGGGGGTTCTCCGCCAGAGTGACGGCCAGAGTCAGGCCAACGAACCCCATCCCGTATACGGCTAAACGTTTTACCCCTACATCCTCGCCACGATACAACGTGTGCAAGTTGATGATATCGACGAACTTGTTCTCCTCATCGACGAGAATGAACTTATCGACCGTCACGTTCCGGCTCTGCATCTTGTCCAGGCCCAGGCGCATTGTCTGCGTAAAATCGAGCCCGGCCGGGACACAGACCGGATCTCTCGACATGATCTCGCTGACCGGCGCCGAGAAGTCGACCTCCTTGCATAGCGCCCGGCGGATATCGCCGTCTGTCACAGCGCCGACTACCCTGGAGTCCGCTTCAACGACTACCGCGATTCCCACCTCACCGCCGCGGGCCTTTGCGAGATCGATCCTATGCACCACGTCGCGAATGCTTTCATTCGGAGAGGCCAGGCTATGGCGTGTAATCATCGTTTCTTTGCGACTCAAGGGATGCGTGCTTTGGGATGAAGTTGCTCGAGTAGCCCGGGCAGAGCTATTCAACTATGTACACCATGTTCGCGCCCGAAAATTCACTCGAGGGGAGCCACTGGCGGTTCTGTGATACCCAGGCGATCAGGCTCTCCACGCGGGAATTGTCCATTCCCGCATCCCTCAGCGCATTGGTCAACCGTTTCGTCATGTCAATCGCGAAGTATTCGCCTTCGGCCACGTCGTGATCTACCGAATACATCGTCAGGGACCGATCCGTCTCGCTCAGCCAGGACGTAACCAGCGCGGGCGAGATGAAATGCTTGTCCGACAATGACATCGGAACATCGAACAACCGGGACAGCGTCATCCAGATCACGCCGCGCACGTTAAGAAACGATGGGCACGAGACTACCAGCGCTCCTCCGTCGCTCCACTTCACGCAGCGCATCAGGGCGCGAAACACTTCCTCCGGGTTATCCAGATGCTCCAAGGTCCCAAATGACGTAACCAGGTCCATCGAGCCTTCGAACTCGCGGAGCAGCTCTTCCGTTCCGAGACGGAGGTCAAGCCCGGAATCCTTGACCGCCGCGGTCGCGAGGGCGACCTCTGAGAAGTCGATGCCCGTACGGTGCTCGAACATCGGAACGGCGCGCAGGAAATCCGCTTCGCCGCAACCAAAGTCGAGTGCGCGCGTCCTGGCACCAGAGTAACGGTCACGGATGAAAGCCAGGGCTCGCTCGTGCTCCTCGGCCAATCCGCGGCCGTGCCGGTATTTCAGGAAGTGCTCGTCCTTCCCGCCGAGATAGGCGCGATCATAGTACGGCTTGAGGTCCCCGGCCACCTTCACTCTCCGATATGGGAATGTGTAACCCGCGCGCCAGCAAAAGCGCCAAGCACCTCGGCGGTTTCGCCTTCATCCGCCAACCTTCCGTTCTCGAGCCTAAAAAGCCGGTCGCAGCGCTCTACCGTCGAGAGCCGGTGTGCGACGATCAAGATGGTCTTGGACCCGCGCAGCGCCGCAACGGCCTCCATCACATCGCCCTCGGTATCGTTGTCCAGTGCACTGGTAGCTTCGTCCAGAACCAGCACGCCAGGATTGTGGTAGAGGGCGCGGGCAATCCCGATCCGCTGCCGCTGGCCGCCTGAAAGTCGAACTCCGCGCTCGCCAACGACGGTTTTGTGCCCCGCCGGAAGATGCCGGATAAATTCACCCAGTTGGGCCGCTTCGATGGCTCTTGTCACCGCATCATCGTCGATCTGCGCGTCCGACAGCCCGAACGCAATGTTTCGACGTAGCGTGTCGTCTGTGAGAAAGATCGACTGCGGGACGTAGCCAATCTGGTCCTGCCAGTCCCGCAGGCGGAGGCGTATGTCCTCGCCGTCGACAAGCACCTCACCTGAATCGGGCGTGAGCAGGCCGAGCAAGACGTCTACCAGAGTGCTCTTGCCCGCGCCGCTGGCGCCGATAAAGCCTACGAGCTCACCCCGTTTGACTGTCAGCGATACATCCCGTACTGCAGGTGAAGGAGAGCCGGGGTACGTGTACGAGACATGATTCAACGCCAGGTATTTCTGGAACGGCGCGATTAAGCCACTTCGCGCCGCGTTTTCCGGGAGAGCCAGCTTCAACTCGGAGTGCAGAACATCGATCACTGGCCGGCTAAAGCGAAGAGACTGCATCGCACCCAAACACTTGTTGATCGATGGAATGATTCGAAAAGCCGCAGCGGCAAATACGCCCAAGGTCGGAAGCACGGCATTGAGCGGGCGACCTTGCACGACCATGCTGATCACAAGAATCGCGAGGCCGCTTATTGCGATGAGCTCCAGCCACAGGCGGGGCAGCTGCTGGAGAGTGCTCTTCCTCTGCGCAATGCGACCGCTCTTCGCGTTGTGGGACCGGAACTGTTCCAGAAAATCGCTCTCGCGCCCCAGAAGCTTCACATCCTTCGTGGCCCCCAACCCCTGTTGCAGGTGCTGAAGGCGCAACCCCTCGTGATACTGGCGGGCCTTCCCCCAGCGGGCGATGCGTTCGCGAGTCACTCGCTGGAAAGTCCATCCCGCGGTCCCGAGCACGGTCACGACGATCGCTGCGCCGATCGGCTCAATCACGAGCAGCAGTCCGACCAGGCCGGCGAGCACGAGCGATTCGGTAAGCAAAACCGTACACGGAAGAATTCCGCTAGCTGTGAAAATACTGACTTCCGTGGTTACGTTGCGGATCAGCTGCGCTGAATTACGCTGCAGGTGAAAAGCGTACGGCTGCCGCAGGTAGATCGTGAACATCCGTTGCGAAAGCTCGATCTGCACGCCAAAGGCGAAACGCATCTGCCGCCACGCTAGAAATGCAAGAAACGCGGCCTTCACCGCGTATACTCCCACCAGCGTGAGCATTCCTCCTATGATGAGCGTCGAAGGGGCCGGATTGCCCAGCGATCGAACAAGCCGTTGCAGCGCGGGGTAGCTCTGGCCGGAATAATCTCCGGTGAGAAGAGCAAGCGCCGGAATCACCAACCCCACGCCGAGCGTCTCGAGCGCCATTCCGATGATCATCAGCCCCAGCAACGCGGCCGCCCCCTTGCGCTCCGGCGGCGTGAGCAAGGACCAGATCTTCTTGGTTGCCTGCCACCTGCCGCCATCCCCGCTGCCCCGCTTCATCCCTGCATCACCGCCTCGCCTTCCTGAGAAATCGCGGCGTCGCCTCGTCGACGATCCTGAAAAATTCGCGCGCCTCTCCGCTCGTTGCGGTTCGTGCGGCGCCCATGCCGTGAGAGAAGACCGCCATCAATACTCCAATAATGCCCCCGATGAGGGCGTAAGTGATTCCCTTCGACACGGTGCCGCGCGGCTGGCCGGTTATCGGGAGAGTCGGCTCCTCGAAGACCGTTATCACGGGCGTATCCCGAACTTCGCGAATTCGTGCCTCCTCGCGGCTCTTGAGCCACGAGGTATGAAGCTCCTGCCGTAGAGTCACTTCCCGTTGCATCCGATCACGCTCGACCGCGAGGTTCGATGCGCCACCGAGCTCCCGGTTACGCTGCAAAAAAACTTGCAGACGGTCTTCTGCGTAACGAAGTGCCCGCTCCGCATCGACGGCCTGTTCCTCAACGAACTGGCGCTCAGCCTTTGCCTGCGATTTCCGCGTCCTGACATTGAACTCGTTTACGCCGCGCACCACGCGCTCTGTCAGCGCTAGCGACACGCTCGGCCATGGGGTAGTGACCGAGACCTGCACTGCGGAAAGCTCCCGGATCACGCTGGCAGAGATCCAGCTTCGCAGCCCACGCACAGCCAGGTCGCGCGTTTCCACTCCGAGCGGACCCTCGATGCCAAGCAAGCGGGAAATCGGAACGCGACGTCCCTGCTGCTCAGCCACTGCAATCGTATCCAATGCCATGGGTTCCAACAGAGCACGAGACTGCAGCAACGCGACGTAAACCTCAGGCCTCCAACCATCGCCGCCAGAGGACATGCGCATGCCGAGCTGACTCGCAGCCAGCGCTAGACTCCCGCCCGACCCCTCCGACCCTTGAGGAATGAAAATCGCCTCGGCCTTATAAACGCGTGTGCTGGTCAAACCGGAGGCAATGCCGAATGCCATCCCAATGGCCGCGAGAGCGATAATCGCCCGGCGCCATCGAAGCAAAACGGTTGCCAGCGCGAGCAGAGAAATCTCGCCTTCGTCGTTGGTCACCCTCTGATCGGGAGCCGGATCAGCCATTACATCCTCGTAAGAAATCCTCTTGGGACACGCCTAGCCTCCCAGATCGGGAGCACCGGTCAGCCCGCGCCAACGTCCAGGCGCCGGGCGGAGGCTGGCAAAAAAAACCAACCTGCGAAACTACTGCCGTCCCGCTGCTTTCACCACCACGATCCTGATCGTAAACAGCATGCTCCCGAGCTAGGAGTCAGGAGGTAGACGT
>JBPCJP010000064.1:0-4001 GCA_051005175.1 Gemmatimonadaceae bacterium | reverse complement strand
GTGTATTCGGGGGATCGGTCGACCGGGCAAGACGGCAGCTCGGACGCCGCCTTGCCCAGGAGCATCCGGCCCCGGGCGCGGACCTCGTATTCAGCGTTCCCGATTCTTCCAACTCCGCAGCTCTCGGCTACGCTGAGGAATCAAAGTTGCCATTCGAGCTCGCGCTGATAAGGAATCATTACGTCGGCAGGACGTTCATCCAGCCGACCCAGGCAGGACGCGACGCAAAGGTAAAGGTGAAATACAACGCGGTCCGGGAAGTGCTCGAGGGAAAGAGCGTGGTGATGGTCGATGACTCGATCGTGCGGGGGACAACAACCCGGGGTCTTGTCGCGATGGTGCGGGCGGCTGGCGCGCGCGAGGTCCACATGCGCGTGAGCTCGTCGCCGATCACGGGCCCCTGCTACTATGGAATCGATACGCCGAACCGGGAAGAGCTGATCGCCGCCAATATGGGAATCGACGAGATCGCCTCAACACTTGGTGTAGATACGCTTGGTTACCTGTCGATTGACGGAATGCTCGAGTCGGTTCCGGCAGGCCCCGACGGATTCTGCCACGCCTGCTTCTCCGGAGACTACCCCACGCCTCCTCCTACCGACCCACAGAAGCTTCGCTTCGGCTGCGGCTGCTGAGCTGATGCCGCAGTCGGTCTTCTTCTTCGGCAACGGCGAGGCCGAAGGCACCCGCGCCATGAAGGAAGTTCTCGGAGGCAAGGGCGCGAACCTGGCCGAGATGACCAACCTCGGCGTCCCGGTTCCGCAGGGGTTCACTATTGCGTGCAGCGAATGCGTTTCGTACCTGCGCGACGGCAAGTACTCTGACAGGCTTCGGGCCGAAGTCGAGGGCAACATCGCCCGGCTCGAGGAGGCCGCCGGCAAGAAGCTCGGCGACCCGCGCAATCCCCTGCTCGTCTCGGTGCGCTCCGGAGGTGCCGTATCGATGCCGGGGATGATGGAGACGATCCTCAATCTCGGGCTCAACGACCGCGCCGCGATCGGGCTTGCGAAGCTCAGCAACAACCCCCGGTTCGTTTACGATTCATATCGACGCTTCATCCAGATGTACTCGGACGTCGTGCTCGGCGTCCCCATCGCCGACTTCGAGCATCTTCTGAAGGCGCGGCGGCTTACGACAGGGGCGAAAAGCGATGCGGAGCTGAGCGAAGACGTACTCAGAAATCTTGTCGAGGAGTACAAGTCACTCGTCCGCAACACGACGGGCGCAGAGTTCCCCGTGAATCCGGTTGTTCAGCTGTGGGGAGCGATCGAGGCCGTCTGGAAATCGTGGACGCTCAAGAAAGCGCGCGACTATCGCAGGGTGAACGGAATTCCCGATGACATGGGCACCGCCGTAAACGTCCAGGCGATGGTGTTCGGCAATCTTGGCGACGACTCAGGCACCGGTGTCGCGTTCACGCGCGATCCGTCCACCGGCGAAAAGAAGTTCTACGGCGAGTTTCTTGTGAACGCGCAGGGCGAGGATGTCGTTGCCGGGATCCGTACGCCGCTGCCCATCGATGAGATGGCCGAGCGGCTGCCGGGTGCCTACAAGGAGCTTCTCGAGACCCAGGACCGGCTCGAGCGGCACTACACCGACATGCAGGATCTCGAGTTCACAGTCGAGCGCGGCAAGCTGTTCCTTCTGCAGACGCGAACCGGCAAGCGCACTGCCGCGGCGGCTGTGCGAATCGCCGGTGACATGGTAAAGGAAGGCCTCATCGACACGACGGAAGCGGTAAAGCGCGTTCCTGCCGCTGATCTCGACCAGCTTCTGCACCCGGTGATAGACCCTTCGGTGAGAGCCGAGCCGTTGTGTGTGGGGTTGCCGGCGAGTCCGGGAGCGGCAAGCGGGATCGCGGTGTTCGATCCCGACAGCGCGGAGGAGCGGCATGCCGCCGGAACCGCGGTGATCCTCGTGCGCGACGAGACTACACCGGAGGATTTCCACGGCATTGTCGCAGCCCGGGCGGTGCTTACGGCGCGTGGTGGCATGACGAGCCACGCCGCAGTCGTCGCTCGCGGAATGGGGAAATGCGCGGTTGTGGGATGCAAGGACATCGACGTGGACCTCGAGCACCGCAAATTCACCGTGGACGGAACAGTGGTCTGTGAAGGTGACTGGCTCACGCTCGACGGAGCGACGGGCCGCGTTTTCGCCGGCAATCTCCCCACGATTCCGAGTGAAGTAGTCCAGGTTACAAGCGGAACCCTGTCCCCCACCTCCGCACCCGTGTATCGCTCATACCGCGAGCTGCTCGGCTGGGCAGATGAACTGCGTCGCCTGAAGGTGAGAGCGAACGCGGACACGCCACACGATGCGCGGATCGCGCGGAACTTCGGCGCAGAAGGGATCGGGCTCTGCCGCACCGAGCACATGTTCTTCGAGGGGGACCGGATCACCGCGATGCGCGAGATGATAGTCGCCCGCGACGAAGCCGGCCGGCGCCGGGCGCTTGCGCGCCTGCTTCCGATGCAGCGATCCGATTTCGAGGGCATCTTCGAGGCAATGGACGGACTGCCTGTCACGATCAGGCTGCTCGATCCCCCGCTCCACGAGTTCCTCCCTCACGGTGGAGAGGAGAGCAAGCTGCTCGCGCGGACGCTTGGCCTCCAGCGACAGGAGCTTGCCCGCATCATCGAGGGTCTTCGCGAAACGAATCCGATGCTTGGCCATCGCGGATGCCGGCTCGGTATCACGTTCCCCGAGATAACCGAAATGCAGGGCCGAGCGATATTCGAGGCAGCGGTGAAGGCGATGCGACGCGGAATCGACGTGAAGCCGGAGATAATGGTGCCGCTGGTCTCGAACGTGACGGAGTTCGACAACCAGCGCGCGATTCTCGAGGAGACTGCCCGGCAGGTGCTCGGAGCGATGGGCGAGAAGGTCGATTATCTGATCGGCACGATGATCGAACTCCCCCGCGCCGCACTCACCGCCGACGAGATAGCGAAGAGCGCGGAGTTCTTCTCGTTCGGGACGAACGATCTCACGCAGACCACGTATGGCCTGAGCCGCGATGATGCAGGAAGGTTCCTCCCGTCGTACGTCGAGCAGGGGATTTTCACTGACGATCCATTCCAGGTGCTCGATGCCCGTGGCGTTGGCCGGCTGATACGGATCGCCGTCGAGGATGGCAGGAAGATCAGGCCCGCCCTCAAGATCGGAATCTGTGGTGAGCATGGCGGCGAGCCGAAGTCGGTGGCTCTCTGCCATGAGATGGGGCTCGACTACGTCTCATGCTCTCCGTTCCGTGTCCCGATCGCGCGGCTTGCCGCCGCGCATGCGGCGCTCGCCAGCGCGTAGCCGCGCGGCATGAATCAGCACTGGGCCCGGGCGCTCAGGTGGGCGCTCACCGCGGTGATCGTGGTGTTTCTCGTAATCTTCGCGAGAACCGTTGACTGGTCTTCCGCGTGGACATCGATGCGCGCAGCATCTCTGCCTCTCCTCATGGCTGCCGTGATTGCCAACTTCATCTCGATAGCGATAAAGGGCATCCGGTGGTGGCTATTCCTCAAGCCTGCAGGGTCGCCATCGCTCGGTCTCGCAACGCGGGCTACTCTCGCTGGGTGCGGCCTCAACAACATTCTCGTCGCGAATGGCGGCGATGCCGCGCGGGTTGTCTTCGTATCCCGCGCGACCGGCATTCCGAGTGCGCGCGTGCTCGCATCCCTGGCGCTCGAGCGGTTGTTCGATCCGGTAGGCTTCATGATTCTTCTCGTTATCGGGGCGATAGTCTATCCCCTTCCTCAATCACTCGAGAAATGGAGTTTGCCTGCCCAGCTTGCGCTGGCTTCAGTGCTCGCGGCGCTCGCGTGGTTCGTGTACTCATCGCGCGACGCGACGGAAGCTGGGGCCGTTGCCGGATCAAAATCCTCGGAGGACGTCGGATTCCTGCGGCGGGCCCGGAGCTATGTCGCCGGTTTTTCCTCGAGCACGCGGTCGCTGACAAGCGGGCCCCGGTTTGCCGGAGCGCTAACGATTTCGATGATCGCCTGGAC
>JBPCJP010000063.1:0-5479 GCA_051005175.1 Gemmatimonadaceae bacterium | reverse complement strand
TTACGTGAGATCTGACCGCAGGCTGTCTTCGACCACCCCCGGCTCCACGCCCCGGACATGCTCCACGAACATCTGCTGTACGAGACGGTTAGCCTCGCGGTTGTACTCGTCATGGTGGGCCTCGCCGACCTCGCCGATCTCCGCGAGCTGGGTGTTACCGAGGGCGCGGCCGCCGTCCCGGAAGGTCTTGAAGGTGTCCTCGGCCTGGCGTGACATGACGATGTCACCGACAAGACGAAGGAAATCACTCTCTCTCGCCGCGTCAGCGAGATCACGGGCCTTACCGAGCACTGCGCCGAGGATCTTCTTTCCCCCGCCGGCTTCGGCTCCAAGCGTTTTCTGGTAATCCTCGAGCATCCGCTGATGCTCGCGAACGCGGGGAATGTGGCGGCTGCAGAGGTCCCTGTAGCGGCTGTCTTCCGCCTGCCCTTCGTGACCTTCGAGTGCTTCGAGGAAGCTGCGGTGCTGCATCACCGCATTGTTTACCTGACTTTTCAGGAAGTCGATTCCACGGTCCATTGATGCTCCCGGTTGATGATAACTGGTTACAGAAATGGCACATCGCGGGCCACGGGGCTGCCTTGAACCCTGCTGGCTACCCCTCCCTGGCCGTCCTCACGACAATGACCGAAACGTTGTCAGTTCCGCCGCCAGCGAGGGCTTCGTCGACAAGGGTCCTTGTCATCGCCTGGGCGTCGATCGCGTCCCCAAGCACCTCGGCGAGCCGGTCGTCGGTCACGTGTTTCGTGAGCCCGTCGGTGCAGAGAAGCATGCTGTCGCCTTCCTCGAGGTTGATCAGTCCGACAACGGGCTCGAACTGCGGCCCGCCGACGGCGCTTGTCAATGTGGCGCCGGGGCGCGACGCAGCCGCCTGCTCCTCGGTCCACGCGCCGAGGCTCACCATGTATTCGCCGAACGTCTGGTCGCGGGTGAACTGCTGCACCTTCCCTCCCCGTCTCACATATGCCCGGCTGTCGCCGACGTGGACTACGTAGACCCGCGGCCAGATGAGTAGCGCCATGGTGAGGGTGGTTGCCGGACCCTGCCCGCCGCCGTGAGTCTCAATGAGGTTCAGGTGAACCTTTCGCACCGTTTCCTCGAGCCGCTCGAACAGCTCATGTTCCTTCGAGACTGTGGCGGCATTGAAGCACCCGACAGTTTCTCCAACATAGTCGAGCAGCGCCTTGATCGTGTCCCCGCTCGCCCGATCCCCGTCGGGGCCGCCGCCTACTCCATCGGCTACAACAAAGAGATATCCGCCTGACGCGCCGAAGCGGTCGGCGTAATGCTCGTTCGCGAGGCTCGAGTGGTGAACCTCGACTGACTTCCGGATCTCGACTATGAGGAAGTTGTCCTCGTTCGACTCCCTGACTTTTCCGGTGTCTGTCAGGCCGAATGCGTCGATCGCGGGGATCATTCGGTGCCGAACACGCCGACCATGCAGACCTTGTTCTGGATCATTGCGCTCCTCCGGGAGGAGAAGAAGATGCAGCGCCTTGAGCGATGCTGAAAGACACGCTGCGGTTTATCCTCGCGTCAAGGCTGCATCAATTACCCGGGTTTCGACGATTGATGGCTGTGCTGTTGCCCAGTGCGCAGACCTGAGGAGTGATCCCCGGCTCATGACCAGGGGCGGATCCGTTCTGCTTCAGCGTCGCCTGGAGCGTCTTCCAATCGACCGTGGACGGAGAATGGTCCCACGGCGGGCTGACGGTGCGACTGAATCCGCTCTCCCGTCGATGGCGATTGGCGTTCCATGCGTCAGTGCCGCCAAGCCTCACTGCGCCATGTATCAGCACGTCCTTCCATAGAACGACGCCGGTTTCCTTCATTATGATCGACATCAGGTTGTCAGCCTGCTCGCGCGTGCAGGACTGCGTCCAGTACAGGTAGTCGTGGATGATCGCAGCGTTCGAGTATTCACCTGCACGAGGCAGGAGCGATTCAGCGATATCCGGTACACTTGCGAGATCGGTGACAAAACCCGGCGGTACGATGATCACGTGCGGGGTGTTGCCGAACCGGTGAATGAGATAGCCCTGGAGCATCCAGTTTCTTCCATCGCCGAACTGTTCGACCTGAGGCAATGGATCGTCGAGTGTCATGTCGAGCCTGCCGATCGCCGCGGAATCCGGTGTGTTCTCCAACATTCTGCGAATCCGGACCAGGCGCCGGTACGCCGTGTCCCGTCGGGCAATTTCCGGCAGCAGCTCGCTCACCGCACGCGCATCGAGGGACGCCGATTTCCGCTCGAGCTCGGCGACTCCCGCTTCCAGGTCGGCGTGCGCGCGGTTGAGTGCCTGCACGATGCGACGCTGTTCTTCCAGTCGCGGATCGAGTGAAGGGCCCGCCGATCGGCATCCGACAACCAGCCAGGCAACGAACGCTAAGTACCTGAGTGCTCGCGCTATAAAGGGAACGCCCTGACCTTGTCCGTGTCCTGCGTTAAGCATCTTGTTTACTCACGCAAATATTTGTGATCCACGCGGGCGCCTGCTTGACCTTGCCGGGGCCCGCCGCGGCCGCGTGCGAAGATACCGGGGAGTCAAGCGCCCGATGTCGCTCGCTTGAGCGAAAAGAAATGTGCTGACTTTTATGCTCGGGGCGGGGATCGAACCCGCATGGGCTTTGGCCCAAGGGATTTTAAGTCCCTCGCGTCTACCGGTTTCGCCACCCGAGCTGCAACCACCCATACTACGATGCCGCTTTGCCTGCATCAACGCCGTACCGGTGCTGGGGAGGCTCTAGGATCGTACCCCGAGGGCGTTCACGGCGTACCAAACGGTGTGCGCGATGAGACCGGACAGCGCTGCATCGCCACCGTTTGCGGCTGCCCTGCCGTCCGCGTCCACGCGCTCCGCCGCAAGCCCGCCATCCAGCGGGGCGCGCCTCAGCCAGTCAAGCGCCTCCGCTGATGACGGGCCTAGGAGCCTCGCGCACCTCACCTCGAGTGAGTCAGTCTCAATGAGCTCGATCCGCTTCACCGTTCGCCGGTAAACCGAATCGTCACGGGGCAGGAGATCGTAGAACGGCAGCCAGTAAGCCGACGCCGAGCGGTCATCGACGACAGACGATTCACCGGCAAGATCGATCGACGCGAACAGGCCAGTCTTTCCACCGGGAATCTCACTGAACTGACGCATCAGCGACGCGCGCACCGCGGCCGCATCCTGAACTCTCTCCGCCGTCTTCTCGTCGAGTGTGTGGCTGAGAATGTCGAGGGCGAGCGCGGCAACGGCATTTCCATGGGCCGTGAAAGGATGGGCGGGCACTGTGCCATCGGGATTCACCTCGGTCGAATAGAGCGGATACTGCGAATGCCGCCTCGCCTCGATATCCTCCTGCGACCCGTAGAGGGAGTCAGCCAGGACGGGTTCCTCCACAACCTTGTCGTCGGAGCTCTGGACGATGTACGAGTCGACCGCGATCGCAAACGCCGCCGCTCCCTCCAGAGAGAAGCCGGGCTCGAACACCGATCCGTCGAGATAATGCACACCGGCACCGGGGGCATAGCCGTGAAGCTCGCATATCCGGATCAGGACCTCTCTCGCCAGTGACTGGTCGACGAGCTGGATAGCAGGCAGCACCCACATCAATGCGTGCCAGTCCCGTATCGTAAGCCCGGTGCCATTCCATGGAATCCGGCTTCGCACGATGTACCAGTGCGACTGGTCGAGCGCTCGCGCGACACTCCCGAAATAGCAGAAGAACACATGCCGCGCGATCAACCTGTCGGCCACGGGATTCCCCGTCGCCGGCTCCATCTGGCGGAGCGCCTTCCGTGTCGTATCGAGCAGCGCCGCGCCGCCGCGCCTGCGCATCACGCCCAGGACCGCGGCTGCCCCATCACGTTCCGCTCCAGCGGCGACATGGAAATAAGCTTCATGCGATGCGCCGGTCTCGAGCGACTGGGTACTTCGCACTGACCAGCGTCCCGCAGTTTCATCGGCCACCGCTTCGAGGCTGCCCTCCCCGCCTATCGCGAGCGCCACGGGACTCTCGGCGCTCACGCCATCGAGAAGAATCGCGTCTCCGGCAACGGTGATCGAATGCGCATCGGTGAATACGCGCGGAGAGCGAACTCTCAACTGCCGGTGGCCGAGGGTGCCCTCGACTCCGATGACGAGGTTGACCATGCTCCCCCCCCGGTTCTCGACCGACATCGCAATCACAACTCCTGCCACGTCAGCATTTGCTCCGTGCGGAGCGCACACCGTGCCCCGGATGCTGAGGGCACCGATCTTCGCGCTGAACGTGGGAATCCAGCCCGACTCCCGCTCCCACGCAATTCCCTCCGCGCCAAGCACCGCGCGCGTCCCGTCAACCTCGATGACGATCCTTATGAGAGGTTCCGACCCTCCGCCCAGAAACTCAGCGCCTCCGGCGAACTCCACTGCACCCCTGAGACCTGCGTGGACCGCCCCGATCATGTGGATCGATGCATCGGCGGGATGAATGCAGGGAACGCATAGCCAGTGATTGCCGGTGACCTGCCACGGTGTTGCGGGGATCGGGTTCATCACGCGCCTGCCGCGCTCTCGAGAAGCTCCTGCGCATGCGCGCGGCTCACCTTGCTCTCCGGATCCCCGCCAAGCATCCGCGCGATCTCAACTACGCGTGTGGTGCCTTCCAGCACCGTCACATCGGCGGTTGTAACGCCGCCCTTGGCCGCCTTTGCGACTACGATGTGATTATGTGCCCGCGCTGCGATCTGCGGCAGGTGTGAGATCGCGAAAACCTGGTGATGCTCAGCAACCTTTCGCAGCGTCTCGCCGACCTGAAGCCCGACCTTCCCGCCAATTCCCGCATCGACTTCATCGAACACGAGGGTCGGTACGGAATCGGCACGCGCGAGAATCGTCTTGATTGCAAGCATCACTCTCGAGAGCTCCCCTCCCGATGCGACTCGCGCCAGCGGCCTTGCCTCGTGCCCGACATTCAATGCAACGCGAAACTCGATCTCTTCAGCGCCGCTCTCGTCAGGGCTGTCCTTCGCGTCGAGCGAAACGGTAAAATGGCCGCCATTCATTCCGAGATCGGGGAGTATCGCATCAACGGCCTTGGAGAGCTTTTTTGCCGCTGAACTTCGCATGGAGGTGAGCTTCTTCGCTTCATCACCTAACCGCTCCCGCGCAGCCGACTCTCGCTTCTCGAGCTCTGCAAGATCGAACGAGCCTGAATCGACGAGGTCGAGCTCCGCGCGTGACTTGCGTCCCATCTCGATGACATCATCGAGCGACGGTCCGTATTTCTTGACGAGCGAATAAATTGTTTCGCGCCGGGCGCGCACCTCTTCGAGCCGGTCAGGATCAAGGTCCACCGAGCGCGCGTACTGGTCGACAGCGCGGGCCAGCTCGTCGAGCGCATAAAAGCCGCTGTCGAACAGCTCCTGAAGCCGCGCCCCCGAAGGATCGACCCGCTGTACGCTCGACAGGGAGCGATTAATAAGGGCGAGGCGGTCGAGGATTCCGTCCTCATC
>JBPCJP010000062.1:0-15382 GCA_051005175.1 Gemmatimonadaceae bacterium | reverse complement strand
ACCCAGGGATTATAGCTCGACACGCTTACGATCGTCCACCAGTTTGAAACGGTGGTGCCAGTACCGTTGTTGTTCACCCCCGGATTGAGACCGGTATACGGTACCCGTTTTATGGAAGCTGTGGGATCGTCGTACTTTACATACATCGCATCCACCTGCCCACAATACGAGACGCCAGCCGAGTCGCATGCGCTGTGGGAAACGTTCCACGACGGGTTTTGCGTGATCAATCCGATCCGAGGCGTGAACGCTTGATAAACCGGCTGATATATCGCGCCGGTGGCACCTCCGCCCGGTTGACTGGGAGCGCAGTGGCTCGCCGTTATGAATCCTTCCTCACCCGATTCGCCGTCGCCGCCTCGGTGCACGTTCCAGCCGATCGAGCAAAGTTTTCCGTTGACGTTTGTGATCTGGATTCCGCTGCCAGTCTGAGACCAGGCATCCGTAAGACTCGCCATTGCTCGCTCTTGCGGAGCAACCACGATATTCACGGCATCAAGCGGTATTCCGCGCGATTCGGCGACGCGCAGGATCTGGGCGCGATGGGTCTCATCGCGTATCGCGACGGTAAGCTTGTTTAGTCGTTCGTCAGCGTCGATCCATGAGACTCCACCAGCTGCAAACAAAGCGCCGCCAACGTCCTCACTCCAAGACACAAGTTGGGAGAAAGCATATCGGCCTGCCCGAATCTCAATTTGTTCGCCTCGAGCGATTCTTCCCCGCGAGCTCGGATCGAGGCCCAAAGACGAGCTGGCCAAGGCGAGGCCCGTCAGGACTTCGCTGCGGGATTTTGAGCTGGGGGCATAAATAACAAGCATCCCATTTTCAGTGAATGCGCCCCCTAATCCAGGCACGAAATGCTCCATTCTAAGAATGTCGTCTTCAATCCCGCGTTCAATTCGGCCACCAGTTGAGGCTGCGACCTGGAGCTGGGATGAGACTTCGGCGGCGTGTAGTGCGGCTCCGCGTAGATTTGTCTCGGCTCCGACTATGTCATCGCTATGAAAACATCCCGTGAGTGCAAGGCTTGATCCCAGCAGAAACACTTCTAGAAACTTGGGATTCGTCATTAGGCGGATGGGTTTAGTCGGAAGGGGAAACGCATGTTTACACGGCTGTATGGAGAGTACATCGGTGGATCGATTGCCGCAACACGTTTCGAGATATCCGGATCACTCTCGTTATTGCGAGACGTATGTGAAGAATCAGCGCGCGACGCTTGAAGCGTTCCGCCCCAGATCCATTGAGCGACACGATGCCCGTTACTACAAGGCGCTCACCGATCGCCTCGAGTCTTCGGCACTCCCGGTAGCAGACCGCCGGGTCGTCTGCTTGCCGCCCGGCAAGGCTCGGAGGTGCGAGCATTCACGGACCTCGGCGTTTTTGCCGTGGGAATCGACCTGAACCCCGGCAAGGACAAAAGGCACGTCCTCGCCGGTGTCTTTCACGGTCTGCAGTTCGCCAGCGGGGTCGCAGACGTCGTTTTCACGAATTCGCTGGACCACGTCTTCGACCTCGGCCATGTTATCGGGGAAGCATCGAGAGTGCTGGTGAAAGGCGGCATGTTCGTCACCGAAGTCGGAGTTGGAACACTGCGGGGCGCCAATCCGGGGTTTTACGAAAGTTTTCCTGGCAGACGGTCGATGCGCTCGTTGTCGAGATAGAGCGACTTGAGTTTCGACTGGAGTCACGATTCACGTTTCAGATTCCATGGGCCGGGGGAGCATCTCCAGTTCGTTCGGCTCGGAGATGGGCAGGTGATCGCTGTCGCGTCGCGATCGATGAATGGACGAACAGAAGGGTGAGCGAAAGCTCATCCCCCTTAGCGAAACTCAATCGGTGTCCCCGGCTCGACGAGATCAGAGAGTTGCAGGGCATCCCAGTGCGTAAGCCGCACGCACCCGTGAGACTGCGCGTAGCCTATCGTCTCCGGTGATGAAGTTCCATGAGTGCCGTCGTGTTTCCTCGACAGCGCCATCCACACGCGGCCAACCGGTGAGTTGGGTCCCGGAGGCACCATGGCGGTTGGGTTCGAGCTTGGAACTTCGTAGAACAGTTTAGGCTGTAGTGGAATGCGGGATCGCGCGGGACCTGAGTGACCGTAAGGCTGCCGATCGGTGACGGATCATATTGCGTCCGGCATCTCGACTGCAAGTGCGCGCTCAATCGACGAAAAAAGTTCCCTGATGTCATCCTCGGTTGTCCTGAAGCCCAGCGTGCACATCCGAAGGGAGAATTTTCCGCCGAGCCGCGTGGACGAGATGAGAAATTTCCCTTCCGACACGACTCTTGCATTCACGCGCTCGTTGAGCGAGTCGAGCGATCCTTCATCAACGGTTTGCGGACGCGCGCGGAAGCAGAGAATCCCGAACTGAGCCGGAGACAGCACCTCGAAGTGGGGGGAGGCGTGGACAAGAGACTCGAGCACCCTCGCCCGATTCATTCCGTCGCGTATCGCGGCGGAGATCAGCTCGGTTCCGAAGTACTTGACGGAGAACCAGATCTTCAGCGCTCGCGAGTAACGGGTGAGCTGCACGCCGCGATCCGCGAACGTAACCTCCTCCTCGCCGGGCGCCACGTCCTTCAGGTACTCCGGCCAGATGCGGAACGCAGACGTGAGCACGGCGGGGTCGCGGACCATCAGGCACCCGCACTCGAAGGGGACGAAGAGCCACTTGTGAGGGTCGAGCGTGATGCTGTCCGCGCGTTCCATCCCGCTCAGGAGTGACTTCCCTTCCTCGGTCAGTACAGCGAATCCTGCGTACGCTGCATCGATATGCAGCCACACGTGCTCGCGCAGGCAGAGATCCGCAATATCGTGCAGCGCATCAACTGACCCGGTGTTCGTCGAGCCTGCATTCGCGACAACCATACATGGCGTCAAGCCGGCACGCCTGTCCGCAGCCACGAGAGCGGCGAGGCTTTCAGCAGTCATCCTGAACAGCTCATCCGTACCCACGATCCTGACGTTTTCCCTCGGCAAACCAGCAATCCACGCCGCGCGCAGCACAGAGGAGTGGGCCTGCGATGAAGCATAAACAACCAGGCGGGAAATATCGGCGCCCTCGTTCAGCGAGGCGTGCCGGGCCGCCACCATCGCAGTAAGGTTCGCCGATGAGCCCCCGGAGGTGAGAAGTCCGGACGCGCCCTCGGGCATTCCGGTCCAGTTCCTTATCCATTCCAGGACGACCATCTCAAGCTGATTCGGGCCGGCAGCAACCGGCCACACACCGGCGTAGAAATTGTAGCCCGTGGCGAGCCAGTCGCCCATCAGCGCGGGGAATGTCGGGCAGCTCGGAACGTATGCCATGAAGCCGGGATGCGGCTCGCGGGCATGATACGGAAAGACGTTCTGCCTGAGAGAGGCGATGATCGAGTCCGAGTCCAATGGCGAGCGCGGCGCCGCCTCCATCAGCGCAACGTTAAGCTCCCGCCTTGGAAGCGCAGCAATGACTGGTTCTTCGCGGACTGACGCGAGATGCGTCGCCACGATGTCCGCGATCTGATGGCCAAGACGCCTCATCGTTTCGAGGTCGAGATCGAGCGGAGAGCGCTGTGCGCCTGCCGGCGATACTTCGGCCGCCTGGGTCATGCTTCAGCTATTGCCATGCGCGGAACGGAATCCAGAACATGCTGACATGAAAGACCCCGAATGCTGAGTTCCTGACCGCAACATAGTGCTCCCGGTGCCGCCAGCGCGCAACAACCGCCTAGCTCGTGCCTTCGCTCATGCCTTCGCTCCCGCCCCACAGCGGGACAGCTACACCGTCGGCATCCTCGTAGAACTTCACGCTGCCTGGAGCGAAAATTTTCGCGAGCATCAGGATCTGCCCTACATGCATTGAAAAGTGCTCGACGACATGGTAGACGGCGCCAATGACCGTCGTTTCCCTTCCCTGAATCGTTCGCGACTCTGAGAGCTGCGCTTCCGCAAGTCGGGCCAGCACGCTGTCAGCATCGGCAACCGTTCTGTCGAGCATCCCGAGCAGCTCTGCTCCCGTCAATCCTCCGCGCGCCGCGAACTCCGATGCCCTGTCGCGATCGGTTTGCGCGCCGCCCACTCCGCCAACGATCCACTGGCGGATGTTGCCGGAGAGGTGAAGCAGGAGATTGCCAATGCTGTTCGACTCCCCGGCCGGCCGCTTCCAGACCATGTCGTCCGGAAGTCCCTCGACTGCGAGACGGATCTTCGCAGGATACTCGCGGGCCAGATAATAGCGCGAACGCTCGATGAAACTCTGCCCGGTCATGCGGGGAAATCTATTCCACGACGGAGAGCAGCACGGGCTTCGAGAGATAGATCACCTTCTCCTGGCGTCTCGAATGGAGAATCCTCATGAACCAGTTCTCGCCTTTCCATTCGCCCCCGTGCTCGAGAACCCACCGTCCGAGCTTCGTAACGTCGTCCGGCGCCATCCTCAGGCACCCGTGGGAATCGGCAGATCCCAAGCTCCCGACGTCCCCCGTGCCGTGGATATAGTAGTCGGGCTCCTTGAAGAATATCTTCACGACCTTCATTGGATTCCCTCGTTCTCCCGGACCCTTGGCCGTCTTGTTCTTCGCCCACTCAGACGGCGGGGGCCGCCAGCTCGGGTTCCAGTTGAGCTTCCGGATCTTGAACTCTCCCTTCGGGGTCGGGTAGGGCTCCTTGCCGTCGGCAATGTCGAACATCGACGTTATCGTGTCAGACTCGTATACGTAGAGGATCTTGTCAGAAAGATCCGCGACAAGCCGAAAGGCGGTTCCGCCCTGCTCAGCACCGTCCCCAGCGCGAGTTTCCAGCCGTGTCATGCCCCCGGCAATTATCACAACCCCGGTGAGCGCCGCGCCAACCAGGGCGCTCCTGAAGAATCTATCCATCACGTATTCCAGTCGTTTTAGGTAGGTGTGGCTTTAATGCAAGCGATGGACCAGATGTTTTTTAGTGCTCGGAGAGATGATTTCTTCCTCGAGTATCCGGTGCAGCTCACGGTTGTGGCCGCCGTCACGTGTTGCGTCGGCGTCGCTGCCTGAGCCACAAAAAAGCGGGGCTGCTTTCGCGGCCCCGCCTTTTTACACAGGCATCAGCGGCTAGTACATCCCGCCCATTCCGCCCGGCGGGCCACCCTGGCCACCGCCGCCGTTCTTCTCTTCCTTCTTCTCCACGATCAACGCTTCGGTCGTGAGCAGAAGTCCCGCGATCGACGCAGCGTTCTGAAGCGCCGTGCGCGTAACCTTCGTCGGATCGATGACACCGGCCTCGACAAGGTTCTCGTACTCGTCGGTCAGAGCGTTGTAGCCGTAGTTCGACTCCTTCGAGTTGCGAACCTTCTCGACGACGATTGAACCTTCTCCACCGGCGTTCTGAACGATCATGCGGATCGGCTCCTCGATCGCGCGGCTGACGATGCCGACGCCGATCTGCTCGTCGGAATCCTCGAGCTTGAGCGACTTGAGAGCCTTCTGCGCGCGAACGAAAGCAACTCCGCCGCCCGGGACGATTCCCTCTTCCACCGCAGCACGAGTCGCATGCAACGCGTCCTCGACGCGAGCCTTCTTCTCCTTCATCTCGCTCTCGGTTGCAGCGCCGACATTGATCACAGCAACACCGCCGGCGATCTTCGCCAGGCGCTCCTGCAGCTTCTCCTTGTCGTAATCCGAGGTCGTCTTTTCGATCGCTGCCTTGATCTCCTTGATGCGCCCCTGAATCTTGTCGTCCTCGCCGCCGCCATCGATCAGCGTCGTGTTGTCCTTGTCGACAACGATCCGCTTGGCGCGGCCGAGGTCGGTAACGACTGCGTTCTCGAGCTTGAAGCCGACTTCTTCGCTGATGACCTGACCGTTCGTCAGCACCGCGACGTCCTGCAGCATCGCCTTGCGGCGATCGCCGAACCCTGGCGCCTTGACGGCTGCGACGCGAAGCGTTCCGCGAAGCTTGTTCACTACCAGCGTCGCAAGCGCCTCACCCTCGATATCCTCGGCGATTATCAGCAGCGGCTTTCCAAGCTGTGCGACCTTCTCGAGAATCGGAAGGAGATCCTTCATCGACGAGATCTTCTTGTCGTGAATGAGGATCAACGCATCCTCGAGAACGACTTCCATCTTCTCTGGATCGGTGACGAAGTAGGGCGAGAGGTAACCGCGGTCGAACTGCATTCCCTCGACCGTCTCCAGCGTCGTCTCGAGGCCCTTGGCCTCTTCGACAGTAATGACGCCGTCCTTGCCGACCTTCTCCATCGCCTCGGCGATGAGGTCGCCGATTTCCTTGTCGTTGTTGGCGGAGATTGACCCGACCTGGGCTATCTCCTTCTTGCCCTGGGTCACGACACTCATCTTCTTGAGCTCTTCCACGACCGCAGTGACCGCCTTATCGATGCCGCGCTTGAGCGCCATCGGGTTCACGCCTGCGGTGACGTTCTTGAGGCCTTCACGGAAAATCGCCTGAGCCAGAACGGTCGCGGTCGTGGTGCCATCTCCGGCGAGGTCAGAAGTCTTCGTCGCAACTTCCTTCACCATCTGCGCGCCCATGTTCTCGAGGGGATCCGAAAGCTCGATCTCCTTGGCCACGGTGACGCCGTCCTTGGTGACGGTTGGTGCGCCGAATTTCTTGTCGATGACGACATTCCTGCCCTTCGGTCCGAGGGTGACCTTCACCGCTTCGGCCAGCTGGTCGACACCGCGCTTCAGTGCAGCGCGAGCGTCAACGTTGAAATGGAGTTCCTTGGCTGCCATGGATCGGTATTCCTGTCGTTACGGTTAGCTAACTACCGCGAGCACATCGGCTTCGCGGAGGATCAGGAGCTGCTCATTGTCGATCGTGACTTCGGTGCCGCTGTACTTTCCGTACAGAACCTTGTCGCCGACCTTGAGCTCCATGGGAACGCGCTTGTCCTTCTCGAAGCGCCCGGGGCCGACCGCGAGTACTTCACCCTGCATGGGCTTTTCCTTGGCGGTGTCGGGAATGAAGAGTCCACCGCGCATCTGCTCGGTTTCCTCGATGGCGCGGACGACTACACGGTCCGCGAGGGGTGATACGCTGCTGCTGGTCTTTGTTGCCATATTGTGCATCCATCCTGCTGAGAATGGCATGAAAAAGAGGTCGTTAGCACTCACGCATGCAGAGTGCTAACGACCTCTAACCTACCCGGTACACGGGCTGAATTCAACCCGCCCGAGGATCAGCCGCCGAATGCGGCGGGGCCGGCTATTAGGCCAGCAACCTGTACCCGATCAGGACCCCCTTCAGGGTGAGAAAGGGGTCGACCTCGTCAAACTCGCACCAGGGCTCGAGCGTCTCCGCCAGCCCCCCGGTGGCTATGACGATCGGGTTATCGACCTTCCATTCATCCCTGATCCTCCGGACAAGGCCGTTGATCGAATCGGCAGCCCCGTAGAGCACACCGGAGCGAATGCATTCATCGGTTCGGGTGCCGATCACCCGCCTTGGCGGCACTATCTCCGTAGCTGACAGCTGCGAAGTCCTCCGGAACAGGGTTTCAGCCGAGGAGTTGACGCCGGGCTGAATGACGCCTCCGATGAATGCCCCGTCGGCTGTAATGCAGTCATAGGTGGTGGCTGTGCCGAGGTCCACGACAATCGCATCCCGCTTGTAAAGCAGACTCGTCGCCAGCGTATTGGCGATCCGGTCAGCTCCCACGGTCAGCGGCTCATCGACCTCGAGCCTGATCGGGAGAGAGGCCCGGGCGTCAACCATCCGCGGCAACGAGCCGAAGCACGTCTCGCAGGCGCGAGCAAGTGTCTGCGTCACGGGCGGCACAACCGAGCAGATCGCCGTTCCCTCCACGGACCCGGCTTCCATCGATTCAGCATGAAGAATCGAGCGAAGCAACAGTGCGAACTCGTCCGCGGTCCGCGGCAGTCCCGTCGTAAACCGCCAGTGGGAGCGGACATCGTCGCCGTCAAAGAGCGCCGCGGTCGTTTCGGTATTGCCTACGTCGAATGTAAGAATCATTTCAGGTGGTCGAGGACGAGCGAGCCGGAGCTGAATCTGGCGACCGAGTCGGCCAGCGCAACACGCAGCTCTCCCGCCGGGGTGATGCCTTCGACGATTCCACGCGCCGGCTGGGAGCAGGATCGCCCGCGCGCAAGGTCCCTTGCATTCCATTCCGCCAGCTCGATTTCGCTCAGCAAGCCCGTCGCGGCCGCGGCGGACCGGATCGCCGGAACCAGGTCTCCGAGCACCTCGACGCGTCCGATGCCGGAGTCGAGCGAGCCTGCCAGGGGCACGTCGTCGGGCATCTTCACATTCACTCCGACGCCGATCGCGATCCATTCGAGCCGCCTCTGCCGCCAGCGTGCCTCGATGAGAATCCCTCCCAGCTTCCTGTCGTCCACGAACAGGTCGTTGGGCCACTTCACCCTGACCGGCTCAGGGGCGAATCTGTCGAGCGCGCGGGCCGACCTGAGCCCGACCCGGAGCGAGAGCACCTGGAGCCCGGATATGTCGCCGGGTCGCTCGACTATCGTGATCCACAATCCCGTTCCTGCCGGCGAGCTCCACTCCGCGCCTCCCCTTCCCCGCCCCGCTGTCTGCACGTCTGCAAGCACGAGAGTGCCCGCTTCTGCACCGTCGTTTCCAAGCCCGTGGGCGATGTCGAGCGTTGACGTCGCACGCTCCATGAGCTCAACCCCAGGCAGGTCGAGCAGTTCGGCGAGCTCTCGCGCGTCGAGTCCGTCGAACCTACAGGTTTCAGCCACGCAGGAAAAGGAATGCCAGCACCGACACTCCCAGAATGACGCGATAAAGCGCAAAGATGCCATAGCTGCGCGTGCTCACGTACCGGAGGAGCACCGCGATCGCGAGCCAGCTGCTGAGGGCCGCGGAAACCACGCCCACGATCACCTGAATCCAAAGGTCGTCCTGCAACAGCACCTCGCGTCCCTTGAGGACGAGGGCGGCGGCGATCACGGGCATGCTCATCAGGAAGCTGAAGACGGCCGCTGACTGCCGGTCGAAGTGGAGCGCACGCGCGGCCGTTATCGTGGAGCCGGAGCGCGAGACACCGGGAACGAGCGCAACCACCTGAGCGATTCCGATCAGCAGGGCGTGAGTCCAACGCATCTTCGCCAGTGGCCGCTGCTGAGAGGTGAATTTGTCGCTCGCCCAGAGCAGAATTCCCATAACGATCAGCGCGACCGCGGTGATCGCGGGAGCCCGGAATACCGTTTCGGCCTTCTCCTCCAGAAGAAGCCCGCCGATGGCGGCAGGAATAGTCGCGAGGACGATGAACACTACCCGCTTCTGCTCGACGGTTTCGACCTTCCGGGTCCTGAGGATGCCAATCGCCGCCTTCCACAGCTCGGCCCACTCCCTGCGAAAATACCAGAGGACGGCGACAAGGGTGCCGGCATGAAGCGCGACATCGAATGCCAGCCCCGGCGGATCCCAGCCGAGAATGATAGGGGTAAGCGAGAGGTGAGCCGAGCTGCTGATCGGCAGGAATTCAGTCAGCCCCTGAATGAGGCCGAGTATTATCGCCTGGAATATCGTCACGTCAGATTGCGAGAGAAGTCGTGTAGAGCTGCTCGTATTCCGTGACGATCTGCTCAAGCGAGAAACGCGCCCGGGCGTCGGCGGCGCCGAGCTCGCTCATCGACTGCCACCGGTCGCGATCCTCGAGGATGGTTATCGCCGCGGCCGACATGGCATCGACATCCCCGACTTCGCACAGGATTCCGGTTTCTCCATGACGCACGACCTCCGGCATTCCTCCAGCGTTGGTCCCGATCACCGGAACGCCGGAAGCGAGCGCCTCGAGCGCGCTCAAGCCGAACGACTCGCTCGTGGACGGCAACAGGAAAAGGTCTGCCGAAGCGAGCAGCGGCGCGACATTGTCGATCTTTCCGAGGAATTGGACCCGGCCCTCAAGCCCGAGTTGCCGTGCTTCGTCCTCGGCATCCGGCCTGTCGGGTCCGTCGCCGATCATGACGAGGCGGCCAGGCGTCCTGTCATTCACCGCGGCGAAGATACGAACCACGTCGCGAACCCGCTTTACGGCGCGAAAGTTCGAGATATGCATCAGCACCGGTCCCGAATTGCCGAGCTGTTCGCGGACTGCCGGGTATCTGCTCCGTTTGTAGACCTCGGGGTCGATGAAGTTGTGAATCACCTTCACATCGCACGCCGTGCAGCCGAATGCGTTGTATGTCTCCCTGCGGAGATACTCCGAGACCGCTGTCAGCCGATCTGATTTCTCGATCGAGAATTTCGTGATCTGGTTGAACGACGGATCCTGCCCGACGATCGTGATATCGGTGCCGTGCAGCGTAGTTATGACCTTCACGTCCTGCTGCTGCTGCCGGAGCATCTCCCGCGCGATCCACGCGCTTGTCGCATGCGGAATGGCATAGTGACAATGCAGCAGGTCGAGCCCGTGGGACTGTACCACCTCGTGCATCCTCACCGCGAGTGCGAGATCGTACGGCGGGTACTCGAACAACGGATACTTGCCGACATCCACCTCGTGGAAGAACACGTTGGGCAGGAAAGCAGGAAGCCTGAAGGGCTGCCGGTAAGTGATGAAATGGATCTCGTGACCACGCGCGGCGAGAGCGATTCCGAGCTCGGTCGCGACTGCGCCGGATCCGCCGTACGTGGGATAGCAGGTGACGCCGATCTTCAAGATGTCTCCTTCCACCAGCGTTGAACTGCGGCCCGGCAATCCGGCGAGTCGGGGTCGACACGCGTTACCGGCGCGTCTCCGAGCTGATGCCGGAACCAGGTACGTTGCCGCTTTGCGTACTGCCGCGTTTCAATAATGATCCGATCCCGCGCCCCTGACAATTCGAGCTCACCCCTTGCAACCGACCTCATCACCCTGTATCCGCTCGACTTCCAGGCCGGCGCGTCACCGGGCAGCCGCGAATCGAGCAGCCGCACCTCATCGAGCCATCCTCGCTCGATCATCGACTCGACTCTTGCCTCAATGCGACGGGTAAGCCCCGGCCCGGGATCTACCATCAGGTATGCCGGGGAAAACATTGAGGCCGGACCGCGCCGCGCGTGGAGCTCACTGATCCGGATCCCCGCCAGTAGCGAAATCTCGATCGCGCGAATGAGCTGGTATCTTCCCAGGTGCGCGCGCGCGGGATCGAGAGCGTGACACCACCGTCTCAGTTCTGCGAGGGGCAAGGGATTGAGGAAATGCTCGAGCGCTCGCCGGCGATCGCCGTCGAGCCCGGGCATCACGGAAAGCGGGTCGAACAACGCCCTGATATAGAACCCCGTGCCCCCGCTCACCAGTGGAGTGACTTCGCGCGCGCGCAACGCGGCGATCGAGTCAAGGGCCATGGCCGCCCACCGCGATGCCGAGAACCGCTCCAGCGGATCCGCCACGTCGATCCCGACGTGCTCCACCGACTTCAGCTCGCTCCAGTCGGGCTTCGCAGTCCCGATGTCGAAGCCACGATATATCTGCCTCGAATCGGCGCTGATTATCGTGGCTCCGTACTCGAGCGCCAGGGCCGAGGCGATCGCTGACTTCCCAGCCGCCGTGGGGCCGCAGACGACCCTGATCCTATTTCCTGCCAAACCGCCGATCCAGCTCGGCCCACGAAAGCTGAACTATTGTGGCCCGGCCGTGAACGTCGTGCGCCGGAAGCTTTGTATCCCTGAGTGACGCAAACAGCGATCGCATCTCCGCCGTGCCAAGCTGGTCTCCTGCCTTTATCGCGGCCTTGCAGGCCACGGTCGCGGCAAGATGTTCGTGCCGCGTAGCAGTCCCGGCAATACGGTCACCCGTCAGCGCATCGAGCGTATCACGAAGACAGCGCTCGGCGTCGAATCTCCCGTGCGGCATCGGGACCGTGTTGACGATCAGGGTGTTGCCTCCAAAACCCTCCACCTCGAAACCGAGCCGCTCGAGGTATTCGCGATTCGCCTCGAACGCGTCACCTTCCGCCGGACCCAGGTGGAGTGTCAATGGAAGAAGCAGACGCTGGGCAGGCGATCTGCCGCTCTCGAGCGAGTTCATGAACTCCTCAAAGAGAATCCGCTCGTGAGCCGAGTGCTGGTCGATGAGCACGAGGCCGTCGGGGTGCTCGAACGCGATGTATGTCCTGCGAAACTGAAACAGCTCAGGAATCTCCTGCGGTGGGACGGCTTCATCATCTCGGGACTTCTCGACCGGGTCCGCGTCCACGGCTTCATTAACTTCGGCGCCGCGGGCAAACAGTCCCCCCGCCGGGGCCGACTGCCCTCCCAGAGCGATCGACTCGTCAACCGGCGTCGCGTTCAACAAATCAGGACGCGTATGCCCTGCATTGAAATATCTGCCGCCTACCGAAGCCGACGCGTCGAAGGTGCCGAGAGCACGTCTCACCGCGCTTTCGATCGCTCGCTCCACCGGCCACTTTTCGAGGAATCGAATCTCCGCCTTTGCCGGGTGAACGTTCACGTCGACCGCATTTGCCGGCAGCACTACTGACAGGAAGAGCGAGGGTCGCAATCCGGCAGCGATCGTCGACCGATACGCAGCCTCGGCGGCGCGCACTATGCCCGGATCCCGGACGGCGCGGCCGTTCACCGAAATGAATACCCGGCGCGTAGCTGTCCCGACATCCGCAGGCCGCTCGACGAGACCTGTTGTATGAACAGTCCCGCTGACATCGTCGACGTCGAGCAGGGCACCAGCGTACTTGCCACCCCAGCTTCCCCCGATTCGCGCCCGGAGTGAGGAAACGGGCGGCAGGACCAGCACATTCTTGCCATCGTGAGTAAGCGTGAACCTCACGTCCGGTCGCGTGAGGGCGATGCTGCCAAGCGAATCGACAATGGCGCGCCATTCGGACCTCGCGCTGCGGAGGAATTTCTTTCTCGCGGGAGTGTTGAAGAATATCTGCGAGACGCTCACTGTAGTTCCGCGACGCCTGGCCGACGCGGACACCCCACCGATCGTTCCTCCAGCGGACTTGAGCGAGGTCCCGTTCCCATCCTCAGGGCTCGTATCGAGCTCGAATCGCGAGATCGACGCAATCGCTGGAAGTGCCTCTCCGCGGAATCCGAAACTCTCGATACCGACGAGGTCTGCCGCAGTCCGGATCTTCGAAGTTCCATGGCGCCGCATCGCCAGCTCAGCGTCGGCGCGATCCATTCCGCAACCATCGTCGCTTACGCGGATCAGCTTGTGGCCGCCTTCCTCGATCGTAACGTCGATCGACGAGGCTCCTGCATCAAGTGCGTTTTCGACCAGCTCCTTGACGACCGAGCTCGGGCGTTCGACCACCTCGCCGGCCGCGATCTGGTCGGCGACCGCAGCGGGCAGAACCGAGATCGACGCCAACCTACCAGTCCCGCCCGCCGGGTGGCGGCTGAGGCACGCTTCGTCGCTGCTTGCGTCCCTGCACGTCCTGCTCCTGCTGCTCCACCGCATTCAGCAGCTGCTCTGCACGTGACTCGGTCATTCCCGGCATCGGCCGGGGGCTCGGTGACTGCTCGCGGGAATCCTGCGGCTCGGGCTGGGGCTGAGGGTCAGCTTCACCGCCTCCCCCGCCACCGCCACCTGAGGCCTGCTTCCGCAGTGCAAGCTCGTAGTTCCACTTCGCGTCGAGGTCATCGGGGCGGAGGGTAAGCACGCGACGGTAAACCGCAAGCGCGCTGTCGAGTGGCTGCGTTGCGGAGTCACCCTGTGCTTTCAGGCCCGCATCGAGATGAACGAATCCGCCATTGAAGCCTGCCCTGTATCTCACTTCCTCATCGCGTGACGTTTCTGCGCGACGAAGAACCTGGGGCGCTGCACGGATTGAGTCGGGCACGGCGATCATCGCTGTTCCGCGGTTGTAGAGGCGTACGGATTCCCTGTCCTTCAGCGCACCGCCGGCGCATCCGTTGATGAAGACGATTGCGAGTGACGAGACGGTCGTCGCCACGGCTGACCACTCGCGCCGGCGACCGCGCCGCGTCGCAAGAATCGCGTCGAGGAGCAGGAGAATGAATGCGGGAACCAGGAACCACTGGAACCGGTGAGCGAGATTTGTCCCGCGAGTGAGTGAGCGCTGCTCGGTGCGAAGGGTCGAGAGCATGTTGCGCACGGCGGCAGCCCGGTCGGAGTCAGTAGGCGGGACGAACACGCCGCGCCCCTCCGTCGCGGCAATCTGCAGCAGGTCCGGCACGAATCTCGTGACAACAACGTCTCCCGCCTGATCGCGTTTGTCGGTCATCACCCCGTTCTGTCTGACCGGTATCGTGGCACCCGCTGGCGTTCCAAACCCTACGGTTATGATCGACGTACCGGCGGCGTTCGCGCGCCGTGCCTCTCTCACCAGCTCGTCCGGCTCCTCGAACCCCTCTCCATCGCTCATCAGCACGATTGCACGCTCAGCCTCCGACTTCGAAAGCGCCAGGAGATTGTTCGCCTGCCTGATCGCGCTCGCGGGGGAGCTGCCCGACTGCCCCACAATGGTCGGATCGAGATTCTCGATGAAGAGATTCAGCGCCGCTCCGTCGACCGTGACAGGGCTCAGGACATAACTTCGCCCGGCGAACGCTATCAGCGCGAACCGGTCGTTGGGCGAAAGCTCTCGAAGGCGGCTCACTACCTCCTTCATTTTCGTCAGGCGGTCGGGGCCCTCGTCGCGAGCGAGCATAGATGACGATGCGTCGAGTGCAAGAACGACGTCGATTCCCTCCTGATTCACGACCGCCCGTTCGATGCCCCAGCGGGGCCCGACGAATGCGATAGTCAGGAACAGTGCAGCGAGCGTCAGCCGCACGGCGTGCCACTTCGATGTGACCGCGGCTGTCGGAGCCAGCCTGGCGATCATCAGAGGGGTTCCCAGCTGCGACAATCGCAGCGCGCGCCGGCGGCGGGAACGCGATATCAACACGGCCACGAGGACCGGCACGACGACAATCAGGGGAAGCGCCCACGGCCAGCTCAGATACCTGAAGTCGATCATGGGAGCGGCGCTCTCCACGCGGTAAGGCTCAACTCCAGCACGAGCGCCGCTATCGCGAGCCCGAGCATCCACCGGAAGAGCTCGGTGTAGTTGACGTAGTTTCTCGTCTCAACGGGCGCGCGCTCGAGGCGATCTATCTGGGCGTATATCTGACCGAGTGCCGCGTTATCCCGCGCACGGAAGTAGCGACCCCCGGTGAGCGCAGCTATCTGGCGCAGCAGTGCCTCGTCGATTCTCACCGGCTGGTTCTCGAACCTGAGGCCGAACACGTCCCGCCCGACCGGCACCGGCGCGACTCCCTCGGTGCCCACTCCTATGCCGTAGACCCGGATTCCGTAAACTGCCGCAGCGCGTGCCGCGGACAGCGGATCGATCTCACCGCGATTGTTTA
This sequence comes from Gemmatimonadaceae bacterium, assembly GCA_051005175.1. Lineage (GTDB taxonomy): Bacteria > Gemmatimonadota > Gemmatimonadetes > Gemmatimonadales > Gemmatimonadaceae > UBA4720. The sequence continues at coordinate 96 of JBPCJP010000062.1, read as the reverse complement.
CTCCGTCCGTGACGACGATCATGACGCGCGACCGCCCCGGCGCATCCCGAAGGCGGTTTGCCGCCGTTGCGATCCCGAGGCCGAGCGCGGTTCCAT
>JBPCJP010000061.1:0-5465 GCA_051005175.1 Gemmatimonadaceae bacterium | reverse complement strand
TAACGACACCCGGTCCGCAGTAGTCCGCAGTCCGCAGTCCGCAGTCCGCAGTCAGTCAATAAACGTCTTCCCACCTCTTCGACAGCCTTCCCGCCGAGTCGATGACGCCGACCATCGAGTAGGTCTGGACGAAATTCCCCCACTGTTCCTTCGTGGCCGTGTCGATGTCCTCGGCAAATAGTCCGTGCTTGTTGCGGCACGCGAGAATGTTGTCGAAGAGTTCGCGCGCCTCGTCCTTCCGTCCGGTTGCTGCGAGAGCGTTGATGTACCAGAACGTGCAGACGATGAATGCGTTCTTCGGGAATCCGAAATCGTCCTCCTCGGAATACCGGTGCACGAAATCTCCGTGGCGCAGGTCGCGCTCGATAGCGGCGATCGTTCCGAGAAATCTCGGATCGTCGGCATCGAGGAACCCGACGTCGTGAAGACGGAGAAGGCTCGCGTCGAGGGTTTCGCCGTCCATTGTCGCGACGAAGCTGCCGAGTTTTTCGTTCCATGAGCGCTCTAGAATCACCTCCCGCATGCCGTTCGCTGTCGAACGCCAGTATTGCGCCCGGTCATCCAGCCCGATATGACTCGCGATTCGCGACAGCCTGTCGCAGCCGGCCCAGCACATCACGCTCGAGAAGGTGTGAACCCTCTGGATTCCGCGAAGCTCCCAGATACCTGCGTCCGGCTTGTCATACAGGGCGGCGGCGCTTTCGCCCAGCAGCTCGAGGCGAGCGAAGAGGTCAGCGTCGCCGCGGCGCACCAGTCGCTGGTCGAAGAAAATGTGAGGCGCGGCCAGGATCGCTGCGCCGTACACATCGTGCTGAACCTGGTGGTATGCCTGGTTCCCGATCCGCACAGGCCCCATTCCGCGGTATCCATCGAGATGTTCGGCGATGGTTTCCTCCGGCACCTCCAATCCGGACACGGAGTAGAGCGGCTTCAGCCGGTGGTCGTCGACGCCGGCGATGATGTTGAGCGTGAAGCCGAGGTAGCGTTCCATGATGCGCGTGGCGCCAAGCTGGTTCAGCGCGTTCACCACGAAGTATGCATCGCGGATCCAGCAGTACCGGTAGTCCCAGTTGCGCCCCGTGTCGGGGGCTTCAGGGACTGACGTCGTCACTGCGGCGATAATTGCGCCCGTATCCTCGAACACATTGAGCTTGAGGGCGATCGCCGCGCGGATCACAGCGTCCTGCCACTCGAAGGGAATCGCCAGGGCACGAACCCATGTGCGCCAGTAATCGATCGTTTCCTCCAGCATGTGCCGGCCTAGCTCGACTACGCCTTCACTCACCGTCTCGTCGGGACCGAGGATGACAGTGACGGGATGATCGATGAAGAACGCGCCTTCCTCGAGCAGGGCGGTCATGCCGGCGTTGCTCGTCGCGCGGAGCGTGACCTGCTCGCCCATGTACTTCACGTGATTGCTTCCTCGCTTCATCGCCATCGGCTCGCGACCGTAGCCCTGCGCCGGGCGGAGGCGAACGCGGACCCGCGGATTCCCGGAGAGGCGCCGGACCTGCCGCACGAGCATCATCGGAGCGAAGATGCGCCCGTACTGCCTGTATCGGGGAGCGAAGTCGGTTATCTCGACGCTGCCTCCGCTCTCGTCGTAGATGCGGGTGCAGAGGACGGGAGTGTTGACGATGAACTCCTGCTCGGTCCTGACGGCATCGAGCACTTCGATGTTGAAGTAGCCGAAGTCCCCGCCTTTCGCCGGGTCACCGCGAAGGAGCGAGCAGAAAACGGGATCGCCGTCGAAACGCGGAAAGCAGCACCAGGTCACGCTCGCATTTCCGTCGATCAGCGCGCCGATCGTCCCGTTGCCGGTAAGTGCAAGATCCTGAAGGTTCACGAATCAACCCCTGCCTGCAACCATTCCCGCAGGGACTCGACGTCCCGGAGGCGCCACCGGGCGTGCGTCCGACCGGGCCCGATCTTCACGGAGTGACCACCCATCCGGTTCACGACCTTGAATCCATGTTCATCAGTTTCATCATCTCCTATGAAAACGGGAATGCGCCCCGCGAAAGGGGGGTCGAGCATCAGCTCCTCGATTGCAATGCCTTTGTCTGTTCCCGCGGGCTTCAGCTCGACGACCCGCTTCCCTTTCTGAATACTGAAATCCGGCACGTAGCGCGACCGGAGGGACCGCATCAACTTGTGCGCGTAACCGGCGAGCGCCGGCGCATGACGATAATGGAGCGCTATCGAAAGCCCCTTGTATTCCGCTATCAGACCCTCGTGCCTTGCAACCGCATCGAGGAGGTGCAGGCGCACCTGATTGAGGTTTCCCGATCGCACGCGGTGCGTTGACATCGTGCCGTCAGCGGATCTCACCTCGAGCCCGTGCTGGCCGGCGATCGCCATTTTGCTGAGCGGAAGCACGCGGTCAATATCGGCGATTGACCGGCCGGTGATGAGCGCGACAGCCCCGCCTGTCAGCGTGTGAAGCTTACGAATCAGGGGAGGCATGTCCCGGTGCACCACGATCCGGTCGGGTGATGGGGCGATCTCCACGAGAGTACCGTCGACGTCGAAGAACCATGCCCAACTCAAATCCGGCTGCGGCGGCTGTCCCTTACGCGGGCGGGCACGTGGTGATACACGGGACCTATCCGAGCGACGCAATCTTCTGGCGCGACGGGGATGGATCCGCGGTACCCGGCCATGGCGCTGCCAGGGAGGATCTGTCGAGAATCTTGCCGCGGCGCCGGATCTCCGCCGCGTCGATCAGCATCCGGCCGGCCCACCGGTACACGTTGAACTCTCTGACCAGGCCGCGCATCAGGCGCATCCTCGCGCGCTGCAGCTGGCGCGGCATCGTCAGCGCGACTTGCAGCGCCGCGGCGCATTCCTCGACGTCGTACGGGTTTACAACCAGCGCCTCGGGAAGCTCACGCGCCGCGCCCGTGAACTGGCTGAGCACGAGAACGCCCGCTTCGTCGTCGCGCGCCGCGACGAACTCCTTCGCCACGAGATTCATTCCGTCGTGGAGACTGCTCACGAAGCACACGTCAGCCGCGCGGTAATAGGAATACACCTCATGAGGTTCATGGTGCTGTACCAGCAGGATGATCGCCGGGTGCACGCCGTCGGAGAACCGCGCATTGATCCGGGTCACCAGCGAGCGAACCCGTTGCTCGTATGCCTGATAGTCCTCGATGCTCGCTCTTGTTGGCGCGGCAATCTGGATGAACGTGAAGCGGCCTACCCACGCGTCGTGAACTTCGAGAAGGCGCTCGACCGCGCGGAGCCGCTCCTCGATTCCCTTAGTGTAATCGAGCCGGTCGACTCCGATGCCGACAGCGTGATCGGAAGGCAGATTGTGGCGCTTCCTCACGTCGTCGCGGCACTGCTCGACGGGCACGGCAACGAGCTCGGGCTCGGGCGGCCAGTCGATCGAGATCGGGTACCGCTTCACGGCCGTCGTCTGCTCCCGGTGGGACACGCTGAAGGTTTCGCGGTCAACTCTCGCCTCGACGAACCGGTCGACAGTATCCACGAAGTTGTTGCAGTGGAACTGCGTGTGAAAACCGAGGATGCTCGAGCCCAGCAGCCCGTCGAGCAGCTGATCGCGCCAGGGGCATATCCCGAAGGCTTCCGGATTTGGCCATGGGATGTGCCAGAACGTGATGATTGTCGCGGCCGGCATCATCTCACGGATCATCCGCGGCAGCAGTGCAAAGTGATAATCCTGGACGAGAACGATCGGGTCGGGGGCCCTGCTCTCGGCGCGAACCGCGTTGGCGAATTTGCGGTTTACCTTCTCGTACTCGTTCCAGTCTGAAGCCCGGAACGTCGGGCGCACGTGCGCGATGTGGCAAAGAGGCCAAAGCCCTTCGTTGGCGAAGCCGTAGTAGTACCCGGCTTCCTCCTCGCGCGTGAGCCACACCCTGCGAAGCGAATACGACGGGTCATCGACCGGCACCGCGATCCTGTCGTGGTCATCGACCACGAGCTTGTCGGCCGATCCGCTGCCGTGCGCGATCCACGTTCCGGAGCAGGCGCGCATTATTGGCTCGACTGCCGTGACAAGACCGCTCGCCGGGCGCTGGACGCGAATCTGCTCTCCCTGCCTGACGTGGATGTAGGGCTCGCGATTCGAAACGATTATCACCTGCTGCCCACGCAGCTCGCGGTCGAGGATCTCGCGGAGCGTCGTGCCACTCCAAGCCAGCTGCTCCTCGTCCCTGAACCTGTTCTCCGCCTCGAGGTCCCGTATCAGGGCGCGCAGGTCGTTTGCGATCGGCTGAAGCTCCTCACTCTCGGCGTCACCACCTGCGCGCAATCCCTCGCCCCGCAGTATCGCCCGCAGTCCCGACACCCATCCGCGAAAGCTCCACTGAGCTATCACCACGGTGATCAGCGAGACGAGCGCGGCGAGGCCGGCGAAAAAGTAGAAGAGATATGTCCGCGTCTCCTGGCTACGCCGCGTGACGAAGCTCATGTCGTGGACCAGGATGAGCCGGGCGTCCTGAGTTGTCGTACTCAGCTCGCGAACTGATACGAGAAGAGGTCCGGCGTCGGCGGAGAGCAGGTTGCCGGCGCCAGTTGAATACTTGTCGAGATCATCGCACCGGATATCGGCGGGAAACGTCGGGCTCGCGATAATCCCGCCGCCTGAGCCAGGGCAGAGCGCGAGTGCGTAAAGGCGCTCATCCCGGGCGATCCGCTCGAAGAACCGCGTCACGGTACGCGGGTCGTTCGTCGCCACGAATTCGGCGACCGGCCCGTCGATCGTGTTGACGATCAGGCTGGCGCGAAGATCGAGGTCACGGGTAAACCAACGCAGCGTCAGACGGTCTACAAGGGGCGTGACCGCGTACGCAAGCGCAGCGAGCGTCAGCGCGAGCGGAATGATGAACCGAAGCGAAAGTCTCATCGCCCTCCAAGTCACAGCAAATGCGTGGCCATGCCCCACCGCTCGCGTGATGAATAACCGCTTCAGTGCTAATATTGGCGATGCGCCTGATTTTTCCGCTCCTGCTGACGCTGGCGATCGTCGTTATCCGTGGTATTTCGCCGATAACGGGGCCTGCCGGAGGGTCGCCGCCGACAGGAGTTTCACTGGATGTTTCGCCGGGGTACGTGGCGATGTCGCCCGTGTCGCGCACGCTTGATGCGCTGAGCCTCCTCTCCACCCCGCAGACGATCGCGCTGTTCGTTTCCCTGGCCATCGCTGTCGCCGGCTTCGCGACGCTGCGCCGGAAGGCGGCACGGAGTCCGGTGTGGAAGCGTCTGTTGCTGGGGATTGCGGGGCTGGTTGCGGCAATTGCGATAATCGAGGCCGCGGTTGTTTTTCTTCCTCGGCCAATGGCCGCTCTCGTCGTCGACGACGAAGAGATTGTGCGCGTTGACTTTCACAGCCACACAGGCGCTTCGCACGACGTGAGAAAAAGCTTCACCGCGGAGCGGAACCGGGAATGGCATCGCTCCGGCGGGTTCGACATCGCGTACATAACCGACCATGT
>JBPCJP010000060.1:0-4114 GCA_051005175.1 Gemmatimonadaceae bacterium | reverse complement strand
AAGGGACCGATCCGCTGCAGGATGCGCAGAACTGGATGCAGCTGCTCACGAGCCGCGACGTGTTGAACGCGATCGTGCAGAAGCGGCAGCTGTATCTCACCCTCGACAACCAAGCTGATTCTGCGGTATTCCGGGAATTCTGCATCGGCGACGGATTCCGGCGGGGCTACTTCCGCTTGATCGTCGGCGCCGATGGAGCCACCTATTCGCTTACCGAGCAGGCCGATCTCGAGGATAGCTCGAGCACCGTCGTCGTTGAAACCGGCGCCGTCGGCGATTCAATCGGCCGCAAGGCGGGCATGCTCTGGAGGCCCGATTCGACCGTGCTCGAGGCCGGTACCGCCTACGGCTTCTTCGTTATCTCGCCCAGCGCCGCGGCCGGGGCTCTTAAAGGCCGGCTCAATCCGCGGATCGATCCCCGGTCAAGCGTGGCGATAATAACCATGACCGGCATCAGGCCGCGGGAGGTCGCCGCGACTCTGAACGCGGTGGTCGAGGAATTCGTCGCCACAGCCGAGGAAGTGAACACCCGCAATCAATATGAGGTCATTGCGCGGCTCGACCGCCAGGTGGATTCGGCTTCATCGCTGCTCATAGGTGCGGAGAAGGCGCTCGAAGAGTATCGGGTGCGTACCATAACTCAGCCCTCGGAAGGGACGGTTCTCCCGATCGGCGGCGGCGGAATGGGCAACCCGGCGATGGCGAAGTATTTTTCGCTCAAGCAACAGCAGGACGGCTACCGCCAGGAACGTCTCGCGCTTCAGCGGGTGCTGCGTGACGTGCAAAGCGGAGAAATCTCCGCAGTGGCATATCAGGGCATTCCGAGCGTGCAGGGAACGCCGCTGGCAGCGGCGCTCGCGGATCTGGTCAACCGGCAGAACTCGCTTACGCAGCTTCGGCTGCGCTACACCGATGATCATCCCGCTGTGCAGCAGGAGCTGCAGGTCGTTCGCACGCTGCGCGAAGAGCAGATTCCGCAGTTGACCGCATCCCTGATTACGGAGCTCGTCAAGCGGGAGACCTCGGTAGGTGCCCAGATCGACGACGCGGGTCAGGAGCTCCAGGCAATTCCCGCCCGGACGACAGCGGAGCAACAGCTCCAGCGTGAGCTCGGGTCCAAGGCAGGTGTCTACAGCCAGCTGCTGCAGGCGCTGGAACAGTCGCGGATTCGCGCTCTCAGCGAGCGACGGCCGATCTCGGTGCTCGACACGGCGACGGTGCCGGTCCTCCCCCAGGCAGATCAGTCCCTGATCATCCTGTTGATAGGCGCGCTCGGTGGACTCGGGCTCGGACTGGCGAGCGCGATAGTGCTCGACCGGGTAGACAACAAGTTCCGTTATCCGGAGCAGGCGACCCAGGAGTTAGGCCTGAACATCATTGGTGGCGTGCCAAGCATCGCAAAGGACGCGACCAGTGATCCGGAAGAGCAGGCGCAGGTAGTGGAAGCTTTCCGGACGATTCGAATGAATCTTCGCTATGCCCTGGATGGGCATGGCGGCTCGCTATCCCTCGCGGTGTCGAGCCCCGGGCCTGGCGACGGCAAGTCGCTCGTTTCGGCGAATATTGCGGTTTCCTTTGCCGAGGCAGGCTACCGGACGCTCCTGGTGGACGGGGACATTCGCCGCGGGCAGCTCCATGAATCGTTCCGTGAACCAATTCCCCGCCGGCCTGGACTCATCGACTATCTGACCGGAATGGTTCCGCTCGAGAGTGTGCTGCGCGAGACGGGAGTCGACAACCTTACGCTTGTCCCCTGCGGAACGCGGCGCCACCGTGGCCCCGAGCTTCTGCAGTCACCGATGCTTCCCGCGTTTCTCGACGAGATGCGGACGCGTTATGACGTCATCATCGTCGACACGCCGCCGCTCGCCGCCGGAATCGACCCCTTCGTGCTCGCCTCGGCGACTGGAAGCATGATTCTCGTCTTCCGTGCGGGCGAAACCGATCGACGCCTTGCGCACGCCCGCATTGGGCTGCTCAACCGGCTTCCGATCAACGTCGTTGGCGCAGTGCTCAACGACATCAAGGCCGAAGGCTCTTACAAGTACTACTCGTACCTGTACGGCTACTCGCTCGACGAGGATGAGGGCGGAACGCCGGCCCTGGCGGGGAGCGTGGACTGAGGGTCGAGGGGCGAGGGGCGGAAAAGGACGTGCGGTGCCGCGGAAGCGCCGCGGCCCCGCCTTCTGTTGATAGGTGCGCGGAAAAAAATCCGGCGACAAAGTCACCGGACAGCTTGATTTCCCGCCTCGACCTCGACCTTCTGCCAACCGACCCCCGACCTCGACCCTCGACCCCGACCCTCGACCCCCGACTATATCTTCGCCACCTCTCTAACGGCCACCTCGTCGAACGCGCGTATGGAGCGAGCAGGCACTTCAGCGCGGAGATGGCGTAGGGCCGTGGTAGCGCGGAAGAGCATCTCGACGGCATCGATAGGCACCGCCGAAAAATCGTCGACCGCGCAATAGCCGGCACGGATGTCCATCGCCTGTGCCACGCCGTCGACCGAGAACGGCGTTTGCGCAATGGACGCGCGCAGGCGCTCGATCATGCGAACGGCCGCATCACCGTCGGTGCCAGGGGCGATTATCGCGTACTCTCTCAACCCGATCCTGCCGATAGCATCCGAGACCCGTCCGGATACGCGGCAAACACCCCCGAGATGAGTAGCCACCCGGAGCGCCAGCTCTTCGGGATCAGGTGATTCAGGAGGACGCCCATCACCTACGCTCGGCGCAAAGGCCACGCAGGTCAGCGGATCTCTCCGGCGGAAGGCTTCAGCACCGATCTCACGTGCACGACGGGCCAATCCACGGATATTGTAGAGACCCGTGGTGCCATCCAGCAGACTCTCATCACGCATCGAATCGGCTGACTGCTTGGCGTGGGAGTACGTCCACATTTTGAGCAGCAGTACCTCCCCGTCGAGCGGCTGCGTGAAGTAGTCCCAAGCTCCCACCCTCAATGCCGCAAGCCGCTGAGCACGAGCCGCCGGGCTCGAGGATGTCACGATGATCGGCGTAGCCGCGTTGAATCGCGGATCATCCCGGAGTTCCTGGCAGACTTCCAGGCCGTCGATATCGGGCATTCGAACATCGATGATCACGATGTCGGGGTGAGCGCTCCTGGCCAGATCCAGCGCCTGCTGCCCACTGTATGCCCGAAGCACGGCAAATCCGTTCGGCCCGAGAATAGTCTCGAGTGACCGTGCCGACCACTCCTGCTCGCTGGCGATCAGCACCAAGGGTGGACGAGTCGCCTTTTCGGACGTGGACATGGGATCTGAAAACAGGTACGACACGTCCGCTTGGACGGAGGACCGCAAAGGCGCGCTCCGGACCACGCGTGATGCAGAGATCATGCGCCACCGAATAACTGCCTTAAATCAATAAACGATAAGTGTTTAACCAAACTCTCCCAGCCCGTTTCCCATTTGCTTCTGCCGCGCCACTGCCACAGGACCGATGCAGTCATGTAACGGTGCCGACCGTCATTAAGTGATGCTAATGGCCTGCGGTTGGCTTACCCGCACATCGACTCCTTCCGACTAAGGTCCAGTCATCAAACGATCGTCTTTGCGGCACGCGACGTGATACAGTGCGGATGCAACCGCTGAGTCGGCTTCATCGCCGGAGTGCAGCGCGGTCCGCGCGCCGATCCCGATCTGTAGTGGCGGCAATGGAAGCGAAAGAGCGACGATATGTTGTACCGTGCGCGCAAACGATGTGGAGAGTCCGCCACAGGTGAGCCCGAAAGGGATTAAGTCGAATTATCGTAAGTTCAAGCCTTTTATCAGGTTAGGAGAAGCTTTGCGAATTTGTAAACGTAGCACGGCGAGTGCATCCTACCTCGCCGATATGCAGACGCTCACATGCTCCGCTTCCATGCGACCAGGCTACATGAAATGGCTTTTCTTCGCCTGCACCGTCTTGGCGATTTCAGTCGGTTCCCCGCCGCTGGCAACTCAGCAGCCGGAGCGGCCAACTGTCGCCGGCCCGCAGACGCGAGCCGATCTCGAATCGCAAGCTGCCCGGCTCGAGCAGGAAGCGTCCCAAGGAAACGCCAGTAGCGACACGAAAGCGGCGGAGGCAACGCGCATTCGAGCGCGGCT
>JBPCJP010000059.1:0-12620 GCA_051005175.1 Gemmatimonadaceae bacterium | reverse complement strand
AAGTATGACTTTACTAAAATGGTGTCAAGCGTTTTTGAGGACTGAGGATGCTCTACCGCTTCTTCATGGCCTCGATGAACTGATCGAAGTGTGGGACTGCGTCGTGCGGGCCCGGGGCGGCCTCGGGATGGTACTGGACGCCGAAGACCGGCAGCGTGCGATGGCGGAGACCCTCGATGGTGCCGTCATTCAGGTTGACGTGCGTCACTTCGAGGTCGGCCGAGTTTGCGACGCCGGAGGCATCGCCCTCGACCGCGAAGCCATGATTCTGGGAGGTGATGAGCACCTTCCCGTTAGCGAGGTCCTTCACTGGATGGTTTCCGCCGCGATGGCCGAAGGGCAGCTTGATCGTCGAGCCGCCGTAGGCCAGCCCGAGAAGCTGGTGACCGAGGCAGATCCCGAAGACCGGCGTGCCGCTGGCGCCGAGCTCTCGCACATTGTCCGGCGCGTAGGTGATCGCGTCAGGGTCGCCCGGCCCATTCGAGAGAAAAATTCCCGCGGGATTCTCGCTGAGGACTTCGCTCGCCGGCGTATCGGCGGGCACGACCGTGACCCTGCAGTCGTGATCCGCGAAGAGACGCAAAATGTTGCGCTTTATTCCAAAGTCATAGGCAATGACATGACGCGACGCACCCGGGTCTCCCCACTCGTACCGCTCACGCGTGCTGACCTTCGAGGCCAGGTCGAGTCCTTCCATCGACGGGCACGCCTCGAGGGCGGCGAGCGCTTCGGCGTCGGGCTCGGTGCCTGCTCCGATCACCCCGCGCATAACCCCAGCAGACCTCAGATGACGCGTGAGGCGGCGCGTGTCAACTTCCTGCAGGATAGGGACATCCGATTCGGACAACCAGGACTGGAGGTCGCCCGTCGCGCGCCAGTTCGAGTATTCGCGGGAGAGCTCCCGCACGACAACCCCGGCGATCTGCGGCCTGGCAGATTCTGGATCTTCGGTATTGATGCCGTAGTTCCCGATCTGCGGGGCGGTCATGACGACGATCTGCCCGCCGAACGACGGGTCGGTGAACATCTCCTGATAGCCCGTCATGTTCGTCGAGAACACGACCTCCGCGACCGTTGGCTCGGCACCTGATACGCGGGCGCCGGTTCCGCCCGACAGGCGGCCACGAAAAAGGGTTCCGTCCTCAAGGAGGAGGAACCCCGGTTTTCCTGATGCTTCGGTCAACTTGCGGCTTATCTCGGGGCGGGCGGTGGGATCACAGGTGCCGGCTGGCCGGTCGCTGGTGATCCGGCCGGCGGGGTGGCACCTTCGCCTGTCGGCGCCGGCGCTGGCTCGAGCGGGACTGCCGGAGCGACCGTCGCTCCGCCTACGGGGCCCGGCGCAGCGGCCGGCGGGCTGCCGAAGGTCTCCTCGAGAATCGACCGGGGAGCCGAGCTCCGCGTCGACATGACCTGGAGCACGAAGGCGAGGGCGAGGAAGATCCCCCCGCACCACCAGGTTGCCTTGGTCAGTATCGTTCCGGCTTGGCGAATGCCCACGAAGGCATCGGGGGACGAGCTGGCTCCGCCGAAATTCGCGGCGAGACCGCCGCCTTTTCCGGCCTGAAGCAGGATCGCCGCCGTGAGAACGATGGCGTCGAGGACGAGGATTACGAGCAGGATGTTATAGAGCATTTCAGCTTGTTAGAGTCGGCAGGCACAACCTTGTAATATATCCGGTTCTCGTGGCTGGCGACAATGCCGGGGAGGTCTTATTTAGGGGAACCCCAGGGGGTGGGGAGACCAGCGAGGAAAAGCGTGAGACCAACGAGGAGAACAAAAAAACAAAAAAGGGTTTTAAGTCGTTCTCTCTGGTCTCATGCCTTTCCTCACTGGTCTCTACCACCCCCGTAGTGTTGATCTCGCACTAAAGCGATGCCAGTCCGAGGCACGAAAACGCCAGTCAGGCTTTCGCGATTGCCAGCCACGATCCGGCATCGAGACTCGCTCCACCGACGAGAAGCCCATCGACCTCGGCTGAATTAAGCAGCGTCGAAGCGTTCGCCGGATTCACGCTTCCCCCGTAGAGAATCGGCGTCGCCCGCGCACGATCGCCGCACAGCTCCTTCAGCTCCTGCCTGATGATACCGTGCATCGTCGTCGCATCTTCAGGGGTCGCGGTGCGTCCGGTGCCGATCGCCCACACGGGCTCATAAGCTACCATCACGGCACGGCTCGCGAGCTGTTTCATCTGCGAGAAGCCGGCACGCAACTGCCTCACCACGATCTCCGACGCCTGGCCTGCTTCGCGTTCCTCGAGTTTTTCCCCTACGCACAGCAACGGCGTCATGCCCGCGCGTTCAGTCGCGGCGCACTTCATCGCCGTTTCCTCGTCCGACTCGCCGAACACGTGCCTTCGCTCGGAATGCCCGACAAGAATCACCCGCGCGCCGGCGTCGCGCGCCATGCCGACGGAGATCTCCCCGGTGTATGCACCCTGGTCCTGCCAGTACACATTCTGCACGCCGAGCAGAATGTCACGGCGGTCCTCGATCGCTTCGGCGACTGCGGCAAATGACAAGGCAGGCGGAAAGAACAGGATCGTCCGGTCATTCTGCCGCGGGTACTGGTCGAGAAACGCCTGCATGAATTCCCGGGCCATCGTCGGTCCGTTGTTCATCTTCCAGTTTGCCGCAAGCACGGGCCGGTTCACGTGCGGTCGTCCAGTGCTTCGACACCTGGCAGTGGCTTGCCCTCGAGGAACTCGAGAGACGCGCCGCCACCCGTGGACACATGGCTCATCCGCTCGGCGAGTCCCGCCTGTGAAACCGCGGCGGCGGAATCACCTCCCACGACAATCGTCGTCGCTCCGCGAGCTGTCGCATCCGCCATCGCCACAGCGATTGCCGACGTTCCCTTGTCGAAGGGCGGCGTCTCGAACACACCCATCGGCCCGTTCCACAGAATTGTCTGAGCGGAAGCGATTGCGCGAGCGAACGACTCGGCAGTCCGCGGCCCGATGTCGAGCATTGCTTCACCTGCAGGAATAGCGTCCCGATGAACTGCGTGCGCCGCATCAGGCCGCTCCCTTCCGGGAGCCACCATCGCATCGTGCGGGAGCGTTATCCGCGTTCCCCATTTCTCGAGTAGCTCCGCCGCCAGCTCAACCTTGTCCTCTTCAACAAGCGACTCACCTGTCTCCAGTCCCATTGCGCGATAGAACGTGCAGGCCATCGCGCCTCCCACGAGGAGTCCGTCAACCTTTGGAAGGAGGGCCTCGATCACTTCGATCTTGCCGGAGATCTTCGATCCGCCGAGTATCGCGATGAATGGCTTCTCGGCGCCGTCGAGTGCCTTGGCGAGGTAGTCGAGCTCGCGTTCCATGAGGAGCCCGGCGACTGCGGGCCTGAGGAACTCGCAGATTCCCGCCGTCGACGCATGTGCGCGGTGCGCTGTCCCGAAGGCATCGTTGACGAACAAATCCCCAAGCTCGGCAAGCGAGCGCGACAGGCGTGGATCGTTCGTCTCTTCGCCGCCGAGAAAGCGCGTGTTCTCGAGCAGGAGTATCTCGTCATCGTGAAGCTGTGAGGCCGCCTGCATCGCTTCGTCGGTATCCGTGGTCTCGACGAAGTTCACCTTCTTGCCGATGAGCTCCTGAAGCCGCTTCCCCACGGGTTGAAGGGAGTATTTCTGTTCGGGCTTCCCTTTCGGTCTTCCGAGGTGGGAAATCACGATTGGCCGCGCCCCGCGATCCATCAGCAGTCTCAATGTGGGCAGTGCCGCGCGAATCCGGGTATCGTCGGTGATCTCGCAATTGTCGTCGAGCGGGACGTTGAAGTCGGCACGCACTACAGCTCGCCTGCCCTTCAGCTCCTCGCTCGAGAGATCGCGAACAGTTCTCTTCAGCACTGCCGGGTTACAGCCGCGAGCCGATGAATCGGATCATGTCAACGCAGCGGCACGAGTAGCCCCACTCGTTGTCGTACCAGCCGGAAACCTTCACCAGCGTGCCGTCAACGACGTTTGTCGTCTTCGCGTCGAGGATGCAGGAGTGCGGGTTGCCGATGTAGTCGCATGACACGAGCTCGAGCTCCGTATACTGGAGAATGCCCTCCAGCGGGCCCTCGGCAGCCGCCTTGAATGCGGCGTTCACCTCTTCCACGGTCGTAGCGCGCTCGACTTCCACCGTGAGATCGGTGAACGACACATCTGGCGTCGGAACGCGTATCGCAAGGCCGTCGATCTTGCCCTTCACTTCCGGAATGACGAGTGAGGTCGCTTTGGCTGCTCCGGTCGTCGTCGGGATCATTGAAATCGCGGCCGCGCGCGCACGGCGCAGGTCCTTATGGGGGAGGTCGAGAATGTTCTGGTCGTTCGTGTAGCTGTGAACGGTGAGCATCGACGCATGGACGAATCCGAAGGCGTCACGGATCACCTGCACCATCGGCACGAGGCAGTTGGTCGTGCATGACGCATTGGAAATGATGTGGTGATTCGCCGGATCGTACTTGTCGCTGTTTATCCCCATCACCATCGTGATGTCTTCGCCTTTCGCAGGGGCCGAGATGACAACTTTCTTCGCGCCGGCGTCGATGTGCTTGCGGGCGTCAGGCGCGTTGGTGAACCGGCCGGTTGCCTCGAGGACGACATCGACGCCGAGGTCACGCCATGGAAGCGCGGAGGGATCTTTCTCCGACAGGATCTTTATTTCGTCTCCGTCGACAATTATCGAATCGGCGCCTGACTCGACGTCGCCGGCGTACGTGCGATGGACAGAATCGTACTTGAAGAGATGGGCAAGAGTGCGAGTGTCGGTGAGGTCATTGATTGCGACGAAATCGAGGTCCGCCACTCCCTGTTCCTTTGCGGCCCTGAGCACCTGCCTGCCGATCCTGCCAAAGCCGTTGATGCCGACCCTTATTGCCATTTCACTTTCCTATGGAATTAGCCTGTCGCCGGAAGCCGGCGCGCGGCCGAATGTCATGTAGCTGATGGTTCTCGCCCCGGATGCGAAGAGGGCTGTTGCGCAGGCCCGGAGAGTCGCGCCCGTCGTCACAACGTCATCGAGCAGCACGATGTGTTCTCCGCGAAGCTTTCCGCGCTCGGAAACGGGCACGGCGAATGCCCCCGCAACATTGCTCTTTCGTTCCCCCGGAGTCAACTGCGTCTGGCTCGTCGCTCCGGTGGAACGGACCAGCGCGTTTTCCCATACCGGGATGCCCCATCTCCTCGCGAGACCAACCGCCATGACGGCGCTCTGGTTGAATCCCCTGTCCCTGAGTTTTTCGGTCGTGAGTGGCACCGGTACGATAGCTGACCGTTCCTCTACGACGTCGGGGAGCCATTGCACGCGTGCCATTCGCGCGGCCATCGCGTCGGCAACACGGGTCCAGCCGTCGTATTTCAACGCGTATACGATGTCCGCGCCTGTTCCCGCACCCATCCAGCAGTACGAACGCGCGGCGCGCACGAACGGCGGCAGCAGCGGGCACCAGCGGCACGCATGTTTGTCGCAAGGATGACCGCAGCGGTCGCACCGGGGGTTGGGCAGCTCGCGTACGCGGGACCAGCAGTGTCCGCACACGATCCCCGGCTCTGACGGCGGCATGAGCTTGTCGCATGCCGCGCAACACACCGGGAGGATGAGGTCGCCAAGGGCGGATACCGCGTTTGCCAGCGCCTCTCCGAGCAACTCAGCTCCCCCTATTTAGTGGTTCATCGTCGCGCTGGCTTAAGCCATGTTATCCCCGCGGAGATCGGGGGTTTCTCTTTAGGAAAAGGCGATTTGCTGCCTGCTGTCTGCTACCTGCCCGAGCTGACTGCTACCTGCTATCTGCAAATCAGGAAGAGCGCGAACTACGCCTCTGGGGCCCCTTGCGCCTTGCAGGCAGCAGGTAGCAGGCAGCTTGGGCAGGCCGCAGAAGGCAGGCAGCGAAAACAATTCAGTACGTGGAGCACTGCTTTCACCTGTTCCCGGTAATCCGGGCAGAACCTATTGAGCGCTCTGCGTCTCGAGTGCCTCACGCATTGCGGCAATATCGGGGTCTACTCCGAACCAGCGGTGAAACGCCGCAGCCCCCTGATGAAGCAGCATTGCCAGTCCATCTGATGCCACATGACCCCTCGCCCGCCCCGCAACCACGAGCTTCGTCTCGCCGCGGCCGTACACAAGATCGAGGATCACGGCGCCCGGACCCAGCCGCTCGAGCTCGACCGGCAGCGGGTCTTCGGGCCTAAGTCCGAGCGGCGTGGTATTTACGACGATAGTCGCATCGGACAGGCACGGGTCGCGCATCGAACACGCTCTCACGACAACAGAATGCCGCATCCTCATCGCGACAGCGCGGGAGAGATCGCGGGCGTGCACGGTCGCGGACGCGCCTGGCCATGCCTCGAGTGCCGTCACGACCGCGGCAGCGGCTCCACCCGCACCCAGGACTGCAACGCGCGCATCAGATGGAATCTCACTGAGCGTCTCGCGCGCGAGGTCGGTGAACGCGCCGACATCCGTGTTGTCTCCCGCAAGATCGCCGCCCTCGTCGACCCAGAACGTATTGACCGCCCCGGCTCGCAATGCAGTGGGCGTGAGCTTCTGCATGAACGCCAGGCCCTTCACCTTGTGCGGGATGGTGAGGTTCCCCGCCCCGTTCAACTTCTTCATCGATTCGAGAGCAGGCCCGAGCCCGGCGGGATCGACGTCGAGTGCTTCGTACCGAAGCGCTATCCCGGCCGCATCGAGCGCGGCGTTCTGCATGGCGGGCGAGAATGAGTGCGACACGGGATGCCCGATGAGCGCCACCCTCCGGCGCTCGATCATCGAGACGGAATCTTCTCGAGAATCCCCTGAAGCTCCCGCTCTATGTCATCAGCTGTCTCACGGTATGCCGCGAGATCTCCCCCGAAAGGATCCTGCACTGTCGAGGCGTTAATGCCACCTGCGACATAACCGCCGAGGAGGTGAACGTTGGCCGGCGGGTGCATCTCCTTTGCCTGGGCAAGATGCGACGGCGCCATCACAAGCACGAGATCCGCCTCCTCGAGCATTTCAGTGGTGAGCTGCCTCGACCGGTGGGCCGACAGCTCCAGGCCGCGCTCCATTCCAACCAGCAGGGATCCGTCGCTTGCCGGTGACCCGTCCCAGGCCTGCGTGCCGGCGCTCGAGACTTCGATGTCGCTGCGGTCGGCGTCCGCCGCCATGCGCTTCAGCACCGCCTCGGCCAACGGACTGCGGCAGGTATTGCCGCTGCAGACGAAGAGGACTTTCATCAAGCCTCAGTTATCTCCCACGACGTCGCGCACCGCATTGCGGAGCTCGGCAGCGGTGATGGCCCCTGGGCGGATCACTCGCGGCAGGCGTCCCGTGCAGTCGACCACGGTCGACGGCGCGGACTCGCGGAGTTGCCCGCCGTCGAGAACGTGAAGTGATCCGCGGAGCACCGCGTCCCTCCACTGCTCGACGATCTCGGCTGAATTAGTCGCCGGGGGCACCCCGGGCCTGTTGGCGCTCGTCGACGTTATCGGCTCTCCGTATGCCTTGACGAGCCGAGCGAGACCCCGGTGCGGTGTCCAACGCACTGCGATTCCGCCCTCGGGGCCGCGGAGCTGTTCGGGAACTCGCCGTTCTCCGCCTGGAAGCACGAGCGTGAGCGGGCCGGGCCAGAACCGCGCTGCAAGCTGCGATGCGGAGCTCGTCATATGGAGGCCGAGCCGAGTGATCATCTCGCTCGAGGCAACGATGAGGAGAAATGGCTTGTTTGGCGGTCTTCCCTTGAGCGCGATAAGGTTGGCCACCGACTCGCGATCAACCGCGCCGCCGAACCCATAGACAGTTTCTGTCGGATACGCGAGAACCACTCCCGCGTTGAGCCTCGCTATCGTATCAGGGAGCGCGGCCTCGATCTCATCGGCGGACCAGAACGGAACAGCAAGCGGCGCAACGGTCATTCGACCAAGATACTCAACGCCTCGGCTCTTGCGAAATCCGCGTCGGTCGTCACCTTCATCGCCCGCTCGCTGCCGGGTATAACGATCACCCGCAGCCCGATCCGCTCGCAGAGCGCCGCATCGTCAGTCGCGTGAACATTATCGCGCTTTGCCTCGGCGTGCGCCCTCTCGATCATCGCACGCGGGAAAGCCTGTGGCGTCTGGATTCTGACGAGCCCGTTTCGATCGACAGTCTGGAGAACAGCGCCGTCGTCACCGACACTCTTCAGCGTATCGACAACGGTGAGTCCCGGGGCGGCGCCGTTGCCATCGCGGGCTTCGCGCACGACGGAGTCGAACATCTGCATTGTCGCGAACGGGCGTGCCGCATCATGAATCACCACGATCTGCGACTCGTCTGAAAGATCCTCGAGTCCGTTGCGAACCGAATCGCTCCGCTGGCGTCCGCCAACGGACAGGAGGAGCCGCTCCGTATCGCATTGAAACAGCCACGGAGGAGGATCACCCACATGCTCGTACGGCAGGACTACAACGACCATCCCGACATCCTCCCGCTGCTGAACGAGCTGGAGACTGTGAAGCAGCATCGGCTTGCCGGCGATCCAGCGAAACTGCTTCAGCTCATCGCCACCTGCGCGGCTCCCCGATCCGCCCGCGACGATTATTACGCCAACGTCTCTCGTCACTGAAAGAGATTCGCGAACAGCTCGGCGATCGTCGATACACCGATTGGGCGAATCCCTTTCGGAACCCGCGCCGGAATCGAGCGCTTCGACATGAAGGCCCTGCCGATGCCCATCTTTGCGGCTTCCGCCAGCCGCCGCTCGGACTGCGAGACCGGACGGATCTCGCCGCCAAGCCCGACTTCGCCGAGAAACACCGAGCCTTCTCCCACCGGACGGTCGTATACGCTCGAAGCCAGCGCAGCAGCAACGGCGAGATCGCCCGCGGGCTCCTGAAGGCGAACACCGCCAACAACATTCAGGAAAACGTCGAGCTGGGCGAACGAAAGTCCTGCACGCTTGTCGAGAACTGCGAGAAGAAGCGCGAGCCGCCTGTTGTCGAAGCCGGTGGCGACACGCTGCGGCGTGCCAAACCCGGACTTGGCAGCAAGGCCCTGTATTTCTATCAGCACCGGCCGGCTTCCTTCTATGAGAGCAGTCACAGCGCTCCCCGATGCGTGATTGTCCCGGTCGCCGAGGAAGAGCTCGGACGGATTTGCCACGGGATCGAGCCCTGCCTGCGTCATCCGGAACACACCGATCTCGTCAACGCTGCCGAAACGGTTCTTTATCGCGCGGAGAATGCGGTGATCGAGCATCCCCTCGCCCTCAAAATAGAGAACCGTGTCGACGATGTGCTCGAGTGTCTTCGGCCCGGCGATTCCACCTTCCCTCGTCACGTGCCCAACAACGAACACAGTGATTCCGGTCTCCTTTGCAAATCGCATCAATCGCGCGGCGCACTCGCGCACCTGCCCTACGCTGCCAGGCGCTCCGTCGAGGTCGGCGGTGAAAACCGTCTGAATCGAGTCGACGATCAGCACCGATGGCTCCATCGCCGCGCCGGTCGCGAGGATCGTCTCGAGGAGCGTCTCCCCGAGCAGCTCGACCTCAGTCGCGTCCTGAGTCAGGCGCTCGGCGCGAAGCTTCACCTGAAGCGGCGATTCCTCACCCGACACATAAAGCGTGCGCCGGCCCGAGGCCTCCAGCTGCGCTGCGACCTGCAAAAGCAGCGTCGACTTGCCGATGCCCGGCTCGCCGCCGATGAGGATCATCGATCCCGGCACGATTCCGCCGCCGAGGACGAAGTCAAATTCGTTGAGGCCGGTCTTCCACCGCTCGTCAGCGGTGCCGGCCACATCCTTGAGCTTGCGTGGCTGGGCGATGGATCCGCCTTCCGACAGCGACTTGTGGCCACCGATACGCCTCGAGGATCCGCCCTTCGCAGCGCCGCCCGGTGAAGAGCGCTGAGCGACTTCTTCCACGAGCGTGTTCCATTCCCCGCAAACATCGCAGCGGCCGGCCCAGCGCGGGTGATCGGCCCCGCAAGTGGTGCAGCGGAATACGCTCCGTGCCTTTGCCGTCACTGCTCCGGTGAGCGCGACGAGTAGTTCTCGAACCGGGTGAAGGTCTTGTTGAAGAAAAGATTCACGAGCCCCGTCGGTCCGTTGCGCTGCTTTCCGACAATTATCTCAGCGCGTCCCTCGAGCGGGTTGCCGTCCTTGTCAACCGGGCCCTCGTACATCTCCTGACGGTAGATGAACATGACGAGGTCTGCGTCCTGCTCGATCGCTCCCGATTCCCGGAGGTCGGAAAGCTGCGGGCGCTTGCTGTCGCCAGTACGCTGCTCCGGCGCGCGCGAAAGCTGCGACAATGCGACTATGGGGACGCGAAGCTCGCGCGCGAGACCCTTGAGGGAGCGCGAGATGTAGCTGATCTCCTGCTGCCGGCTCTCGGTGTTCGACGGTCCCTGCATGAGCTGGAGATAGTCGACGACAATGAGGCCGATATCGTTGTCGATCTTGAGCCGGCGGGCCTTCGACCTCATTTCGAGAAGCGTGATGCCCGGGGTATCGTCGATCCAGATCGGCGCGTGCATGAGCGTCCCCGCTGCGCCCGCAAGGCGGAGGAACTCGTCATCCTGAAGCTTCCCTTTCCTCAGCCGCTGGGCATCGACCCTGCCTTCTGACGTGAGGAGTCGCTGCACCAGCTGGTCCTTGCTCATCTCGAGCGAGAAGAACGCGACGGGAACGTTCGCGTCGAGCGCGGCATTCTGCGCGATGTTGAGCACGAAAGCGGTTTTTCCCATGGAGGGGCGGGCGGCGATGATGATGAGATCCGACTTCTGAAAACCTGCAGTGATCTCATCGAGATCCTTGAACCCACTAGGCACACCTGTAATCGATTCGCCGCTCGTGCGGAGCTCCTCGAGACGCTCCATCGTCGGGAAGAGAAGCTCCTTGATGCGCGAAAAGCCTTCGTTGCCACGGCTCTGGTTTACCTCGAATATCCGGTGCTCCGCGGCGTCGACGAGCTCGCCGGCCGGCGCCGATGACTCGAATGCGTCGGTGACGATGGCGGTCGAGACCTCGATGAGGCGACGCCGAAGCGCTTTCTCACGTACGATCTTCGCGTGGTATTCGACATTCGCCGAGGTCGGGACGGCGTCGACGAGAAATGATATGTAATCCTTGCCGCCGCTCGCCTGCAGATCGCCCGTGCGGGAGAGCTCTTCAGAGAGGGTCAGCGGATCGACTACATCGCCGCGATCCTGGAGCGACAGCATCGCCCGGAATATCCTGCGGTTCGTCTCACGATAGAACATCGTGTCGTTGACGTACTCGATGGCGCGAAGGAGCGCGTCGCCATCCATGAGCATGGCCGAGAGGACCGCCTGCTCGGCATCTTCCGACCACGGCGGCTGCCGCTCGGAGTAGGGATCACGCGCCGGTGGCGCTATCGAGTATTCTACGGGCGAGCTGGACATCTTCCCAAGTGGGGCGTTTCCACGACGGATTCCGAAGAAGTGCCGCGGGGTGGTATGTGACGACGAGCGGAATGCCGTGGTAGCGATGTACCTCCCCACGGAGCTTCCCGATGGGCGTCTTGGTGTTCAAGAGAGTCTGCGCTGCAAATGTCCCGAACGCAACGATTACTTTCGGCTTGATGAGCTCGAGTTGCCTCACCAGATAGGGGCTGCAGGCCTCTATCTCGTTCGGAGCAGGATTCCGGTTCCCGGGCGGCCTGTGTTTCACGACGTTCGTGATGAACACCTGCTCCCGGGAGAGGTCTACCGCGGCCAGGATCTTAGTCAGGAGCTGCCCCGCCGCGCCAACGAAGGGAAGCCCGGTTTCGTCTTCCGTAGCGCCGGGGCCTTCCCCCACACAGACAAGCCCGGCGTTTGCCGACCCCTCCCCGGGTACGCCGAGGTTGGCAGTCGCGTAAAGCGGGCATCTTTTGCAGGTGCTCACTTCGGCGGCGATCGTCTCGAGCGACACCAGGTCCCGGATCCCTGAGTCGAACAGCTGGTCGGCCTCCCCCGTCGCAACCAGTCCGTGGTTTGGCACTGCGGGCGCCGGAGGCTTCGGCTCACCGAGGACGGATCGCCAGTCGCCACCTGACGTTTCTGCCGCCATCTCCCGCGGGGTTAACGGGCGGGGCCCCCGCTTGAAGGCCCCGATCGCGCGGAGAGCTTCTTCCACCGTCATCGAGTCGAGCAGCAGTTCTGATTCGCCGAGGTCGCGGCGCTGCTCGAGATACTGCCTGAGTTTTTCCTCAGCGTCCATTCATCAGCGCCCCGGCACGATCGAGAATCACATCGGCGACTTCCGTTTTCTTCATCGAGGGGACTTCCTCGCGAGTGCCATCCTTCAACAGGATAATTACACGATTCGTGTCTCCCCCGAATCCGGCGCCTTCCTCAACCGCGCTATTCGCAACGATCATGTCGAGCTTCTTCTGCTCGAGCTTGGACGCGCTGTTCTCGAGAAGATTTTCAGTCTCGAGAGCGAATCCCACGACGACGCATCCGTCGCGCCGCGAGTGGATGGTCGACTCGAGAATGTCATGAGTGCGCGTGAGCTCGATGACCGGGGACGCCGCGCCGTCGCGCTTCTTGATCTTCTGAGCGGCGGGAGTCGACGGACGGAAATCCGCCGGCGCTGCCGCCATGACGAGAAGGTCGGCTTCAGCGAGCGCCTCTCTGACAGCGTCCCGCATCGACTCGACAGTGCCGGC
>JBPCJP010000058.1:0-10338 GCA_051005175.1 Gemmatimonadaceae bacterium | reverse complement strand
GCGGCGAGGTTAGTACATCTGGCTGATCCCCACCAACTGCGCCAACCGGTTGTCTCTCACATGACCGCTCAGTTTCACAGAACCTGCCGGTCATCCGCTTGAGTGTACTCATCGAGGCGCTCTGCCTCGTGATTCCGCGCACTGCGCTCGACCTCAGATACACTTCAGGCGCCAGCGGATTCCTCGCCGAACTTGCGAGGCCCTCGAGAGAAAGCCGATATGCGTGCGCCGATTCTCACCTCATCTGCGTGAGCTTCCTGACGCCGGACGCCGCTGACAGGGTTGCCGAGCTGTTGACGAATGCCGGGATGCGCGAGTCAATGGAGGAGGAGTTCCAGGAGTTTGCGATAGTCGACCAGAGGCACGGGCCGGTTCTGCATTGCCCTTGGCTGGGCTGGCTCCCTGATTCCGAGGGGTTCACCTGCGCCTGGCTCGCCGGAACCGATCGCGGCGAGATGGCGACGCCTGCTGGCTGGACTGTCGAGCATTCCCGCCGCCTTACCCGGCTCGACCTTCCCGATCCATCGCCCGACGCGGTGCAGCTGGCCGAGGAAAACGGGGTCGAGACGTGGCTCAGCTACAGGACCGGCAGGATAATCCTCCGGGCATCGAAGAAATCTCTCGAAAGCTGATCCTTTCAGCGTGATTTGACGCGCTTTTGACAGGAGTGTCAGACTGCACCAGTAATCTTGCCGGACCAGGATGAGCGTACCTGTCGAAGCCATAGGCCTTGTGGTCCCCCGGATTGTCCTCGACCTCCGTTTTCCCGGAGGAACCAACGGCTTCCTCGGGGAGCTTTCGCACCCCTCGTCTGAGCATCGCCACTTCTGCCTCGACGCGGATCTCGTGAGCGTCAGCTACACATAACACGGCTCGAGTCACTTCGCCAGCCGCTGAATGGCATCGTCCGGGGTTCCAGCACAGCGTGTTCGTCAGCCAGTCAGTTATCCATGTCTATCACGTATGATGGCCATGCTCGGAGGTGTAGTACATATTCGGACATTCTGAATCTCAGGAGTCACGTGAGCCCGGACCTGCAGACGCAACTCCAGGAAGTTCTGGGGTCGGCCTACCACATCGACCGCGAGCTCGGCGGCGCGGGCATGTCGCGCGTCTTTGTCGCGACCGATACCGAGCTTGACCGCCAGGTCGTGGTGAAAGTTCTACCGCCCGATCTCGCCGCAGGCATCAACACCGATCGGTTCCGTCGCGAGATCCAGCTTGCCGCACGACTGCAGCATCCGCACATCGTCCCGCTTCACGCTGCGGGCGCGAGAGGCGGGCTACTCTATTATACGATGCCATTCATCGTCGGCGAGAATCTTCGCGCGCTGATCACCCGCAAGCGCGAGCTGCCGGTACAGGAGGCGACGAAGATCCTGCGCGAAGTTGCAGATGCCCTGAGCTACGCGCATTCACAGGGAGTCGTGCATCGCGACATCAAGCCCGAGAATATTCTGATATCGGGCAATCACGCACTCGTTCTCGACTTCGGCGTATCGAAAGCGTTGAGCAGCGCGACGTCGGAGACGCCGACACAAGCCCCCACTCTGACATCGCTCGGTATCGCGCTCGGCACGCCGACCTACATGGCGCCCGAGCAGGCCGCAGCCGACCCTAATGTCGACGCGCGCGCCGACATCTACGCGCTCGGAGTCGTGGGATACGAGCTGCTCTCGGGACGGCCGCCTTTCACCGGGCTCAATCAACAGCAGACTCTCTCGGCGCATATCACGACGCCGCCCGCGCCGGTGAACCAGCATCGCCCGCACCTCCCGCCGTCGCTTGTTGCGGTGATAATGCGGTGCCTCGAGAAGCACCCGTCAGACCGATGGCAGACCGCCGACGATCTGCATGATGCACTGGAGCCGTACGCGATGACCAGCGGGGCACGCGCACCCTCGGATGCAATAGTGCGCAAGCCATTTCGATGGACGCCGCAGCGCATTGCAGTTGCAGCAGGCGTCATCGGGCTGATCGCGACAGGCTTCATCGCCAGCACCGTCGCATTCCGCGGTAATCGCGGATCGCTCACTGTTGGCAGCACGCGCCAGGTAACGCACGACGCCGGCCTGGAGGTGCATCCGGCCATCTCTCCGGACGGGCGTATGATCGCATACGCCGCCGGTCCCTTCAACAAGTCGAGGATCTTCGTAAGGCAGTTGTCAGGAGGCCGCCCGATTGCGCTGACAGACAGCACGATCTCTGCGGACTGGCCGCGCTGGAGCCCGGACGGGTCGCAGATCATATATACCGGGAATGGAGCAACCTACCTGGTTCCTTCCCTCGGTGGCCTCTCATCGCTCGCCCCTGGCCTCGACTCACTCAACTCCTGCGCGTGGTCGAACGGAGGTGACCGCCTGGCCTGCAGAAGTGGTGGGCGAGGAGGTACCCTCACCATTCTCGGATTGCGAGGAGAGAATCCGCGAACGGTGCCCCAATCGCGGCAAGCTGGAGCGATCGCATGGTCGCCCGACGATAAGCTCATCGCGTTCACTCGCGGCAATGAGGATTTCCTGTGGGGTCAGACCATCGGCAATCTTGCGCCTTCATCGATCTGGATCGTACGAAGCGAAAGTGGTGAGCCGGTACGGATCACCGACGAAACCCATCTCAACATGAGCCCCGCGTGGACACCCGATGGAGCCGTTCTATTCGTGTCGTCCCTCGGCGGCAATCGCGATATATACATGCAGCGCATATCGAGCGATCTGTCGCCCAGAGGCGAGCCTCTCCGCCTGACAACCGGAATGAACGCGCACACGATCTCCGTGGACCGCGCCGGAACGACACTGGCGTACAGTGTCTTCACTACAGTCGCCAATATCTGGTCGACACCCATCCCGTCGGTGCCAGTCGAGTCTCCACCACTGCGCCAGATCACGCACGGCACCCAGACGATAGAATCCGGCTACGTCTCGCCGGACGGGCAGTGGCTCGCGTACGACTCGAACCTCAACGGGAACCAGGACATCTTCAAGATGCCCGTGGGCGGAGGAGAAGCCCAGCAGCTGACCCGCAACATGGGCGACAACTTCAACCCCCGCTGGTCACCCGACGGAAAGGAGATCGTGTTCCACAGCGCCGGGAAGGGCAATCGGGACGTCTACATCATGGATGCCTCGGGCGGAAATCTTCGCGCCATCGCAGCAAGCCCCCGGGAAGAGCGGGGCCCGGACTTACTTCCTGACGGGAAAGGTCTTCTATATATGGTCCTTCCCGACTCGATCTTCGAGATGCGTCGGAATCCGCGGGATCCGGCAAAGTGGAACGGGCCGCGCTTTGTAAGGAGATCCTCTTCGATCGCGGTTTCCCCTGATAACTTAAAGTGGTTCTTCTTCGCAGCGGCAGGAGAAGCTTGTGCGGGATGCCCAGCCGGTGCCTATGTCAGTTCATCTGATGGCAGCAACGTTCGGAGGATGCCACTGAGCCAGGCTTCGAAACTGGGGGTGAGTCATCACTTTGGCATGTGGAGCAGGGACTCGCGGCACCTGTACCTGTCGGCGCTGGAGTCCGATGGATCATCGTCGATCTGGGAGGTGCCACCCGATGGAGGTGCCGAGCGAAGACTGGTCAGATTTCCGGGCCCCGAGCGTCAATTCTACCGCATGTCCCTTTCCATCGACTCGACACACTTCTACATCCCTCTCGGCGACAGGCAAAGCGACATCTGGACGATGGAGCTGAAAAAGCGGTAACGTCGGAGCTTCAGAACAGATCTCTGTTGTCTCATGAGGAAAAAAACGGCGCCGATGTGTGGCTCGATTTCATGACGGGGCGGGTTATTACCTCTCATGCATCCGGCGGCTTTTACCATAAGACCGACAACTGAGAACTGAGAACTGCACACTCATAACTCGCGTGGACTTCATGATCGCTGATGCGGTGAAGCCGAAGAACCAAAAGTCCACGCGAGTTTTGAGTTTCCAGCTTGTCAGCCCTCAGTTTCCAGTTCTATGAGCTACGGCGCAGGCGGAGAGAAACCCCGCTTCCGCATGAGGCCCTCGATCCCGGGGTCACGCCCCCTGAACGCGCGGTAAGCCTCGGTCGGATCGACCGTGTTTCCAATTGCGAAAACATTGTCGCGAAGCCGCTGCGCTACAGCAGGATCATACAGCCCGCCGGCCTCGGTGAACGCCATCGCGGCATCGGCGGTTATCACGTCGGACCACAGATAGCTGTAATAACCCGCCGAATATCCGTCGGAGCCGAACACGTGCAGGAACTGCGTCGGCCGGTGGCGCATAACTATTTCCTTCGGCATCCCGAGGGCGGTCAGCGTTTCCCTCTCGAACGTTGCAGCATCGATCGGCGTGTCGCCGGCGAGATGCATTTTCATGTCGACAAGAGCCGCGGAAAGATATTCGACAGTCTTGAATCCCTGGTTGAACGTGTCGGCCCGTTCGATCCTGTCGACGAGCTCCTGCGGAATCGGCTGCCCTGTCTGATAGTGAAGCGCGAACTTCTGCAACACCTGCGGCGTCTCGAGCCAGTGCTCGAGAAGCTGCGATGGGAACTCCACGTAGTCGCGCGCCACAGCCGTTCCCGCGAGCGCCGGATACGACACGTTCGAAGAAAGCCCATGCAGCGCATGCCCGAACTCATGGAAAAGCGTCGTCGCGTCATCCCACGAAATCAGGACCGCCTCACCGGATGCGCCCTTCACGAAGTTCGAGTTGTTTGACACGATCGTCGTCACTACTCCGTCGAACTTCTCCTGGCGCCTGTACGAGTTCATCCACGCGCCTGAACGCTTGCCGGGACGTGCGTATGGGTCGAAGTACCACAGGCCGATGTGCCGGCCGCTCGTGCGATCCTTCACTTCCCACACTCTCACGTCCGGGTGATACACCGGCACATTTGTAACAGGCGAGAAGTCGAACCCGAAAAGCTCGCCAGCGACCCAGAACATTCCCTCCCTCAGCTTCTCGAGCTGGAGGTATGGCTTGACCGCGTTCTGGTCGAGGTCGTAGCGCTGCTTCCGCACCTTTTCAGCATAGTAACGGTAGTCCCACGGCTCGATTGTGATGTTCTGGCCTTCCGACGCCGCCAGCTTCTGCATATCTGCAACCTCTTCGCCGACTCTCGCGACCGCCGGCTTCCACACGGCTTCCATTAACTCCATCGCCCGCTCGGGAGTCTTCGCCATCGCGTTCTCGAGCCGCCAGTGCGCATGAGTTGGATAGCCGAGGAGCGTTGCACGCTCCGCTCGCAGCTGGAGGATTTCTGTGATGTGCTGCTTGTTGTCTGTCGCGCCGCCCCCATCGCCGCGGTTGACGAACATTCGCCACGCCTTCTCGCGGAGATCGCGCCTGTCGGAGTAAGTCAGGAACGGGTCAATCGATGACCTGGTGTTCGTTATCACCCACTTGCCGGGCTGATTCTTTGCGGTCGCGGCAGCCGAGGCGGCGTCGCGAAGCGCCGGGGCAAGTCCGGCAAGATCTGCCTGACTGTCGAGAACGAGTATCTGGTCTGTCTCGTCTGCAAGCACGTTCTGGCTGAAGCTCGTGAAAAGCCCTGCGAGGCGCTGGTTGATCTCCGAGAGACGGGCCTTCGCCGGAGCGTCGAGCCGCGCACCAGACCTTACAGCGTTCGTGTAATACAGCCAGGCGAGCCGCTGCTGCTCAGGTGTGAGGCTCGACTTCGCAGGAGAGTTATAAACTGCCTCGATTCTCCTGAAGAGCGCGGTGTTCTGGTTTATCTGGTCGGCGTAGGCAGCAAGCTTCGGAGCCATCTCGCGCTGCACGGGCTGGAACTCCGGCCCGTTCATTGTCGAGCTCCAGATCCCATAGTAGGTGCTGACGCGATCGAACGATGCACCGGCGCGCTCGAGCGCCTCTATCGTATTCTGGAACGTCGGC
Organism: Gemmatimonadaceae bacterium; assembly: GCA_051005175.1. Lineage (GTDB taxonomy): Bacteria > Gemmatimonadota > Gemmatimonadetes > Gemmatimonadales > Gemmatimonadaceae > UBA4720. The sequence goes on along the minus strand of JBPCJP010000058.1, from coordinate 4,477 downwards.
GCCGCCGGATTATTCGCAATCCTGTCGACTTGGGCCAGCGTCTCGGCCATCGCCGCCTCGAGCGCTGGCTTGAAGTCCGCAACGTTCACGCGGTCGAATGCCGGAACGCCTGAATAGGGGCCAGTCCACGGCGCAAGCAGCGGATTCGTGCTGGCGACCGCGGAAGGCGCGGGTGCCGGAGCCTGAGTTGCCGTAGTCGTGCTTCCGGCACAGGCGACTGAAAGCGCGACGCAGCCAGACGTGGCGAGGTTACGCATATGGTGGGGGATCATCGTTGACTCTCCGAAGGTCTCTGGAAAAAGAAATCGGGCTAGATTGTCCGCTATCATGCCCCTGCAACCCTGCCGCGGTCACAACACTCTCGCGCGAATCGTGCCCGTGGCTTCCGCAGCGGCAGGCCCAGGAGCCCGCCGGTGATCTGCCTTCTGCACGGATGGCTGCTCGAAGGATCAGGTAGCAACCTCTGGACCCGCTCGATCATCACGGCCCTCTGCCGGAAGGGCGAGACAGTTCACCTGGTCTGCCAGGAGAACCACCCCGACCGCTACGGCGCGATCGCCGAGGCATACCGCCACCGCCTGTCTGGCGCGGTGGAGACAAAGCTTCAACGTGATACACCATACCCCGGCAAATGCATCCTTCACCAGCCGGAGATCGGTGAGATCCTGCCTGTTTTCGTCTCTGACAAGTACGAGGAATACGATCACGTGGTGCCGATGGTCGAGCTGCCTGACGATGTCATTGAGCTTTACATCCAGCGCAGCGTCGATGTCGTGCGGTGGATTGCAGGGGAGCATGAGATCCATGCGATACATGCAAATCATGTTGTCCTGATGCCTGTCGTCGCCCAGCGCATAAGCCGCGAAACCGGAATTCCCTTTGCCATCATGCCGCACGGCAGCGGGATCGAGTACGCGGTGAAAAAGGACGACCGATTCAGGCGGTACGCGGCTTCGGCACTCGCTGATTCGAGGCGGGTTTTCGTGATTGGCGGAGAGATGCGGGAGCGCGTCACTACTGTGTTCCCCGAGCTACCCGGCATCGCAGAAAATTTCACCGAGCTTCACCTCGGCGTCGATTCATCGCAATTCGAGCCGGTGGAGCGCAAAGGCCGCCCCGTGAACATCGCGTCGCTCGTGGGCTCCATAGCCGGCATGCCTCGGGGGAGAAGCGCCGCGCAGTCGGTGTCGCTCAGATCCACAGTATCAGGAACCCTGGGGAGAGCCGAGCTCGGGTCTCTCTTTGCAGGGAACGCGCGATACGATGGGAAGCTGCCTGATGAAGACGTCGAGGCGAAACTGAAGTCAGTCGACTGGGTCAACGATCCGGTGCTGCTGTTCACGGGCCGCATAATCTCGCCGAAGGGTATCCACGCTGTGATTGCGGCGCTGCCGCGGATTCTCGAGAAAGCGCCGGAAACCCACCTGATAATCGTCGGCCACGGTCCGCTCAGGGAGCCGATGGAGGCGTTGATCGCTGCGCTGCAGAGAGGCGACCGCGACCTGGTTCGTGCGATCGTGAATTGGGGGCACCGGCTCGAGGGATCGCCGGAAGGCGAAAATGCGCGGCCTGATCTTGTCGAGCTGACGCGATTCTTCGACACTCTCGCAGGGCGCGGCGAGGAAGACGACTACTTCGAGTCAGCCCGGCGGCTGTTGCGGCCCGACACGGTGATCTTCACGGGATATCTCACTCACCGGGAGCTGAGATTTCTCTTTCCGTGCTGCGATGTGGGGATCTTCCCCTCGGTAGTGAGAGAGGCCGGCCCGCTCGTCTTCCTCGAAGCTCTCGCGTCAGGCTGCTTCCCACTCGGCACATACTTCGGCGGGATGAAGGCGAGTATCGACGCGGTGTCGAGCGAGCTGCCCCCGGAAGCCGGAGACGCAATGAAGCTGGGGCTGACCGATACTGTCGACGACCTGATCAGGCAGGTGCCGCGGGCGCTCGAGCTTGGGTCGGTTCACACGAGAACGCTCGCGCGGATTGCACGCGAGCGCTACGACTGGACGAGTGTCGCGGAGACGCTGAGAGCGGAGTTGCGCGAGATCGCGACCTAGGGAAAGATCCCTCGCTGCGTATAGGCCGATGCCACTTTGCCGATTGCGTTGATGAACGCGGCAGTACGGAGATCCACGCCGCGATCCTTCTGGATCACCCGGAGCTCCGCGTACGCGGCGACCATCGTTTCCTCGAGGCCCGAGTTTACAAGCTCTTCCTCGCCGGCGGCTTCAGTCGCCGCCCGTCGCGCAGTATCTGAAAGCATCTGGCCGGTAAGTCCTTCAGCAGCACGGATGATTTTCTCGTTCGTGTGCTCCTGGAACCGCTTCTCCATCCGCCCGAACCTCATGTGGGAAAGATTCTTCACCCACTCGAAGTACGAAACGGTGACTCCGCCAGCGTTTGTGTAGATATCGGGAACCACCAACACCCTGCGAGCGAGAAGCTTCTCGCTCGCATCGGCGGTGACAGGTCCGTTTGCCCCCTCCACGATGATCTTCGCCCGTATCCTGTCGACATTAGCGAGCGTGATGACGTTCTCCAGCGCCGCGGGAATAAGTGCATCGCACTCGAGCTCGAGGGCGTCGGCACTGTTGTTGATATCCGTCGCACCTTCGAAGCCGAGGATCGATCCTGTCACAACACGGTGGGCCATCACGCCGTCTACATCGAGACCCTTGGCGTTGAAGATCGCGCCTTCACGCTCCGCCAGGGCGACGAGAATCCCGCCCCCTTCCTGAACGAACTTCGCAGTCCAGTATCCGACATTTCCGAGGCCCTGAACGACTACCCGTTTTCCCTCCACGCCTGTCGTCATGCCGAGCGTTTTCATGTCTTCCTCGTAGCAGCATGCTTCACGAAAGGCGTAGAAGACTCCGAGCCCGGTCGCCTGCGCCCGGCCGCGAACGCCGCCGAGCGATACCGGCTTGCCGGTGACACACCCGAGTGCGTCGATCTGGCCGGGGGCGAGAGCTGAATACGTGTCGACTATCCATCCCATCTCGCGCGGGCCGGTGCCGTAATCAGGTGCGGGGACATCGGTGCCGGGCCCGATGAGATTCTTCACGAACAACTCGTACGTATACCGCCGGGTAACCCGCTCGAGCTCGGCGTCGGAGTACTTCGACTTGTCGATCCGGACCGCGCCCTTTGCGCCACCGAACGGGACATCGACGAGCGCGCACTTGTAGGTCATCAGTGCGGCGAGCGCGGAGACCTCGTCTTCATCGACGTTCGGGGCGAACCTTATTCCACCTTTCGTCGGCAGGCGGTGAAGGCTGTGCTGCGCCCGCCAGCCGTTGATCACCTCGATCGACCCGTCGTCGCGCTCGAGGGGGAATTGCATCCTGTAAATGGAATTGCAGGCCTTTATCTGAGCGAGAAGGCCGGGGTCATGGGTTAGATGTGCCGCGGCCTTGTCGAAGTACTGGTTCACCTGCGCGAACATCGGGATATGCTGCGTCGTCATCGCTCCGGTTTCCGGAAACTGTTGCGCAGAATCTACAGCAACTGTACCGAAGTGCTAACTCCCGATCTGGTCCTAGTTGCGGGCCGGGACGGTGAGCCGGGTCGAACCGACGCGATTGGACGCGGTGATGTCGAGATTGCGCTTTGCCGTCCGGACCGTGGCGGCGCCGCCGCGGGCAAACGCCATTATCTCCTTCGTATCGGGATCCCTCACGACGAGCATGGGGAAATCAGCCGCGTTCCAGCTCAGCCTTACCCGGCCAGGCGATTCGACAGTCGCCGCTATCGCAGGCTCCCCGCGAGCGCCTGCAGCTACAGTGCGAACTTCGCGGCCCTCGCCGGAGAGCCGGAGCGTCACGATGCGGGCGGCATTCTGTTGAGTCATCGGAACGGCAAAACCGAACTGCCGCACGTCTCCACTCGCATCGCCGACCACCTCGGGATCGAACGAGAGAGAGAATACCTGAGCACCTGCTGCGTCGAGGCCCTCGACGCGATACCGGCCGTTTCTCGCCGGCATCGACGGCCGGGTATCCGTCATGAACGCAGGCTCGAGGGCGAGCTTGCCGTTCTCGATGCTTCCCCAGACCATGAGCGCACTCTGGACCGCGCCCGATACCGACGCGGCGGGACTCGAGCCGCGGTAGTTCAGCACAGCTTCGTAGGTGTAATCGCTAACCCATTCGGGTCCGCAGTAGCTCATCACGTCGCGTCGCTCGCTGTCAATGACGACGCCGCCAGCTACATCGAATCCGTAGACGCCGATCCTGGCGTTCGGATATGGATAACCGAGGTCTACGCCTGACGGTCCGCCGCAGGGAGCATGTCGCCGGTTCCAGTTGTGCCCCAGCTCGTGCGCGACCGTTGCTGCTGCGCTCGATGCATCCCAGCTCAGCACTGTCTTGCCGGGCACATACCCGATTCCGGCGATTCCGCTCGTGTATGGGACTTTCAGGATGCCGACATAGTAGGCCGCCGTTCCCTCAGCGAGGCGTAGTGTGTTCACTTCTCC
>JBPCJP010000057.1:0-4274 GCA_051005175.1 Gemmatimonadaceae bacterium | reverse complement strand
ATTACATGAAGCCCGTCGAGATCAAAGTCGCCCGGATTGGAAATTCGCGCGGGGTCAGATTGCCAGCCGCGACGCTCAGGCGCTTCGAGATCGGCGACACCGTCATCATGGAGGAAACGCTCGAGGGGATCCTCCTCCGACCGCACGGACCTGTCGTCAGCAAGCTCTCATGGATCGAGACCGCAGAGCAGATGGCGGCAGCTCGCGAAAGCTGGGACGAATGGGATACGACCGTTGGCGATGGCCTCGCGCGGATTCCCTGGGATGAGAAGGCGCCGAGACGAGTGGCGAAAAAGAAGCCACGGTACCGCGACACACCGGCAAAGTGAAACGGTATGAAATCCGCTGGGCCCATCTCGACCCGGCGCGCGGCGCCGAAATGAAAAAGAGGCATCCGGTTGTGATCGTCAGTCTGGACGCCCTGAACGACCGGCTCGATACAGTCACCGTTTGCCCGCTCACAACCAGCCTTCACCCGGAATGGAGAACCCGGGTGTCGGTCAGAGCAGGAAAGCGCGACGCGGAAATCGCGGTTGACCAGATTCGGACGATCAGCAAAATCCGCCTGGCCAACCGGATCGGCGAGCTCACTTCAGAGCAGGCGGCCGCCCTCCGCCGCCTCATCACGCAAATGTACGGTGAGTAAACTTCCTTAAGCGTCTACGCACGGGACATACAGCTGACGCGACAAGCCACCGATAGATAATCCGGACAGAATCAATCAATGATCGACAAACCCCACTTCACGCAGGAAGATGTCACCGCGATCCGCGAGGCGGCGCACGCTCTGGCCGAGATTGCGAAGGCGACAAACCTGCCAAAGGACATCTCAGCAGAGCTTGCGCAGCTGAACTCGATCGCCGATCGCCTCGAGGTGATCGTCGCTTCCACAACGCAGGACGAAGCTGGGAAAAATCCTTAGGCAGCTCGCGGCGACTCGCCAATACGGATCTCGAGCGTCCTACTCCGACGGACTGTGCCGAGCCATCGATCTTTCGAGGATCCGATGAATGAATGTCTGGTAGGGGACGCCCTTCAACGAGGCGACAGCCCTCAGGCGCGTCAACAGGTCCCGGTCCACGCGGAGCGCAATCAGCTGCTTTGCCGCAGCTCCATGAGGCGGGCGCCCTGCTCTCCTCGCCCCCGCAAGCTGATCATCCCGTAGTTCCGGAATATCACTGAAATCAATCTGACTGTCGGGCAAGTGCCGCACGCTCTTTCGAGCTTGCCTGCCGCGCGCTGATGATTCTGACGGCTTCTTCCTCAAATTGTCTCCGGCCCCCAGGCAAACACCTACTTATGTATATACATAATTAGCTTGATCGTAACGCGTTGTAAAGCGTGGAGAACATCGTTCTCGCGCATCTGGCATCAGGCGATGGCAGTCGAACCTCAGCACTAAGGGGCTAGTCCGAGCAACCTCATCTGACCCTTCGGGAACAAACTGCGCCCGCTCCCCGGCGGGTCAATCGACATTCAGGACCCATCAACTCCGGGGAGGCGTTAACATATCATTGAAGTCAGCGTCCAATCCATCATAGGACGGCAACAAACTTTCTGGAGGATTGTCGATGCGCAGGCTCCTGCTCTCATGTATCGCCGCGGTTTCCCTCGCGGCCTGTTCAAGCGAAACCACCGCACCCGCGGACGACCTCGCGATCGATGCCGGCCTGTTCGGCACCGCGCTTACCCAGGCTGGCGGCTACGATGCCCGACTCTATCAGGCCCGCCTCTTCAACGCGCTGCCGGACGCGATCGCCCTATCGGATGACCAGAAGGCGAAGATCCGCTCGTTCGTCGAAGAATCCATCGCTGCCACGAAGTCGGACCGCGAAGCGCTCGGCGACATTCTCAAGCAGGCGCGTGACGCGGCACGGGCCGGGAAGTCCCGGGCCGAAGTTCGCGCAATACTCGAACAGGGCGAGCCGCTGAGGCGACGCCTTCACGACGCGGAAAAAGAACTCGTCGCGAGCATTGGATCGGTCCTCACGGCCGAGCAGAAAGCCTGGTTGAACGCGCATCGGCCGGAGCGGTGCGATGTGTCGAAATTCCCGCCGCTGACGGACGCGCAGAAAGCGCAGATTCAAGCGCTCGAGAATTCCTTCCGCGAGAACAACAAGGCCGACCTCGACGCTATGCGTGCAGTGATGAACGAAGCTCGCGAGGCAGTTCGCGCGGGCAAGTCGCGCGAAGAGATCGCCACCATCCTCGCCCGTGGCGCAACCATCGCACGCCGTCTGGCCGAGGCGCGCAAGGATCTTCGCGAGGATATCCTCGCTGTGCTGACACCCGAGCAGCGCGCGTCCCGCTGCCTGCCGCTCGGCTAGCCGAAGACGCGATCGCAAATACCGACACCGCCGGGATCGGCGGGTCGGGGAACTCGAGCGGCGCTAAGGGCATCAGATTCGAGCAATGCTCGGGCTCATTAGCGCCGCAGATCCTGCCGACTTCGCAGGTGAATCGATTGGTCTTTCACTGCGCTTCCCTCGTCTGAGAGAAGGAAAGCGGCGACTCGTCCGACATCGTCGCCCTTCACCTCGTTCGCATCGTCGTCACCGCGGCCGAAGCTCGAATAGATCACTATCTCGTTGATGCGCGCGCCACGCTCGGCACGCTCTTTCATGAGGACGCGGGCAAGCATGGACTGAGCTGCACCGGCAATCGCGACAAGGCCGGTGCCGGGACCATCCGGCTCATATGACAGCGACCCCGTGATCATCACGTATCCGCCGCCCCCCTTTTCGACGGCGGGCAGAAGTGTCTTCGCGACAGAGAAATGCTCGAAGGCATAGTTTGCCACGGCGCGCTCAAGATCGGCTCGCTCGGCATCGAGAACTTCCGGCGCCGACACCCAGCGGCCAATGCTCACAATCGCCCCGTCGATTTTCCCCGCTGCCTCGACCATGCGGGCGCCCTCGGTTTCATCGGTGATGTCGCCGACAAGAGCTTCAATGCGGTCGCGCTCATTCGCGTCGAGTCCGGCGCTCAGCTTGTCAATCTTCTCCTGCGTCCGCGATGGGACTATGACCGTCGCGCCAGCTTCGAGCAGGGCCTTTACGAGATACCGGCCAACAGTGCCTGTACCGCCCGCGACGACAAGACGCGCACCAGCGAGGTCTACCGCGCTCTCGTCCACTTCAGCTCCGCGATCGAACCTCGGAAATCAGCGCCGCGAAGCGTGGGTCGTCGCGCACCGACACGAGAGAAGGATCCGTCATCATCCAGTCGTTGTTGCGCATCCCGAGCTCGATGGCGCGCTCGAGGTGGTCAAGCGCGAGGCCGCGATTCCCCATCAACGCCTGCAGACAGCCGATGTTGTATAGCATCAGCGGATCGGTGGGAGCCGACTGGACAGCGCGGCGCGCCCATTCCTCAGCCCGTGCAGTGTCGCCGAGCGCATAGAGCCCGCCCGCGCCAAGAGACAACGCACGTGACTCTCCTGCATTTATTGCAAGTGCGCGCTCCGCCGCTGCAATCCCTTTCTCGGAAGCGACCCGGGCGGAATCCTCCTTTCCAATGCCGCGATAACACGTCGCCGCGAATATCAGCGCCTGATAGTCATCAACGCGAAGCTCGGCAGCCCGCTCATAGAGAACCGCGGCCTGCTCGATCTTTCCCTGTGCCTGCAGGGAACGGGCGTAATACCACGGTGCCTCATAGAGCACCGAGTCGAGCTCCATCGCCCGCTCGAATTCCTCCGACGCCTCGTCGAACCTTCGCTGGTAGGTAAGCGCCAGACCGCGTGAAGCATGAGCTTCGGCAAGCTCCGGATCGAGCTTCAGCGCGCGTCGGCTTGCAGATTCCGCCTGCGCGAGCGCCTCGTCTCCACCAGCATGCTCGAAGAACCTGAAGCAGGAGCAGTCGGCCAGGCCGGCATACGCGAGTGCGTAGTCGGGATCGAGAGCGATGGCGCGCCTGTAGACATCCTCTGCCGCGTCGAGCGTCTCGGGACGGCGCTGGTGAAAGAGCTGGCGGCCGCGCAGGTAGTATTCGTACGCACGAACGCTCTGCGTCGGGATCTTCTTTATCGCCGCCTCTTCCTTCGCGGTCAGCACAACTTTCAGCGCGTTGACGATGCTTGTGGCGATCTCGTCCTGAATGGCGAACACGTCCTCCATCTCACGGTCGTAACGCTCGGACCAGAGCTGAAAGCTTGTCGCCACGTCGATCAGTTGAGTGGAGATGCGGAGACGATTGCCCGCCTTGCGGACGCTCCCCTCGAGAACCGTATGCACCTTGAGCTTGCGGCCGATGGCCCCGATATCCTCCTTGTT
>JBPCJP010000056.1:0-17294 GCA_051005175.1 Gemmatimonadaceae bacterium | reverse complement strand
TAGAGGGTCGCCTGGTCGTCCTCGACGCTCGGCTCGTACAACTCGAAGCGGACATCGCGGCAACAGGGCGTCAGCTCACTGCGGCGCAACCCGGGCTCGTCGCGTCAACGGAGATTCCAATGAATGGGGACATTCCCGACAACTACCTCGCGCTGAGCATCGTGTTCACGCTGTTCGTTCTCTTTCCCGTTGCTTTTGCGATGGCGAGGAATCTCTGGAAGCGTGGGAGCCGTCCACCCGCACCAGCCGCTTCGCCAGAGACCGACCAGCGTCTCGAGCGGCTGGAGCAGGGGGTCGATGCAATCGCAATCGAGATCGAGCGGGTATCCGAGGGACAGCGCTTCGTTACGAAACTCCTGTCCGAGGCCTCAGCCGTCCCGCGGATACAGGCCGCCGAGAAGACAGCCGAGCGAGTCTAGCGGCCGCTACGGCCCGCCGGCAATCCGGTTTATCTCCTCGAGCGCGGACTCCTCGAGACTCCATTCCGCAGCTGCAGCGTTGGCAGTCACCTGCTCCGGCTTCGTTGCGCCAGCGATCACCGACGCGACCATCGGCCGCGTAAGAAGCCACGAAAACGCAAGCTCGAGAATGGTATGCCCCCGCCCCTCGGCAAACGCCATGAGCTGCTCGACTTTCGAAAGATTCTCCTCGTTGAACAGTTCCTTCTTCCAGCCCGACGCGAGACGCGAACCCTCGGGAATCGGCTTGCCTTTACGGTACTTTCCGGTGAGGAGCCCGCTCGCCAGGGGGAAATACGGAAGGAATGCCATGCCGAGCGCGGCGCATTCCGCGAGGACTCCGTGCCTGGGCTCCCGGTGAAGCAGGCTGTACTCATTCTGGACGCTCACGAAGCGGGCAGCCCCCGGCGCAACGGCGTGCTCGGCCTCCGTCAGCTGGGCTACTGAAAAGTTCGAGCATCCGATTTCCCTCACTTTTCCCGCTTTCACGAGATCGTCCAGCGCACCGAGAGTTTCCGATATCGGAACCGTCGGGTCCGGCTTGTGAAGCTGATACAGGCCTATGCAGTCGGTCTTCAGCCGTGACAGGCTGTCCTCGACTGCACGTTTCACGTATTCAGGCCTGGCACCCTGACGTTGCTCATCGATTGTCGAGCCGAATTTTGTTGCGATCACCAGGCCCTTCCGCTTCTTGCCCAGCGCTCTCGCGAGATACTCTTCGCTCATCGTGCCGCCATAGGTGTCGGCGGTATCGAAAAAATTGATGCCGGCGTCGAGCGCCGCATGCACTACCTTTGCTGTGCCTTCAGCGTCGAGTCGCCGGCCGAAATTGTTGCAGCCAAGCCCTACGACAGAGACGCGAAGTGCTCCGATTCGTCTTTGTATCACGTCCGAAACCTAGTGCGATTATCAAGCCGCCGGACCCGCGGTCGAAGCGGCAAATGAGAGAGACAGCATGATGAAAACCCACTCGCGAATCGCAGCGCTGGCCGGGCTGGCGATCGCCGCGGCATGCGGCGGTACGCGGTCAGCGGATATCAGCGTTCCGGACGAGGCTCTTCCGCCGGGAATCGCCGTCGCATCCTTCGATTCACTCTGGAAGATCGTAGCCGACACCTACGTCGACACTGCTTTCGTTTCGTCGCGGTGGGTCACCGTGCGGGACTCGCTTCGCCCCCGCGCCCTCACCATCACCCGCCGGCGGGAGCTCGACGCCCTCCTCGGCGAAACCCTCAACACGATCTCCGATTCACATTTCTACATCATCCCGGAACGGCTGGCCCCCGCTGATTCAGGCTCAAAAAGCGATGGGCGGGGGGCCACCGGGCTCGTCGTCCGGGTGGCCGAGGGACGTGCAGTCGCATGGCGCGTGAATCCGGGGAGTCCTGCAGAGCGTGCCGGGATCAGGCCGGGGCAGACGGTGGTGCGTGTTGGGAGCCGGGATCCGGCGGAAGCGCTCGATCGGCTAGAGGCAATGCCCGACCAGGCGAAGCCGCGGGCCCTGTACGAAGCACTTCAAAGACTTAATGGCGCGCTCGCACCCAGGGTTGGCGACACTGTCGCCGTTGTGATGCGCGCAGACGGGAAGACAGTGACACATCGCCTGGTAGCGGTTCAGGCCGAGGGGAGGCTCTCGCAGTATGCGAACCTTCCGCCGATAGCCGGCGTTGTGAACTGGTCGCGACTTCCTGTTCAAGGAGGCGGGTGCGCCGGGACGATCGCGTTCAATATCTGGCTGCCTGCTTTTGTCGGAGAGCTCGATCGCGCGGTGGACAGCGTTAGGTCGTGCAAAGGTGTCGTCATAGATCTGCGCGGAAATCCCGGCGGCGTGGGGGCGATGGTGATGGGCTTCGGCGGTCACTTCGTGGACTCGGTGAAATCTCTGGGCACGATGAAAATGCGCCAACTGTCGCTGAATTTCGTGATAAACCCGCAACGATCGCGCAATGATGGCTCCAGTATGTCGCCATTCTCGGGTCCTGTGGCAATTCTCGTCGACCCGATGACGGCGAGTACGTCGGAGATATTTGCGGCCGGGATGCAGCGAATTGGAAGGGCGCGGGTATTTGGTCAGCGAAGTGCCGGCGCAGCTTTGCCGGCGCTGATGAACCGATTGCCATCGGGCGATGTGTTCGTCCATGCAGTGGCGGACTTCACTGATCCTGAAGGCCGGCGAATCGAAGGGTCGGGTGCCGAGCCCGATGTGGAGGTTCCACTTTCTGTTGGAGTTCTGTCCGAGGGCCGGGATGGTCCCTTGGAGGAGGCGTTGCTCTGGATAGGTGGACAGTAGGGATACGCAGGACAACTGTTTACATTTTTGCTCTTAACCTCCTGAACGGAAGAATCGATGAACACGAATTCAATCCTTCGTTTTACCGCCGCGCTTGTGCCCCTGATGGTTGCAGGCACTATCGCCGGTGCCCAGACCACTACAGCGCTTCCACCTGCGGCGACCCTGGTTGCCGAGTACGCTGATGCTGTTGGTGCGCCGGCGTTTCTGGCGGCCAAATCGATCGTGACGAAGGGAGCGATGGCGATGCCCGCCGCTGGAATCAACGCCACTTTCCAGCTCACGCAGGTCGCGCCGAACCAGATGTCGATGGTTTCCGAGATCCCGGGTATGGGCAAGGTCGAAGCAGGATTCGATGGAACCACTGCATGGTCGATGGATCCGATGCAGGGCGCTCGCGTTCTTGCGGGGTCAGAGCTCGACCAGATCCGCGACGAATCCGACCGCCGTGGATCCGTCAGGGATCCCGCAGTGTTCTCGGCGATCGAGACTGTCGCCGACACGACGATGAACGAGCAGCGGTGCTACCTGGTCAAGCTGACCTGGAAGTCAGGCCGCGAGAGCTGGGATTGCTACAGCGCCGAGAACAGCTTGATCGTCGCGTCGCGCAGCGTGCAGAAGACTGCGATGGGGGATATTCCGGTAGTCACGCTCTTCAGCGATTACAAGAACTTCAGCGGCGTGACCGTAGCGACGAAGACTGTGCAGGAAGCGATGGGGCAGCAGCAGATTCTCACCATCGAGTCCGTCGTGCTCGGTGACGGCGCAGGGGTGGCGATCACTCCTCCAGCGGCGGTGCAGGCGCTGGCCAAGCCGGCACCGTAGCCGTTACGAGGTAACTGACTGCGGACTGCGGACGTACTGCGGACTGGGACTGGGACTGGGACTACTGCGGACTGCCTCCGGCAAGACAGAGGAGGGGTTATGGTTCTCGGTTCCGCAGCATCGGTAAATACAGGGGCAGGACTCGCGGTGATTCGCGTCATCGCTGGACTGACAATCGCGATTTGGCTGGTGCAATTTTCTTCGTGAATGCAAAGAACGTGTTCTTTGTACAGAACGGCGGAGTCGAACTCGTGCTACTTCTGATGGCTGCGGAGATAGGGCTGGCGCTCGCCGGGCCTGGTTCGTGGGCGCTCGACAACCGGCGCAGCCGATGACTTCGAATGGCGCCGGCGTGAAGCCGCCCGGGTTCCGGCTTCCCGACGCAACGCACGTCGGGCGCGTGCGGCTGCAGGTCGGCGATCTCGACCGCTCGGTCGCATACTATGAAGAGGTCCTCGGACTTACCGCGCTCGACAGTTCGGAAAAGTCAGCGAGCCTCGGCGCCCAGGGCGACGATGCCCCGTTGGTTGAGCTCGAAGAGCTGAAGGGCGCCCGCGCGGTTCCGCGTCGCGGGTTGCTCGGGCTCTATCACTTCGCCGTGCTGCTTCCCGACAGGCCATCGCTGGGAAAATTCGTCGCACACCTCGCAGCACTCGGCGAGAAGGCGGGGATGTCGGATCACCTGGTGAGCGAAGCGATTTATCTCACCGACCCTGATGGACTCGGAATCGAGGTATATGCTGACCGGCCGGCATCCGCCTGGCGGATCGAGGAAGGCCAGATCGCGATGGCGACGAAGCCACTCGACGTTGATGACCTGATAGCGGCCGCGCGCGGCGAGAGCTGGAGCGGCGCGCCGCACGGGACGAAAGTGGGGCACGTTCACTTCCATGTCGGCGACATCGTGGAGGCGGAGCGGTTCTATCACCAGGCGCTGGGGCTCGACAAGATCGTTTGGGGCTATCCGGGTGCTCTCTTCATGTCAGCCGGTGGCTATCACCATCACGTCGGCACAAATACATGGGCAGCCGGAGCCCCTGTCGCCTCCGGCAACGATGCGAGGCTGCTCTACTGGGACCTCGTCCTGCCCGACAGCGACAGCGCGGCAAGGGCGGTGGAATCGGTCGAATCAGCCGGCTTCGAGGTTGCCAGTGAAGGCGGCATCGCGACTGCGACCGATCCCTGGGGGATCAAGGTGCGACTCCGCGTTGCGTGAGCCACATTTCCGCCCATGAATGTTCCAATAATCGAAACTGAACGGCTGATTCTCCGCGAATTCCGGGAAGAGGATTTTCCGGTTTACGAGGCACTCGCCGCCGACATGAACGTCATGCGCTTCCTCGGCGGAAAGACGATGGACCGCGTGGAGGCGTGGCGTCACATGGCGTTCATGGTGGGACACTGGACGCTGCGCGGATACGGCTACTTCGCGCTCGAGGAAAAGGAGTCGGGTCAGTTCATCGGCAGGGCGGGGTTCACGAATCCCGCCGGGTGGCCGGGATTCGAGCTCGGGTGGACCATCGCGCCGACACATCAGCGGCGCGGTTTCGCGTTCGAGGCTGCCAGCAGGCTGCTTCGCTTTGCGTTCGAGGACCTGGACAAGGCGCACGTGATAAGCCTCATCCATCGCGACAACATTCCGTCGAAACGTGTCGCCGGGAAGCTCGGTGAAACCGTGGAAGGCGAGACAGTCGTGCTGGGGATGCCGGTCCTGATATACGGAATCGACCGCATGCGTGAAGCGTAGGCGCGCAGGCTCTCTGCCGTTCGAGGTGCGCGACTCGGGAATTCAGGGGATCGGAGTGTTCGCGACCCGGTTCATTCCCGCCGGCACACGCCTGATCGAGTACACGGGCGAGCGCCTGACGGAGGCGGAGTCCGATGCGAGATATCCCGAAGACGATGAGAGCGGGAATCATCACACGTTCCTTTTCTCGATAGCCGATGACATCGTTATCGACGCCGCGTTTCACGGCAACGACGCGCGCTGGATAAATCATTCGTGCGATCCGAACTGTGACGCGGTCGTCGACAGCGAGCGGCTGTGGATCGAGACTATTCGCGACGTGAAGCGCGGCGAGGAGCTGGCGTACGACTATGCGTTCGAACTCGAGGAGAGGCACAGTCCTGCCGCCAAGCGGAGATATCCGTGCAACTGCGGCGAGGCGAACTGCCGCGGGACGATTCTGGCGAAGAAGAAGTAGGGGCTAGCGTTTCCGCCAGCGCGGCCCCAGCCAGTACCAAGAGCCACCGAGCAGCAGGAAAACAAGAGCGACCGCCGCGGCATCGCTGAGCAGGACAGCCCGCTCTCCGAAAACCTCGCCCGAGTGGAGCTTCCTGATGAAAACGTCGCGCCGGCCGACGACATGGAGCGTCTTGCCGCTATAGATGTCGAGCGTGACCTCGGTCAATGCGGGATCGGAGAACCTCACCTTCACCAGTCCGTCGGACGGCATCACCTCCATGCGGTCGATGTCGGTGTTGCCGGCAACCGGTCCTCCGGCCGCCCTTGCACGAATCGCCAGCTCAGCGAGCGGCATCGCGTTCGTGAAGAGAGTGCTCGACGATCTGCTCACATCGGGCATCAGCCCGAGGGCGCGCCGGTGGTTGAGGAGGATCCCGGTAATCGCGATCGTGAGCAGCGCGACAGTAACAATCACGCTGACCAGAAGCCGGACGTAGAAACCTGCGCCTATTGTCCGACGGCCCTGCCCCTCGCGGGGCTCGTTCGTCATTGACCGGCTGTCGCCGGCGGTCCCCGCCACGCTTTCACGACCGCTTCACCCATTCGCGCGACAGTGAGCTGCGCCTCATTGTCGACGATCCAGCGGGTGTCCTTGTTTTCCTTCGTGAGCACACACGCGACAACGCGGTTCCGGAGATGAAACAGCGAGCATTCAGTGCGGACCTCGTTCGTCTCGCCTGACTTGTGAGCTGTTCGGACACCGCCGGCGAAGCGCTGCATCATCATGTCGCTGTCAGTCTGCTCGAGAACCCGGAGCATCGCCGAGTCTGCGGCGGGGCTCACGGCTTTCCCGGTGGCGAGAAGCTCGAAGAGCCGCGCCATCTCGTTGGGGGTTGTGACGCCGAGTCCGTATTTCACGGAGCTGTCCATCGCGACACTCGAGTTTCGGAGGAAGGACTTCGAGTGAACCCTCGTCTGGGTGAGGCCAAGCGAATCCATCTTTGCCCACACCCGGCGGATGATGATCCGGTCGAGGAGAAGATTCGTGGCTGTGTTGTCGCTGATCGTAATCATCAGCCATGCCGCGTCCTTCACCGGGAGAGTCATTCCATCGCGGAGATGCTGGAGAATTCCTGATCCCGGGACCTTGTCGATCTTGAGGACTGTCAGCGGATCGTCGAGGGAGAGCTGTCCTTTCTCGACGAGGTCGTAGACCGTCACAAGTATGGGCACCTTTATGAGGCTTGCTGTCGGGAATTTCTCGTCGCCGCGGTGGCTGAGGCGGACGTTGTTTTCGATGTCGATTACCGTGTAGCCGACGACACCCTGGTGCGCAGCGGCTATTGAGTCGAGCGCGGCGCGCAGGGCGGTCGTGTCGGCTCTTATCGGTGGGGGCCGTTGAGGGGCTTGCTGGGCGGAGCTCGTACAGGCAGTCGATAGGGCCGCGAGGGCAAACCCCGCTGCCATGAGGCGGGTCGCTCCGAAGCGTGCCGGGTTCGTGGGAAGCAGGGTGATACCTCTTTTGACGGTGGCGAGGAACACAAGAATACCACTATCCGGTCCGGGCTGCTTCAAGCAGAAAGCCAGGAGGTTGAGGAGACCAGTGAGGAAAAACGTGAGACCGGTGAGGTTTCGCGTTTCGTCGGCTGCGGCAGGGCTTCGAACGACAATCCGTTCGATGTTCTTTTTCAAAATCAGAGAACCGTAGTTCACCGATCTCCCTGTATCTCACCGGTCTCCCAACCCCCCCCCGTATTTTCCGCAGTCCGGTTGATCGGTGCGCCGGGCGTGCAACTTGCCCGACCCGGATGATGCACATTTAGCGACCCGTACACTCGAGGGCCAAAGGATGCCTGGAACCATATACGCGCGAACCTCAGCAGCCCTGTTTATCGGCGCAATGGCGCTTGCCGCCTGCGAAGACAGGGGGGCAGGCCCGGGCGATACCGGGATTGCGCTCGAAGCAAAGGGGGCGTCACCCGGGCCCGCGGTCGGCCCCGCGGTCGGCCCCGCGGTCGGCCCCGCAGCGGTGCTCTCCGACGCGAACATCCTTTACCGGATCGATGCCGCGAACCGGGCGGATAGTGCCGCGGGCACGCTGGCCGCGACGAAGGGAACGAGCTCGGATGTGCGGCAGTTCGGCACGAGGATGGCCCGCGACCATCACGGGCTGCGAACGCAGGCACAGGCGCTTGCGACGCGGCTTGCGATCACGCCTTCGCCGCCAGCGGGCGATGCGACCCAGGCCCGCATCGACAGAGCGATGGCGATGCTCAACGGAGCGGGCAGAGGCCGCGACTTCGACAAGGCATACATCGACCACGAGGTTGCATACCACAAGACGCTTCTCGAGACCCTGATCGCCGGGATGAATGTGGCGCAGAGCGCGGAGCTCAAGAATCTCATCCAGAAGGCTGCGCCGGTGGTGCAGGGCCACCTCGATCTCGCGCAGTCAGTACAATCAGCCCTGCAGTAGCACTTGCTTCGCGGAGTCATTTTCGACGTCGACGGCACGCTGGTGGCGAGCAACGACGCTCACGCTGCATCGTGGGTCGATACGTTGTCGGAAGCCGGATTCGATTTGTCGTTCAGGATGGTTCGTCCGATGATCGGAATGGGAGGGGACAAGGTTCTTCCATCGCTTGCCGGGATCGAATCTGAAACCGCTGAGGGGAAGCGGCTGAGCCATCGGCGGTGGGAGATATTTGAGCGCGATTACCTGCCGCACCTCGAGCCGACACCGGGAGCGCGCGCCCTTGTCGAGCGGCTCGGCGCCGACGGACTCGAGATAGTCATTGCGACGTCCGCGGGAGGCAGCGAGCTCGGAGTGCTGCTCGAGGCGGCGGGTGTCGCCGACCTGATCGATGGCGCGACGAGCGCAAGCGATGCGGAGGACTCGAAGCCGGATCCGGATATCGTGCAGGCAGCGGTTAGAAAGAGCGGCTTCGATCCGGACGAGCTCGTCATGGTCGGTGACACACCGTATGACGTCGAGGCCGCGATCGGCGCTCATGTAAGGATCGTCGCGCTTCTCTGCGGCGGATGGTCGAAGGAGGAGCTCGGGTCCGCGACGGCGGTCTACAGCGATCCCGCCGATCTCCTCGCATGGTACGAGCGGAATCCGTCGCTTCTCGAGGACCTAACGCGCTCATGACGACACTCAACGAGATCCAGACACCGTGTCTCGTTCTCGACCGGGGAATTCTCGAGCGGAATCTCAGGCGAATGAGTCACGCGATGAGCGGGCACGGTGTCGCACTCAGGCCGCACCTCAAGACGGCGAAGTCAGCCGAAGTCGCCCGGCTCGCTACGCGCGGAGAGGCGGGGGGCATCACCGTCTCGACGCTGGCCGAAGCAGAATACTTCGCGGATCACGGATTCACGGACATTCTCATCGCGGCGGCGTTGCCCCCTGCAAAGCTCGACCGGGCAGCGGGAGTCATCGCAAAGGGCGCGGCCGTTACGCTCGTGACCGATCATGTCGCGGGCGCCGAAGCAATCGCCGCGCACGATGCGTCCTTCGAGGCGCTCGTGGAGATCGATTCAGGGGATCACCGTGCCGGCGTGCGCGCATCGAGTGATATGCTTCCGGAAATCGGCCGGGCGCTGGGCTCGAAGCTTCGGGGAGTCATGACGCACGCCGGACATTCGTATTCCTGCAGCGACACCGCGTGCATAAAGGATGTTGCCGAAGGCGAGCGCTTGGCTGTCGTGACGGCGGCGGAGCGGCTGCGAGGCGAGGGACTCGACTGCGCAGTGGTGTCGGTCGGATCGACGCCGACGATGACGCATGCAGAGCGACTCGACGGCGTGACCGAGGCCCGGCCGGGCGTCTACATGTTTCAGGATCTCTTTCAGGCAACTATCGGATCATGCACCAGGGAGGACATCGCGATGACCGTGCTCGCGTCGGTCATCGGGGTGAACATCGATGAGAAGCGTTTTCTCATCGATGCGGGCGCTCTCGCTCTCTCGAAGGATCGAAGCACGGCCGGCACCCCGGGTGACGCAGGGTACGGAGAGGTATGGGACCTCCAGGGCACTCCACTCGCCGGCGGCTGGAAGATCGAGAGAGCGTTTCAGGAACATGGAGCTGCCGCCGGCGAGGGCCCGATTGACAACATCAGGCTCGGTGACAGGGTGAGAGTCGGCCCGAACCATGCGTGCATCACCGCGGCGGCGCACAGCAGGTATTACGTCGTCGACGGGGGCCTCGAGGTCGTGGCCGAATGGGACCGCGTGAATGGCTGGTGATCCCCGGCGTAGGGGGAGTACCGCAGTTGCGGGTCTGCGGATATATACAGAGGAACAGGGTGTTTTCAGCTTTCCCGTGAGGCTTTCAATGAACTTGCCTGGTTTTGTCGCGATTCGGCGCATCGTCGTGGCCGCGGCAGTCGCAGCAGCAGCAGGCTGCACAGATTTTTCCACTACGCCGGATTCGCTTGGCCGCGTGACGGTTTCTGTTACCGACCAGAACAACGCGCCGGCGCCAAATCTGATAGTAGACCTGCTGCTGCAGGACAGGACAACCATCTGGCGCAGCCTCCGCACCAGCCAGGACGGGACGGGTGAATTCGGCAAGCCGGACGGCGGCGTCATATCCCAGATTTACATAGTCCGGCTGACGCCCGAGGGACAGTTCCGGCTGGCGGCAAACGAGACAAACGACAAGCCGGTGACAGTCGTGATCGGCCAGACTCACCCTGTCACGTTCAAGGTCGAGAGGGGGGTCGTAGGGCCCCCAGGTAGCTGAGCGAGTTTAGTAGCGAATCGCTACTAATTTATTCGGTCCGTGAAGCAGGCGCGGAACCCAGCCCCTGCTTCACTGACTTGATGTTGACGAACTCACGGATTCCGAACTCGCCGAGCTCCCGGCCGTAACCCGACGCCTTTACGCCACCGAAAGGGAGAGCGGGCTCCGACGCCACCATCGCATTCACGAAAACCATACCCGACTCGATGTCCCGGACGAATCGCTCGCGCTCGGCCGAGTCGTTGGTCCAGACGCTCGCGCCAAGACCGAAGCGGCTGCTGTTGGCGAGTGAGACCGCTTCGTCGAGGCTGCCAACGCGCCACACTGACGCGACAGGGCCGAACAACTCTTCGTCGCTCGCCGGACTTGAAGCCGGAATGTCCACAAGGACTGTCGGTTCATAGTAGAAGCCTTTGAGTCCGTCGGGAATTCGCCCTCCACAAACCGCGCGCGCTCCGAGCGAGACGGTCTTCTCTACCTGAGCGCTCAGCTCGTCGCGGATATCTTCCGTTGCGAGCGGCCCGAGCTCGGTGGCAGGATCCATCGGGTCGCCGATCTGTATCGCCTTCACGGCCCCGACGAATATTTCGAGAAACTCGTCGTACACTGCCTCGTGAACGATGAATCTCTTCGCAGCGATGCACGATTGCCCGTTGTTTATCATTCGCGCGGTCACGCCTGTTGCCGCAGCCTTCTTCACATCGGCGCTCGGCATCACGATGAATGGATCACTCCCGCCGAGTTCAAGAACCGCCTTTTTGAGGTTCCGGCCGGCAGACTCGGCAATCGAGCGGCCTGCTCCTTCGCTGCCGGTAAGCGTCACCGCCGCGACGCCGGGATGAGAGACGATCGCCTCGACCTCGGCTGATCCGACAAGCAGGGTCTGAAAGACACCTTCAGGAAACCCTGCGCGTGTGAGGACATCCTCGATTGCGAGGGCCGATCGCGGAACATTCGACGAATGCTTGAGGAGCCCGGTGTTGCCTGCCATCAGCGCTGGAGCGACGAACCTGAATACCTGCCAGAACGGGAAGTTCCACGGCATCACCGCGAGAACGACACCGAGCGGCTGGAAGTAAACCGCGCCTTCGCCGTCGAGCACGTCGACGGAATAGCTCGCGAGGAGGCGGGACGACTTGTCGGCATAATAGCGGCATGCCAGCGCGCACTTTTCGACTTCGGCAACCGCGGCACCGATTGGCTTTCCCATCTCGAGCGTCATCATGGCGCCGAGGTGCTGCTTCTCCGCCACGAGAATGTCGGCCGCGCGGCGCATGCGGATCGCGCGGCTCTCGAACGATGTAAGGCGCCAGTCGCCGAACGCGGCAGACGCCTTCAGAATCCGCTCCTCTAACTCGGTCGCAGTGAGAGCGGTGAAGGTCTCGAGGATCTCACCGGTGGCCGGATTCGTCGACGCGATGGGCATTCCCGCCGATCACTGGTACTGGATGTAGATCGGCGGCGGTGTGAGCCTCAGCACTTCGGAAGGAGTCAGAATTGGATCTCCCTTCTTCGAATCGTTGCCGTAGAAGATCTTGAACCCCGTGAACTGAACCGGCTCCCTCGTTATGTAGTCCCGGTATGAGTCGTACTTGAGCCATGGCGCTCCCCACCCGTCCATGTCGATCACGATCTGCACGCGAGGGTCGAGCTTTATGTTCTCGGATCCGCTGATCATCCTGCGGGTGAAGCGGTGAACCACGAGAACCTTGGGCGGGAGGTTGTTCGCTCGCGCGAGGTTGGACAGATAGTTCACCGTCCAGTTTATGTCGGCGGCGCTCATCGTTCCGATCTTCGAACCCGGGCGCTCTCCCCCCTTCATCGAGAACTCGGGATCGAGACCGAGGTGCACGTTCGGCCGCTTGAGAAACTGCTCGAGTCTCGGCACCTCCGTCATCACGTCGCTGAGCCCCACCTGGATATCCAGGAATACCAGCGCATTTCTCGACTGTGCCCATGATGAGACTCGCTCGACAAGCGAATCAGTCATTCGCAGCCGGTATTTGCCGTCCCGTCCCGGTGCGCCCTGCGCGACCACTGCTACAAGGTGTAGGGCCG
This sequence comes from Gemmatimonadaceae bacterium, assembly GCA_051005175.1. Taxonomy (GTDB): domain Bacteria; phylum Gemmatimonadota; class Gemmatimonadetes; order Gemmatimonadales; family Gemmatimonadaceae; genus UBA4720. The sequence continues at coordinate 4,725 of JBPCJP010000056.1, read as the reverse complement.
GCACAACGGGGGTCGCGGGATCAGCGCGATTCCAGGCTGCGACTTCCTTGTCGAGTCGCGCGAGCATCTGCTCGGGCGGGATCTCGCCGAGGATTCCCATTCGTTTCGAGAGAGGGTTGCCGTAATAGGCGACGATGCGCTTTGCCGGAAGGATCGAGCCCGGCAGCAGGGCAGGGCCCTTTACCGGCCATCGCTTGTCGTTCAACCCGGCGCGGATAGCCGAAACCAGCGCGAGGCTGTCGCGCCTGCTTCGTCCTGCCACAGACGGAACCGTGATAGGTGCTGGCTTCGCCGACTCGGAAGCTGCCGTGTCGACCGGACTCGTGGCGGGCGGTGCGAGGGTGGTAGAGTCGATCGCATCGACCTGAACCGGCGTAAGAGCGACCTCTGTTTGCGGAGTCGCGGCGGGCTCGGCTTCGCCCATCGCGCAAGCGGTGACAAGGGAAAGCGCTGCGAGTCGGATTGTGAGCCTGGGGATCATCATCATGCTGCTTCTTGGAAAAGGGGATTGACTCAATGTAAACGGTAGGGTATCGGCGCGCTTCGCGACGGGCAGGCTGAAGTAGTGAGGATGGAGGACCGAGGCGGAACTGAGGGACCGATGTGTCGGTCAGTGTCCCATCCAGTAGCTGACCTTGACGAGAAAGACACTCCGTGCCGCCGCGGAAAAGAGCCGGTCGAGCTCGCGCCTCACCGGAAAACCCGCGTTGAGCAGCCCATCGTCACGCGCCTGGCTCCACACCACGTAAACGGTCGATCCAGGCCGATACTGCCACCTCAATACAGAGTTGGCGCGCAGCTGGCGCACCGAGAAATCGGGGTTGGGAAAACTGAAGTCGGCCACTCCATCGCGCTGGAGATCGACACTGTACCTGTTGCTGGTCGCGTCGAAACTCAGACGGTCGCTGCCGAAGGTGGAAAATCTCTTGTTGAAATCCTTCGAGGTGGGAGCCACTACCTCCCGGATTACGCCGTAACGGCCCGAGCTGAGGAACGGCTGCGCATAGAGATCGAACGAAAGCTGCGGCGAAAACGTGTAGCCCACACGCGCCGTAAGAGACGCAGTCGTCTGCTCGAGACGACCCATCAGGTAGTGCGGCGACCCGTTGACAGTCACGGTCCTGATGTACTGATCCTCATCCCGGTTCCACGAAGCCGACGGAGTGATCGAGACACTGGTCGCAGTCGAAGGACGAATCACAACCCCCGGAGCGACGGTCAACCGCCGCTCAGCCGTCTCTTCGGCGTACCGGACGGAACCATTCAGGCTTCCGCTCACCTTCCTCCGCCGGTTGGTGTTCATCCGCACGTCCACATCGGTATAAGCAGTGTTCATCAGCGCAGGCCCGCCGCGGAGATCCCATGGTGAGACGCTGCGCTGCCACCGGGTCGAATTCAGCGACCCGCTCCACAGGTTCTGGAACTGCGCGCTCAACCTGTACTCGGCCATCGACCTGAAGAGCTCTCCGCCAAAGCTCCACGCGGGAATCACGCTTACGCCGGTGCTCCAGTTGCGAACGACCTTCCCTGCCTTGAAGCTGCGGTAATTCAGGGCGGGAGCGAGATACCACGTATCCGAATAGGTGTTGTAGCCGAGGTCGTTGAGCTCGAGCCCAGGTGATCGAATTCCCCACGTCACTCCGCCGTACCAGTCGCCGGCGATCTTCTGCACCGCGCCTTCGCTCGCCCAGCCACGCATGCTGGTGATGGTGGTATCGTAGTCGATGTGCGACGCATCGGGGCGCTGAAACCGGTGCACGCTGCTGCGCTGAGTGATGGCCAGCGCCGACGGGCTCCCGTCGACCGCAGTGGCAAGGAACAGCGCGCGCGCCTCGTACCTGTTGCTGCCGAAGCGATGCCATGCGTTCGCACCGCTCACCAGAGACCGCGACCTCAGGAATTCCAGGCGGTCGTCGCCCAGTCTCCTGAACGTCGACGAGCCGATCATTCCAATCCCGCTCTGCCCTTTCCTGAAGTCGCGACCCAGTCTCGCCACGGAGTAATGAGATAGCGGCTCGACTGGTTCCCTCACCTCGTTGCCCAGCGAGTCGGCAAGGCGCGCGGTCGACTGGCCGGTCACTGCGTGTAGAACCCCCAGCGACCATCCGGCCGCGGTCTTTCCCGAGATCTTCGCCGCTCCGAGGATGCGCGCAGTCTCTGGCAGGTCCCTGAAGCCACGTGCTGGAGCGGACACGGTTCGCTGGGGCGGGCGGCCCACGCGTCGCGTGTAAAACGCGTGCAGCTCGGGAGCCATTGTAAACCGGAAAATCTCGGCCCCCTCCGTAAAGAAGGGGCGCTTTTCCGGAAAGAAAGTCTCGAACGATCCAAGGTTCACGACCGAGGGATCTGCCTCGACCTGGCCGAAGTCGGGGTTGATCGTCGCGGTCAGGGTGAGATTCGACGTGAGCCCGTACTTGATGTCCGCTCCGCCGGATGCAGCCGCATCATTACTTCTATAGAAGGGGTTTGCTGCTTCACCCGGCTGGCGTGAGAGCCTGCCGAGCGTGTAGGGCATGATCTCCAGACGGCGGGACGAGGCGATCTGGTCGATCCCGGTGAGATGGCCGAAGACCGAGACGAAGCGACCCGAGGCAGGCTTGACCGGAGCCCAGTGCGACACCTCCGATAGGCGTGAGACGTCCCGGCCAAACTCGATTCCCCATGGTGTCCCGACTGAGGGTGGGGCGCTGTATCTCAGTTGCGAGAAAGGAATCCGGAATTCGGCAGTCCAGCCAAGTGAGTCTATGGATGATGCGACTTCCCATACCGCGTCCCAGTTCGGGTCTTCGCGAAAGTCTTCGTACAGGAGCGCGTCGTACTGAACGCCTCGCGGAGTCGTGGCGAACTTGAAGGCGGTGCGGCGGTCGAGGTTGCTGTCTATGCCGATGGTGACCCAGTCGGCTGGTGCGTCGCCATCGTCCCGGCGGCTTAGCGGCGCCCCGATGAGGTGCGGGTGCGAGTCGAACATCCGCATGCCGATGTAGAGGGCGACATCGTCGAAAAGAACCGAAACTGTCGTTCTCTCCGTGGCGAGTGCGCCTGTCCTCGGCTCGCGCTGCACGAAATCAGTCGCGACGTCAGCCGGGGCCCAGGCGTCGTCGGTGAGGCGGCCATCGATCTGGGGAGCAGTGCCTGATATTCGTTTCGCGGTAATCATCCGGGAAGCGGCTGCCATCGCAGCCTCGCTCTCTTGTGCGGTAGCTGGCGCGGAAGAAATGCACAGCAGCATCAGGACCGTCAGGAAGATCGGTCCGCGCGGCTGGCGGAGAGTCATGGTGGCTGGTGGAGGCGGCATTGGGCAACAAAGATGGGCCTGACTGACCTCGCTCACCAGCGGATCCTGCTAAGTCCTCAATCCTCAATCCGCAATAAGGCACGCGCGTCGCCCCGGATGGCTGTATTTTTTTCTTCACGCCAACCCTGGGGACCACGATGACGGAACCTGTTCAAGCGACGACTCCGCCAGCCGCAGGACTGTGGGAGGACTTCATCGACATCCTCCATCAGCCCTCACAGGTGTTCGACCGGCGGCGCGATGGCCAGTTCGGACTGGCTCTCCTGATTCTCGTCGTCATCTCCGCCATCCTCTATTTCGCCCTTCAGAACGGGATTGCCCCTGTCATGGACGCCGAGATCTCGCGTCAGATGGCGGAGGCGTCGAGGTCGAACCCGCAGCTCACCGAGGAACAACTCGTAGCCTCGCGCGGCATGATGGAGAAGTTCGCGACGTTCGGCGCGATAATATTCCTGCCCATCGGAGTCCTGATCGGCGGGCTTCTGCTGTGGCTCGCCTCGAAGATCGTCGACGCCCGGATCGCATTCGCCGCGGCGATGATGATCGTGACGTACTCTCAGGTTCCCCGGATCATCGATCTTGTGCTCACCGCGGTCCAGGGGCTGTTTCTTTCTCCCGAGTCGATCACGTCCCGCTACAGCGTCACCCTTGGCCCCGGACGTTTCATGGATCCCGACTCGAACCCTGCGCTGCTCGCGGTACTTGGGAGCCTCGACATCATCACAATCTGGACACTTGTCCTTGTCGCAATCGGCCTGTCGGTTGTCGCACGGGTGACGCTGAAACAGGGCGCGATTGCGGCCGCGATGGTGTGGGCAGTCGGCATGCTACCGGGCCTGTTCCAGGCACTTCGCCAGGGCTAGGATGCCGCACACTCGCGGCATCCGGTGATGACAGTCAGCTACACCGCGTCGGAGAGTGACGTGAAGTTGAAGTCCTTCACCTTGAGCGAAGGCATCACGATCGGGCCGCCCTGCTCGGTTCCGGCAAGCCGGATCGACGGGCCGATCGCCTCGATGTTGTTGAGCATGAACAGTGGCGATTCGTTGAACCGGAAATTCTTTATCGATCGCGTGATCTGCCCGTTCTCGATGAGGAACGTCCCGTCACGCGTGAGACCGGTGAACAGGATTGTCCGCGGATCGACCTGGCGGAGATACCAGAGTCGCGTCACGAGAATCCCTCTGGGAGTCGACTTGATCATCTCCTCCGTCGACGTGTTACCGCCCATCATCTTCATCGAGTTCGGGAACGGTGTCGGCCCCTTGTGTTGTTTCTCGGCCCAGAACCGGGAGTAGGCGAGGTTCTTCAGGACACCGTCCTCCACCCAGACCATTCTCCTGCCCGGGAATCCCTGGCCATCGAACGGCTGTGCCCTCAGCTGGGGATCCTGCGGGTCGGAGATGATGGTTACGCGGGGATCGACTATT
>JBPCJP010000055.1:0-9219 GCA_051005175.1 Gemmatimonadaceae bacterium | reverse complement strand
GCCGTCGGCATCCCTCGAGATGCCGATTATACGTCCGGGCAGCTGGCGCTTGAACTCGTCCCTCGTCGCAAAGAACGCCGCATGCGGACCGCCGTAACCAAGCGGCACGCCAAAGCGCTGGCTGTTGCCCACCACGATGTCGGCTCCCCATTCGCCCGGAGGAACCAGGAGCGTGAGAGACAGAAGGTCGGCGGCGACCGTGACGAGCGCGTCAGACGCGTGAGCGCTCTCACAGAACTCCCGGTAATCGAGCACGGCGCCGTCAGAAGCCGGATACTGAATGAGCACGCCAAAAACGTCCGGACCGATCGTGTCTCTGCGATGGTCGCCGACTCTTACAGTGATCCCGCGCACGCCAGCGCGCGTTCGCACGACGTCGATTGTCTGCGGATGACACTCGGCAGAGACGAAAAACACTTCCTTCCCCTCTTCCCCCTTGATGCCGTAGCTCATCGTCATCGCTTCGGCAGCCGCTGTGCCTTCGTCGAGAAGCGAGGCGTTGGCGATCTCCATCGCGGTGAGGTCCGAGACAACGGTCTGGAAATTCAGGAGCGCCTCGAGCCTGCCCTGGGCGATCTCCGCCTGATAGGGCGTGTAGGCGGTGTACCACGCCGGATTCTCGATGATGTTGCGCTGAATCACGGGCGGGGTCACGCAGTCGGAGTAACCCATCCCGATGAATGAGCGAAACACCTTGTTCATTGCCGCCATCGCGCGGAAATCCGCGAGCACTTCGTGCTCCGCTTTCCCGCGCGGAATGCCAAGCTCCTCGCGGCAGCGTATGTTGGCGGGAATCGTGGCCTCGATCAGCTCGTCGAGCGTTCCGAAGCCGACTGCCTTAACCATCTCGTCTATGTCAGAAGCGCCGGGCCCGATGTGCCGCGGCACGAATGATTCTGCAGCCGCGAGAGATCCGTCGAGCTGCTTGATTGTAGTCGCCATAGTCCTGTCAATTTAACATCCAGTGACTGAGTCGCGTACGCACGCCGGCTGGCGTCTGCTCCTCGTTTCCCCCCGTACTGGCGCCGACAACATGGCCCGGGACGAGGGGCTGATGGACCGCGCAAGAGAGACGGGGGAAGCTGTCTTCTCGGTGTATGAATGGGAGCGACCCACGCTGTCGCTGGGAGTGAATCAGGCCGCTCGCGATCGCTATGACCTCGACGCGATTGCGGCCCGCGGGCTCGATGTCGTGAGGCGCCCCACAGGCGGCCGGGCTCTGCTGCACAACCGCGAGGTCACCTACAGCGTCGCCGCGCCGATCGACGACGGCGAATCGCTCAACGCCGCTTACCGTCGGATCAACCGGATACTGATCGCGGGACTCGGACTGATCGGGGTCGAAGCCACTGAGTCGGCCACCGCGACCCGCACTCCGTCCCCCGGCACAGTCCCCTGCTTCGCGACGCCCGCACCCGGCGAGCTCGTCAGCCGGGGCGCAAAGCTCGTCGGGAGCGCCCAGGTCAGGAAACGCGGCGTCATGCTCCAGCACGGGTCGATCCTCATCGAGGACGCTCAGCCGCTCATTGAGTTGCTGCTGACCGGCCCGAAGCCGGCTCCGGTTCCCCCGGCGGCGACGCTGGCGCGCATCCTCGGGCGAGCACCGGCCGCGAATGAGGTTGCCACCGCCCTTTTCGAGGCGGTAAGAGAGCTGGAAGACAGCGGAGCAACGCCGGTCGAGGAAGTCGAGACGGCCGGCCACACTGCCCGCCACATCGACCGATACAGCAATGAACTGTGGACGTGGCGGAGATGAGACCGCAACTTAGTTGCGCTGTGTCACCCTTTCATTGCGCGACGAATCATTTTCCCGCCGATCACGAGTGATCACGGCATGAGACCGCGTGCCGCCATTACCCGCCTCGCCTTGGCGACCGGTCTTGCCGCATCCATCGCCTGCGACGGAGGCGAAACCGGGGCGGGCCGCGAGACCACCCCGCACGGCGGCACACTGGTGATCACCGCCAGCGGCGATCCCGAAACGCTCCTCCCGCCGCGGTGGTCGACAGTACCTGCACGCATCATCGGCGACCTGATTTACGACCGCCTTGCCGAAGTCGGCGATTCGATGAATACGGTCGGCGACGCCGGGTTCCAGCCGCGGCTGGCAAGAAGCTGGACGTGGGCGGCCGATTCCCTCTCGATCGTCTTCGATATCGATCCGTCGGCCAGATGGCACGACGGCATTCCCGTCCGTGCGGAGGACGTGAGGTTTACGTGGCGGCTCTATTCCGATTCGCGGACCGGCTCCCCGTCCGCGACTGCCATCTCGAGCATCGACTCGGTGACGATCCGCGACTCCGTGACAGCGGTGTTCTGGTTCAGGGAAAGGTCGCCGATGCAGTTCTATGATGCCGTCAACCCGATGTCGATTCTCCCGGCCCACGCCGTTGGCAACGCTGCCGGCACGGCGCTTCGCTCGGCGCCAATCGCCCGCGCTCCGGTCGGCAGCGGGCGGTTCAGGTTCGTACGCTGGAACCCCGGTGCGTCGATCGAGCTTGCGGCAGACACGTCAAACTACCGCGGGAGGCCGGGCTTCGACCGGGTGATAATGACCATCGCACCGGACTTCAACACGGCGCTCACCCGGCTCCTCGGGGGCGAGGCAGACCTGCTGGAGCAGGTTCCGCCAACGAGCATAGCGGATATCGAGAAGGATTCGAGCCTTCGACTGATGCTCAGTCCCGGACTCGACTACAACTTCGTCCAGCTGAACCTCAGACATCCGAAGAATCGATCCCGGCCTCATCCGGTTTTCGCCGACAGGGCACTGCGACGCGCGCTGACTGCAGCCGTCGACCGGAGGAGAATCGTCCAGAACGCGTACGATTCACTGGCGAACGTCGCGGTGGGCCCGACAGTGCGCGCATATCCAACCACCGACACCGCGCTGCGGCACATTCCGTTTTCCCCCGACGCAGCGCGACGGGCCCTCGACTCCATCGGATGGACGGATGCGGACGGCGACGGGGTTCGCGAGCGAAACGGAGCGAAGCTGGAGTTCACACTCGCAGTCCCGGGATCGAGCAGAGCACGCGTCACAATGGCCGTCCTGATTCAAAACCAGCTGAGTCAGGTCGGGGCAAAAGTGAACCTCGAGCAGCTCGACTTCACGACGTTCATAGACCGCGAAACCCGGCGCGATTTCGACGCTGTCTTCGGAGGATGGCGCGTGGAAGCCAGTCCCGGTGGGATTCGCCAGACATGGGGGTCGGCCGGTTCGCGCAGCGGTACGAATTACGGATCCTACGAGAACGCTCTTTTCGACTCGCTCGTCGACAGCGCCCTTGCAGCTTCGACCCTGCCGGGGAGACGCCGCTGGTTCACCAGCGCCTACCAGCAGATAATCGACGATGCCCCCGCGATATGGTTCGCCGAACCGAAAAGAGTAATGGCGATTCACCGGAGGGTAGAGACGAGGGGCCTGAGACCCGACGCCTGGTGGATCAATATCGGCGACTGGACAGTTCCACCTGAGGCAAGGATCGCCAGGGACCGTCCGCTCCCGCCGGGCTGACGGTGTCAGCCTTTCTTGCCCGGCGAATCGCGCAGGGCCTGATCGTCGTGGCAATGGTTGCGACGATTGTCTTCGCCCTGATACACGCGGCACCCGGAGACCCGTTCACCGCTGCTCTTGAGAACCCTGCGATCACCGAGAGCGTTCGCGAAAGCTGGCGGCAGTCGTACGGGCTCGATCGGCCGCTCGGCGAGCAGTATGCGCGATACATGGGGAATGTCTTCCGCGGCAACCTCGGGTTTTCGTTCTCGCTCCAGCGCCCGGTTGTCGATGTGCTTGCCACTGCCCTGCCAAATACCCTGCTGCTCATGTCCGCCGGCCTCTTTGGCGCGTTCATGCTCGGGATTGCCACGGCCATCGCCCAGGTGAGAAGGCTCGGAAGACGAACCGACCGCGTGCTCGGATCAATCTCACTGACGCTGTTCTCGGTTCCCGATTTCTGGCTGGCCCTGCTGATGCTTGTCGGCTTCGCCTACTGGATTCCGCTGTTCCCGATCGGCGGAGCCACCGATCCAGTCATTTACGGAATGCTCGGGACGACGGGGCGCTTCATCGATCGCGTGCATCATCTCTTTCTTCCGGCGTTGACGCTCGCGCTTCTCTACTTCCCGCTCATCGCCCGGCACCAGAGGGCCGCGCTGATCGAGGTCATGCCGCTCGACTACATAACGGCAGCGCGTGCGAGGGGAGTCCGGGAGTCCGGGGTCGTCACCAGGCACGCACTGAGAAACGCGCTGCTGCCGATAGTCACGCTCCTCGGTGTCGCGTTCCCGGCCCTGCTGACGGGGGCTGTGTTCGTTGAGAAAGTTTTTTCCTGGCCGGGAATGGGTCTGCTGATCGTCAACTCGATAAACACCCGGGACTATCCGCTCCTGATGGCCGCCGTCCTGATTGGAAGCGTGTTCGTGATTGTCGGCAGCCTCCTCGCCGACATCCTTTACCGTGCGCTGGATCCGCGCATGCGCGATGAACTCTGACACTCCGCCCTCTGCATTTGCCGGCGTGCGGACGGCGCGCCGGCTCCTTGACCGCGACAGGTCAGCGGCTTTCGCCGGAGCTCTGCTTCTCGCGATAGCGATCCCGTGTCTCCTTGCGCCTCTGCTCGCGCCATACGATCCGAGCGCGCAACCCGACATAATCGGGCTTCAGAGCAGTCCTCCATCCCTGATGCATCCGCTTGGCACCGACCCGTTCAGCCGTGACGTGCTCAGCCGGCTTCTTCATGGCGGCAGGCTGTCCCTCAGCGTGGCAATCTTCGCGACGCTGGTCAGTGTAACCCTTGGCACTGCGTACGGCGCGGCAGCGGGATATTCGCGCGGGGTCGTTTCGTCGATACTCGAGCGGGTGCTTGACGCCCTGCTCTCGATTCCGCGTCTTCTTCTCCTTATAGCGGTCTTCGCAGCCTGGCGGGACATCCCGATAGCCGGATTCATCGCGATTCTTGGAATGACTGGCTGGTACGGCGTGGCACGGCTCGTGAGAGGACAGGTACTCGCTTTGAAGAATCAGGATTTCGTGGCGTCAGCCCATGCCCTCGGCGCATCGAGGATCCGTATTTTCACGCGGCACATTCTGCCTAACGTCGTCACGCCCGTCGTCGTCGCGGCCACCCTCGGCATTGGTCACGTGATAGTTTTGGAGGCCGGGCTCTCGTGGCTCGGGATTGGCGTGAGGCCACCGACACCCAGCTGGGGGAACATGATTCAGGATGGTTCCGACCAGATGGCCTCGCATTGGTGGATCTCACTGTTTCCGGGTCTCGCGATAGTGCTGACTGTCATGGCGTTCAACATTCTCGGCGACGCGCTCCTGAGGGCGCTGTCTCCCCGGCGCTCCGTCGCCTGATGACAGATCCGTTACTCTCGGTCGAGTCGCTGCGGACCTGGTTCCACATGCCGGACGGGATCGCAAAGTCGGTCGACGGCGTGTCCTTCCATATAAACGCCGGAGAGACGCTCGGCATTGTCGGAGAGTCGGGATGCGGCAAGTCGGTCACCGCGTTGTCGATTCTGCGGCTCATCCAGCCTCCGGGGAGGATAGAGGCGGGAAGCAGGATCGTCTTCGAGGGGAACGATCTCGTCACGCTCGGCGATGCGGGAATGCGCAACGTCAGGGGCAACCGCATCTCGATGATTTTTCAGGAGCCGATGTCGGCGCTGAATCCCGTCTTCACAGTCGGGGACCAGGTCGCGGAGGTTGCCCGGGTTCACGGCACAGGCTCGCGCCGGAAGGCATGGGAGCGCGCCGTGGAGATGCTCACTCTGACAGGGATACCGTCACCCGGGGATCGCGCGAAGCAGTATCCGCATCAGCTTTCCGGCGGAATGCGCCAGCGCGTTCTGATCGCCATGGCGCTCATGATGAATCCGGCGATGATCATCGCTGACGAGCCCACGACTGCGCTCGATGTCACGATCCAGGCCCAGATTCTCGAGCTTCTTACCGACCTGAAGAAGCGGCTGGGGACAGCGATACTGATGATCACTCACGACCTCGGCGTAATCGCCGAGACAGCCGAGCGGGTCCTCGTCATGTATGGAGGTGAGGTCGTCGAGGAGGCATCGGTGACAACTCTCTTCGAGGATGCGCATCATCCCTATACTGAAGGCCTGATGAACGCGATGCCGCAGATCACCGAGTCGCGCGAGCGGCTCAACGTGATTCCCGGCACAGTGCCTCCTCCCACTGCGTGGCCGTCGGGGTGCAGGTTCCGCGACCGCTGCCCGTATTCGTGGGAAAGGTGCGAGACAGAGCATCCCCCGCTCTACCAGATCGGCGAGCGTCACACGTCACGCTGCCACCTTGCGGAAGAACCGGAGCGTCGCGCGCATCCGCATCTGCCGCTGGTCGAACAGGCAGGAGCGAGCCTTTGAAGGAGCCCCTCGTCTCCGTCAAAAACCTGCGCAAGGTTTTCCCGATCACGAAGGGAGTGTTTTCGCGCAATGTCGGCGAGGTGCGCGCGGTCCACGATGTCTCGTTCGACATCGCTGAGGGTGAGACGCTCTCGCTCGTCGGCGAGTCAGGGTGCGGCAAGACTACGACAGGACGTGCCCTGCTCCGGCTCATCGAGCCGACGTCGGGCGAAGTAAAGTTTGCCGGCCGCGACGTAATCGGGATGAATCAGACTGACCTGCGGGCACTGCGCAGGGAGATGCAGATCATCTTCCAGGATCCGGTGTCTTCGCTGAATCCGCGAATGACGGTCGGCGCGGCAATCCGCGAAGGGATAACGATTCACAAGCTTGCGGAAGGCGCAGAGGCCGACAAGCGGGTGAAGCAGCTGCTCGAGGAAGTCGGGCTTCGCGCCGAGTATGCGGCGAGGTATCCCCACGAATTCTCCGGGGGCCAGCGCCAGCGCATCGGGATCGCGCGGGCACTCGCAGTCGAGCCCCGCTTCATCGTCTGCGACGAGCCTGTTTCAGCCCTCGACGTGTCGGTCCAGGCCCAGGTCATAAACCTCATGCGCGATCTCCAGCGCCAGCGGGGTCTTACCTATCTCTTCATCGCGCACGATCTCTCAGTCGTGAAGCACATGTCCGACAGGGTCGCCGTGATGTACCTCGGAAAGATCGTCGAGCTCGCAAACGCGAAAGACCTCTACGAGCGCCCTACCATGCCATATACGCAGGCGCTTCTGTCGGCAGTGCCTGTCGCCGACCCCACCTTCGAAAAGCAGCGCATTCTGCTCGAGGGTGACGTTCCATCGCCTGCCAATCCGCCCAGCGGTTGCGTTTTCCATCCCAGGTGCCATCATCCGTCGCGGGATGCGGCGTGTGCCGCCATCAATCCGCCCCTCGAGGAGAAGGCACCCGGGCACCTCGCGGCGTGTATCAAGCAGCCGCCCACCACGGTTTCGCCTGATGAACAGGCAAAATCAGGTGGCGTGAATCCACCACAGGCATATTTTCCCGTCGTCGAAAGGATGTCCCGACTCTCACCCAGCGTTTAGCGAGGAGTTGATTTTCATGGTTAACGGTCAAGTGCAGAGCGGTGATGCGGCAGGCACCATACTCGGGCATCCGAAAGGGCTCTTCGTACTCTTTTTCGCCGAGATGTGGGAGCGATTCTCGTATTACGGAATGCGGGCGCTCCTCATCTTCTATCTCACCAAGCACTGGCTGTTTTCCGACGAGCAGTCGAGCGTCATATACGGTGCCTACACGGCGCTTGTCTACATCACCCCGGTGCTCGGCGGGTACCTCGCCGACAAGTACATCGGGCAGCGCAAGGCGGTTCTCTTTGGCGCTGTGCTTCTGACATTCGGCCACTTCCTCATGGGCGTCGAGGGTACCGGCGGCCAGAATGCATCGGCACTGAACGTATTCTGGCTCGCGCTGGCCTTCATCATCGTGGGTTCCGGATTCCTGAAGGCGAATATTTCAGTGATCGTCGGGCAGCTGTATCCGCGCACCGATGTCCGGCGTGATGGCGCGTATACGATCTTCTACATGGGTATCAACCTCGGCGCCTTCCTCGGGTCACTTCTTTGCGGCTGGCTCGGCGAGACATACGGATGGCGGTACGGGTTCGGCGCCGCCGGCGTCGGGATGCTGCTCGGCCTTATCGTCTTCGTCCGGGGCACGCCGCTGCTGCTTGGCCGGGGTGAAGCTCCCGATCCGGCGCGCCTGCGTGCGCCGGTTGCGGGCATCAGGTTCGAATGGCTGATCTATGCAATCGGCGTCGCGGCAGTAGGCATCTGCTGGTGGATGGTTCAGAATCAGAATCTGGTTGGCGGCTTCATCGGTATCGCCGGGGCAGTGCTCGTCGCATACGTGCTCTACACGGCAGTATTCAAGCTCGAGCCCCACGACCGCGACCGGATCTTCGCCGCGATGTTCCTGATTCTCGGCTCGGTGTTGTTCTGGGCGCTCTTCGAGCAGGCGGGATCGTCGCTCAACCTTTACACGGATCGCTACGTTGACCGGTGGGGGGTTCCGGCGTCGGTTTTCCAGTCGATCAATGCAGCCTACATAGTTCTTCTTGCCCCGGTGTTCGCATCCCTCTGGACGCGGCTCGGCAGGAAGGGTCTTGAGCCGTCGGCCCCCGCCAAGTTCGGGCTCGCAATGATTCAGCTCGGTGCAGGCTTCCTGGTGCTCGTGTTCTTTGCGCCAAGCCAGGGCCTCACACCGGTCATTCTCATCTTCCTCATATACCTGCTTCACACCACCGGAGAGCTCTGTCTATCGCCGGTCGGCCTTTCAGCGATGAACCGGCTGGCGCCCGCGCACATGGCGTCGCTGATCATGGGAACGTGGTTCTTTGCTTCCGCGACTGGAAACTTCGTGGCCGGGTTGATCTCGGCCGCGACGGGATCCGATCGCGCATCAGGCGATACTGCCGGGGCGCAGGTAGTGCTCGACGTTTACAGGCAGATCGGCTGGATTGCCGTGGGCGTGGGCGTGTTCGTGATCGTCATATCGCCACTGGTCAAGAAACTGATGCACCTCGACACCCTGCGGGACGACGACGCAGTCGCCGCGCACTGAAGCACCTGGTTTTTTGGGCCTGGGCGGTTTACGGCCAGTTGAATACGGAGGTCGGGACTGACCGTTCGCGATTGCGGTTTACGTCGCCGGGCTCCTTCCAGAAGATCCGCGAGAAGTCACGGCTGACCAGGCGTACCCGGAGCCGAGCGCCGCTGTTCTGCTCGAAGGGATACGCGATGTCGAGCCGCCACATCCGCTGCGACCGCTGCGGAACCG
>JBPCJP010000054.1:0-2919 GCA_051005175.1 Gemmatimonadaceae bacterium | reverse complement strand
GTAGGGGCAAACATGCCACAACGCAGAGCAAGTTGCATGCTCCCATTATTTCAGTAACAGACCACTAGGCGTCGATCAGCCCAAGGTGTCCCGCATCCTTCGCGGGCGATTCGCCGGCTTCTCCGTGCATCGGCTCATGGACTTTCTCACATCACTCGGATGCGACATAGACGTCCTGGTAAAGCCGTCGCCTAAATCGCGCAAGCTCGGCCGGATCCGCATCGAGGCGGTGGAGCTCGGCGCGGAAATCCTCGAGGACCGCGAATTGGCGCGCGTCGCAGGGGTGCGCCAGGAGGCCGTCGAGTTCGGAGGGGAGCGCTTGCTCGAAGAAGACGAATTCTTCGCGGCTGCTGATGCCAGGATGGTCGCGCGTGGATCCGTCGCCGCCCGAGAGCGACTTGCGACAGCACCTGGGAAAGGCGGCCCGCGGTCGCGCAGGAAGACAAAACAGCCCTCGCCGCTCGCTAGGCACAGTGGTCGACCAAAGTAAGCGGGGCGACAACGTCAGTGTGTTACCAAGGAGCGGCACTTCATTCAACGGAGCAGGGGATCATGCAACTGCGGGTACTGCTCGAGCCCAGTGAGGAGGGCGGCTACACGGTGAGTGTGCCGAGTCTCCCCGGCTGCGTCAGCGAAGGTGATACACGAGACGCTGCGCTCGCGAACATCCGTGAAGCGATCGAACTCTATCTCGAACCAGTCGACGATGACGTCGCGGGCCGTGACAACGCGGAGTTGGTAGAGATCGCAGTCTGAGAGAATGGCCAAAGTCCCGAGCCTCTCATACGAGCGCGTGATCCCGGCGCTCCAGCGGGCCGGCTGGGTCGTAATTTAGCACCAAGGAGCGTTGGCCGTCGCTTTTTTTCCTCGTGTATTCCGGTCTGCGCCGGAATGACTGTGCTGGTTGTACGAGGGATTGCGGTGATTCCTCGGAGGCTCTCGAGAACCCCCGCCTTACAATCAGCGACCGGCAGCCTTACGAGGCCTTCCCCCCTTCGCCCCATTCACTCGCGCCGCCGCAGCCTTAGCCGGCGTTCGTGACTGCCCGGCAACGCGTGCAAGCTCGCTCAACTTCTCCGAGCGACTGACAGCAGAGAGCAGAAGTCCGGCAACGCTCAAATCGGCGTCCAGCTCTTCCCAATGCAGCCCGCTACCGCCCGGGCTGACAGTTACTGCCGCGAGCTGGTCTGCCGTCGCATTCGCGAGCGCGGGAATGCCCTTGGCTGGGAAGCCGAAGACGAAACCGCTCGTCAGCTCCAGCATGACACGACCTGTTCGGCGATCGTACGAGGCCGAGGTGGCGCGTCGTCCCGCCTTACGGTCCCGCGCGTCCTGCTTGCGTGCGGCCCGAACCTGTTTCAGGATCTCCGCACGGTCGATTCGCGAATTAGTCATGATAATTCCTCCAACACTGTAGCAAGTAGTCTGTGGGTGCCGCCACGATCCAGGACGCAGCCGCGACGTCACCAATCCGCATTCCGGAAACTGACCGGATGGTCTGCGATCTGGCCGCGGTGGCGAGCTCGATCACGACTTCCCCGTCCGCGCTCCGGACGTGCACGTGCGGCGGCACGTGCTCACGCGGCGGCAGGAAGATCACAACTCGAAATCCACCCACACGGAGGACGGTAGGCACAAAAAGTATAACCTATCGGATGGGTTTTCGCAATAAAGGAAAAGGGGTCTTCAGGCTTTCAAATTGGTCGTCAGGGATTGCTGCCGCTCGTGATTCCGCGATTTTAACGCAGAGGTTCGCAGAGGTTTCGCCGAGGGCGCAGAGGTGCTGCTTTGGTGGGTGGGGGTCAATCGAATGCTCCTTAGATTTTCAGGCGTTTCGGAGCGTTGTCCTTGAGGTTCACCACCTGATAGTTGATCAGCTGCTCTGCGCAGCCGTGGCTCATCATCAACGAGTAAAGAGTTAGTCGCTACGCCGAATTATCTGCGCCCTCCGCGAAACCTCCGCGCCCTCCGCGTTAAAAAAGCGGGACTGTGTGCCGAGACGAGACCAAGCTCAACGGCGAGCCATTCTCTTCCCGGAAGACCCAGAAAAAGAATCCTGCGAAAACGATCGGCAAACCGATCAGATCCGCAGCATCGGAATCAGACCTGCCACATCCTTGTGATCCACAGCGTTCCCTATCAAGCGCGATCCACACGAGTCCGAACCGCAGACATAAATTCCGGGGAACAGGACCCTGGAGGCGAACGGTGGCAGCCCTCACCCCGATAACGGACGCCCTCATCGGCACCCCCGAACGCCTCCCCGAAGCCGTTCTGCGCCAGCACCCCCAGCTCGCAAACGTCCGCTGGCGCCGGGGCGGACTTTTCCCCCACGTCGCCGGCTGGTGCCTCGGCCAGCGCTCCGTCGCCGCCGCAACCCTCTGGCGTACCGTTTACATGGGCGCGCGCGCGCCAATCTCCACCGAGCTCCTCTTGCACGAACTGCGGCACGTCCAGCAGTTTGAGGAATCCCGCGCATTCCCATTGCAGTACCTGTGGGAAACCCTGAAATCGGGCTATCATCGTAATCGTTTCGAGCGCGATGCCCGCGAGTACGCAGCAATGAACCTTCTTGGCAAACGAGATCACGGATAGGCGATCGAATCTCATCGCCGCCGTCCCTCGACCCTCGTCCCTCGACCCTCGACCCCAGCCCCTGATGGTAAAGCACACATCCACGTCGGTCGTCACCATCGAGCGGTACATCATCGAGCAGGAGCGCCAGTTTCCCGAGGCGACCGGGCAGCTCTCCGGCATCCTCTACGACATCGCGCTCGCCGCCAAAATGATCGCCAGCAAGGTGCGACGCGCCGGCCTCGTCGACATACTCGGCGAATTCGGCGCGGAAAACGTGCAGGGCGAGATGCAGCAGAAGCTCGACGTGTTCGCCAACGAGACGATCATCAAGGCGATGGACCA
>JBPCJP010000053.1:0-14560 GCA_051005175.1 Gemmatimonadaceae bacterium | reverse complement strand
CAGCACCGTTCCGACGACCCGGATCATCCAGAGAAGTGCGGGCGATACCTGTCGCACCGGAGGCGTCACCTTTCGGCGCGAGGTCTTGCGTGCAGGCGATGTTTCACGCGCCTCTTTGTCCAGGCCGGGATCACGCGAGAGTTCACGCAATGCGATGATGACTCCTTTTCGGCCCGGTGTACTTTCGAGAAACGCGAGCAGATTGCCACTCCTGTCAGGAACCGTGTCCCGCCACCATTCGCTCATCGGCAGTATGTCCCGCACGAGCTCCGCAAAACTCGCTTTCACGACAACCGCCGACTGGTGATAGGCGAGCCCGGCCTGGGCGATCGGCCGGGTCCCGTGCCACTCCTTCCACTGAGGCGTGTCCTTGTCGGCGTCGAGGCGCTCGATGAGCGCGCGAGCCAGGTCCGGCGCCGACGAGTTGCGGTGGGGCGTGATGAGGAGATCGACGCGATAAGCCCGGTTCTGCTGGGACCACTTCATGTATTCGAGCCATACATCCGGGAGCACGGGCGAATCCTGTGTGAATCGCCGGGAAGCCGCGCCCGTGAACATCAGATCTTCCAGCCACTCACGCTCGATCTTCACCGATCCTCCAGGTCTGTCGTTAAACGCCTCTGCCGGGATACGGAAATGCCGTCGCTACGGGAAGCGCTGCATCCACATAAGTGCGGATCGCTATGTCGCAGATCGCGTAGCCCCAATTGATGAGCCGCTCCTGCAGGGCCGCATCCAGCCCTGCAAGTCTCGTCGGCACAGCGGCCAGCTCGGCTGTCCGTGCAGGGGGGCACGAAAGCGGTGACTCCGCCGAATACTTTTCACGGCGCACGCGGATACTCCAGAAAGCCCCGTTTCTCTCGCCCGCGGTAAGAGAGCCGACAACCTGACGCTTGCGAAGGCTCCTTACCTGGTTGTCGATCACGTTCAGAATGCGAAAGCTGTGGCGCGCCCAGTCGCGGGCCGGTGTTCCCTCCGGCTGCAGCTCTCCTCCCGCATCGCTCACGAGAACCGTCGCGCACCTCTTCCATACCGTTTCAAGTCCGAGGTTGTCGTACACACCACCGTCGGACAAAACGAGAGTCGTCGTGAATGGCGCGCGTCTCAGATCCTCCCGATCAACCGGCTCCTCGGGCGCGCGTCCCGGCTTGATGACAGTAGGCGAGAGCACCGGCGGAAAAGAGGATGACGCGGCGACCGCCTTCGATAACGGGAAACCGGGCATCAGAAATTTGCCGACGCGATAATCGCGCATGTCGCCCCTGGAGAAACGGCAGAGCACGCCGGTCTGCACGTTTGTCGCGTTGATTATGAAATAGGGAGCGCGCGGTATTTCATCGAGCGTCGCACCGTGGTAGAGATACTTGTCGTAAGCGCCGGCGATTCTGTCACTTACCGAGCCCGGCAGCAGTATACCGCGCACGACCGACCACGTATCGATTGTCACGCCGGCAAGAGTCCTGATGGGCCGGATAATCTCCGTGGTGAACTGGCTGGCGACGTCATCCTCGAACGCGAGATCGTTCCACCGGCACGCCAGGAGTCCGGCCGTGATCGATCCGCCGGAAACGCTCGAGATACGAGTAAGCTTTGGCAGGAGGCCCAACTCGTTGAGGCGCCAGATGACGCCGGCGTGGAACAGCATGGCCCGATAGCCGCCGCCGGAAAGGCATAACCCGATGCCCGACGCCGGCGGTAACTGTTGCTCTGCCTCCGGCTCAACGACCGGGGAAATAGCGGCCCTTATGTCGGCATCCGGGTGCGTCAAAGAAACTCCCGCGAAAAAGTCGCCACCGGTCGCCATGCGCATGCGACCGTAGACCGGCTACACTATTTGGGACAAATGCTGGAAGCAAGATCCACGGATCCAGGCGGGAATCGCAGGACGCGCGATGACCCGGCTTATAGCTGTCTACAGGCGCCTAATGATATGAAACCGACATTTCCCTGATAGAAAAGCAGCAGTTCCCGGTTTAGGACAAAAAGGGCGCAGAGTTCCTCGCCACGAGCGTAGATTGCCCCTGTGAACCGGCGGAAATTCATGGGCGCGAGCGCAGCGCTTGTTACGGGCGGCGCCGGTGTCATCGGGTACGCGACACTCATCGAGCCGCACTGGCTCCAACTCGTCACGCGCGACCTGAAGATCGCGAACCTGCCCCCGGGATTGCATGGCGCGAAGCTCGCGCACGTCAGTGACATTCACGTCTGCAGCTACGTCAATGAGCGCTACCTCACGGAATCCCTCCGTCGCCTCGACCCGTTTGCGCCGGACATCGTCGCCTTTACCGGCGATTTCGTTTCGTGGGAACCCGATCGGCCTGACAACGTGAAGATCGCCCAGCTGAGGCGAGTTCTTTCCAACCTGCCGCATGGCCGACTCGCAACTGTCGGCATCCTCGGCAATCATGATTACGGCAATACATGGAGAGACGCGGGTATTGGTGCCCTCATCACGGACGTAGTGAGTGGGACGGGAATGCGGGTGCTGCGGAACGAAGTCGCAACGGTCGCAGGACTCGACATCGTCGGCATCGATGATCTCTGGTCGGGGCGCGCGGATACGCAGCTCGCGCTCGAGGAGCGCAGGAGCGGGGCTGCTATCGCGCTCTGTCACAACCCGGACTCACTCGACGACCTTTCGTGGGAGGGATACTCCGGATGGATACTCGCAGGGCATACTCACGGCGGGCAATGCAAGCCACCATTCCTGCCGCCACCGGTGCTGCCGGTGAAGAACAAGCGCTATTCGTCAGGCGAAATTGCCGTCGACGCAGACAGGGCGCTCTATATCAGCCGGGGAGTCGGGCATCTCCTCAAAGCGCGCTTCAATGTTCGTCCGGAGATTACTGTCTTCACCCTGAAGCCTGAGAAAGCACCCGGAGGGCCACTTACGTGATCGGCATACGTTCAGCGTGATCAACAGAGCGTTGATATCAATTGGATTGGCGTCGCTGCTCGGCTGCGCTCAAATGCCGTGGCTGCAAAGACCGCCTGAACCATCCACCACGTTGGATATTCTCGCAGTCGCGGCGGAGTACTACCTCCGTAATAATCCAGAGGGCACCCGTTTCTACGTAACTGATACTCTCACCGCCCGTGCTTTTGATCGCACTGTAGCCCGTGGCGATTACACGATCCTTCCCAAAGGCGCGCGCACATCGTGCGACCAGTCGATGGAGATCAAAGGCATGGTCGTTCAGCTGAGCCTGCAGGAGGTGAACGGTGATAGCGCGAAAGTCTTCTGGTCGTCCACCTGTCACGGAACTCCGACCCGCGAGACCGACCCAGTCCCGTATGGTCCGATGGGCCCGTTGGAGCTTGTGCGGACGGGCCGGCAATGGCGCCTCCTACCCGTTACGATCTACTTGGTGAGGTAGGGTTGCATACGCATCGTCATGGCAGTAGACGGACTCGCAATGCCGGATGAGAGCGAGTTAAGAGACACCCCAGCCAATAATGTTACAACGATCAGCAAAATGGGACCTCGGGTGATCCCGAGATCCCATCTCCGGTGGTCAACCCCCCCAACGCGCCGCTCTAGACCGACCCGGCCTGCAGTTCCTGCGCTTTTTCGAGGTGCTTCTCGATCTCCTCGCTGGTTTTGGTGAGATGCTCTCTCACGTCGTCACTCGTAGCCTTCGGTAATAGTTGTCCCCGGATCAGCGTCAGCGCTTCAGTGTGGTTCTTGACCATCGCGCCAACGTACGCCCTTTCGAACTCCCGTCCGTCCAGCGGTACGAGCTTAGCCAGCTCGCCGGCTCCTTTTACCCTGAGATCGTCCACCGCCTGGGTATCCACAGGCGTCGTTCTGATCTGCTGGCCCAGCGCCATCGTCTTCGCCTGATGTTTGCCATGCTCCTCATGAAGTTTCTCGGCGAACTTCGCGGTCTTGTCGCCGAGCTTCTTCTTATAGGCCGCGCTGGCGGCGAGAACCACGTTGTCGTCCATCGCGATCACGAACGCGAGGACTTCCGCGTCGCCTCCCTTTGGCGCAGCGCCTGGAGTTCCGCGCACGGGCGAAATGTTGTGGCCCTCCAGATCACACCGGAAAGCAGGCGCTTCGTTACCGCAGCTCCTGACGTTATGGCCGAGCAGGCATCGGTATGGAAGGACAGCAACGGGGCACCTTTTTGGGCATTGCCAACTGTCACGTTACACATTACACTTAGTCATGGCCATTGCTCGCTTCAAGCACAAGGGCTTGTCGCGTTTCTTCAGTGTAGGGTCGGCGGCCGGGATCCACGATGCTCATGATGCACAAGCCGCCGCATCCCGGCGAGATTCTCCGCGAATTGTGTTTGACTCCGTTGCAGCTCAGCGTCACGGCCGCGGCCGAGTCGCTCGGCGTGAGTCGCAATACGTTGTCGGCGATCTTGAACGGGCGTGCCGGCATCAGCCCTGAGATGGCTGTCCGGTTGTCCATCGCCTTTGGCACCACGGCCGAAAGCTGGCTGCGCCAACAGATGCAGTACGATCTTTGGCTCGCCGAGCGGTCGCGGAAGCGACTCCGCGTCCGCAAGCTCACCGCTGCTTAACGCGAGACGGGGCAGGGTCAGTCCACCGCGACCGCTGCCGACGCAGGCCGCATAACGCCTTCGAGAATGCTTGCACATCGAGCCTCGACACCACGCGCCGGACCACGACCGAAATATTCATGCTGCTTTGTGCCCAGTTGATGGAGCGTCCTGCATCACTCCACGATATCGTCAGTCACATTCGACTCCCGATTGAAGCCTCTTCTCGGACAACGGCCCACGGCTGAGTCGCATCCGGCCAGACGAAGCGCTCGGGATGAAAGAGATGCGCAAGAAGCTCGATGCCTTCTGCCAGGCGAGGACCCGGCCGCGCGAAGTACGCGTTCGCATCGACGGCAAACACGCTCATACCGGGAACCTCAGGGAGTGAACGCGCGGCATCCAGAGAAGCAGAAAGACCGTACCCACACGGCCCTACTATCAGTATGCCAGGCTGAGCAGTGACAACATCCTTCCACGACATTCTCCGAGAATCACCACCACGCTGCCCGAGCGGATCAAAACCGCCGGCGAGAGTGACCATTTCAGGAACCCAGTGACCCCCGCAGAACACTGGATCGGTCCACTCCAGAAACACGACACGCCGCGGCTCGGCACCTTCAACCGCTTGACGCACCGCATCGATCCGCGCGCGACCCCTCTCAATCAGCGCATCACCCTCACGCTCGTGCCCGGTGACGCACGCAATGTCGCGGACATTCTGCTCGACGTCCGCAATCGTTCGCGGCGTGAGCCACAACACCTCAGGCCTCGACGGGAGCTCACGAAGCGCCCGCGAGAGTTCAGTTCCAGACGGCGCGCACACCTGACAGAGATCCTGTGTCAGCACTACATCAGGCGCGAGCTCGCGGAGAAGCACCTCGTCCACACGATACAGGCTCTCACCGCTCGCTAGCTGCGACGATACCGCAGCGTCGATGTCGCTCTGGCTCATCGTGTCGATCGGAAGTGCAGGCCTGCTCACCACGGGTAGCCGCTGCACCTCGGGCGGATAATCGCACTCGTGCGAACGCCCGACGAGCTCGTCGCCGGCGCCGAGGGCGCAGACTATCTCGGTCGCGGCGGGAAGAAACGAGACTATGCGAGGCATTTCAGAAATCTATCGCTTGCACCATCGATTCAGCGCAGGCGCCGCCCGTTTTCGCGACAACTACACCAGGGAGCGCCGCTGGCGACATTGGCAGGTCATATGCAGAAGTATCCGACATGACCTCGTCATGCTCGCCGATTCGTCGATCGGGATTGATTCCGATCTTGCTCCTTGGCCTTCTGGCCACGCTAACGTCGTGCGACAACGACCCGGTAAGCCCCCCCGACTTCGCTGACATTTGCCGTGGAAGATCCAACCCTGTTCCCGGCAACGTCCATTAAACTCGAGATCCCGGGCATGGATCCGACGGCGCGGATTACGTGGACGGCCCGCGAAAGTGTCGGGTGATTACAAGTTCCTGGCGATTGCGGCGGGTTCAGGTTTTCCGGGTATGACCAGTCTGCCCCGGTCGCACTCGTGTGGAATTACAACCCGTCAGTCTATCGTGTGCTGGGGCGAAGGCTGGATGGGTCGATTAGGGGATGGAAGCGGCGTGACATCACACGTCCCCGTCACCGCTGCTTCGGGTCGGAGGTTCCGCGCGGTGACTGCCGGCCAACAGCATACCTGCGCCCTCGCCGATGACGGCGTCGCTTATTGCTGGGGATACAACAACCAGGCGGAGCTCGGCAACAATCCGCAGCGCGGCGGCGGTGACGAGGTATTGCACTCGCTCGTGCCCGTAGCCGTCGCCGGGGGTTTGACCTTCAGGTGATTCGGACCCGGCGGTCGCGGCGCCCGCGCTACCGTGGCTGCATTACCTCCCTGGTCCTGGCAGCGATCGCCTGCCTGATCGCCGTGCGCATTTTTCCGGCACTCCAGCATCCGCGCCTGCTCGTCCGTATCCTCACCTCCGACCCGCCATCGGTCGTGACGATACCGGTCGCAGGTGTAAAAAAGTCGCAGATATCGAATTCGTGGGGGGCGCCACGCAGCGGTGGCCGGCCGCACCAGGGCATCGACATCTTTGCGCAACGTGGCACCCCCGTGATCAGCGCCACGGAGGGAATTCTCGTCCGGAAAGGAACCAACAGGCTCGGCGGACAGGTCATAAACGTCCTCGGCCCCGGAAGGCAGGTGCACTACTACGCGCACCTCGACCGGTTCGGCAGCTTCGGCCAGGGGGATGCCGTCCGGGCGGGTGATACGCTCGGCTTTGTAGGAAACACCGGCAACGCCCGTGACACCCCCCCACACCTTCACTACGGCATTTACGTGTCCGGCCGCGGCAATAAATCCGTGGCCGGTGCTGGGCCCATGACCGGAGCAGGCCGCTACGGCGTTACTGCGCCTGCGTGCTCGCAGGACACTTTTGGATTCCACGCGGCGAACATGCCGCTCGGATTCGGTCTCCACGCCCAGATGTGCAACGCCCAGACCCCGAGTGGCTCGTTTCGCATGAACGGAACCCCGAGCAGGGATGGCGGCTCGGACGCTGTCCATTGATCGAACGGAACGACATAATCGACACCGATCAGTTCCATCTTGCCGTTCTTCTGTGGCTCGTACATGACAAGTTCCGGACGCAGGAGCTCGATGGTGGCATCAACCCGGCTCGGATCCAGGTAATGGAAAGCCTGCGCCCCCGCGCCATCGGGCGAAACCGCGCATCCCGCGGGATACTGGTTCGTGTAACCAGCGTCCCGGGCAACCTTGATGTCGTGAAAACGGGCAGTCACGTTCCGCACCTGCGCAACTGCCTGATGCTGCGCCGCAGTCAGCTCCCCAGTGCCCCTGGCGTGCACCGCATGCACGTCGGCCGAACCGGCAACTACGGCCGGATCGGAACTGGTGGAACAGGCCGCGAGCAGTGCGACTGCAGCGATGGCTGACAGAGCCGGCTTTGCAAGTTGAGTCATTTTGATCTCCATGCGAGGACTTGAACGGCACCGGCACAAGGCCGGCAGCTATACTGAGACAAGGCCGAAAACTCCGCGAAAACGGCTCACGGCCGTTCTTGCATAGCTGCGTAGAGAGGGATAAACATCTGCATGAGCAGTAACTCCTCACCGGGCGACCTGGATGAAGTTTTTCCGGCGGTGTACGACGAGCTCCGGCGCGTCGCCCATCGCCACCTTAGAGGCGAGCAGGCAGGCCACACCTTAGGCACCACTGCCCTCGTGCATGAAGCGTATCTCGAACTGTCAAAGCTCGACCATATCCGCTGGCCGGGCCGGGCATACGTGCTCGCAGCGGCATCGAAGGCGATGCGCCGGATCCTGATCGACTTTGCGGTCGCACGGCGCGCGCAGAAACGCGGTGGCGGAATTGTCGCCGAGCCGATCGAGGATGCGGTGGCGATGTCGGTCACGCGAGGTGAAGAGCTGCTTGCGCTCGACGAGGCACTGGTGCGTCTCGCGAGCGTGAATGACCGCTACGGACAGGTCGTCGAGTGCCGCTTCTTCGGAGGAATGAGCATCGAGGAAACCGCAGAGGCACTCGGCACATCTCCGGCCACGGTGAAACGCGACTGGATGATCGCGCGCGCGTGGCTCAACCGCGAACTCGGCGCATGACCACCGGCGGCGAACCGGACCGGTGGGGCCGCATCGAAGAGGTCCTCGCCGGCGCGCTGAGACGTGAGCCTTCTGACCGCGATGCATATATCGACGCCGCATGTGGCGGCGACACCGAGATTCGCCACGAGGTGACATCGTTGCTGCAGGCGCACGATAGCTCTGGTGCAGTGGACCGGCTGGTCGCCGAACTTGCGCCGCTTGCGTCACAGCTTCGGGGGACGGCGGCGTCGCTGGTGGGTCGAGTGATCGGCCGCTACGAAATCCTCGAGCAGGTTGGCGGCGGCGGCATGGGAGTTGTCTACAAGGCGCGCGATTCACGCCTCGATCGCACCGTTGCGCTCAAGTTCCTGCAGCCCCGATTCGAAGCTGACGACACCGCGGTAAGACGGTTCCAGCACGAGGCGCGCGCCGTGGCTGCAATGGATCATCCGAACATCTGCACGTTGCACGAAACCGGTGAGACGGACGATGGCCAGCTTTTTCTCGCCATGCCGCTGTACAATGGGGAAACAATGCAGCAGCTGATTGCCCGCGGCCCGCTGCCGGTGGTGGAAGCAGTGACGATTGCGGTGCAGATTGCACGCGGCCTGGCCAAGGCACATTCGCATGGCATAGTGCATCGCGACATCAAGCCCTCCAACGTGCTCGTGACGGACGACGGCCTCGTCAAGATTCTCGATTTCGGTATTGCCCGGCTTTCAGATGTGACAGCTACAGGCACGACAGGCCCGGTGGGAACCGCCGCCTACATGAGTCCCGAACAGGCGCAAGGCAAGCCAGTCGACCATCGCTCGGATCTCTGGTCACTTGGCGTAGTCCTGTATGAAATGCTTACCGGTACCCGCCCGTTTCCCGAGGGCCTGGCGACGGATGTCCCTGGCGGGATCCAGCGGTCGGCTCCTGTCCCGCTTGCAACGCATCGCGGCGATGTTCCGGCCGCGATCGAGCGGATCATATCAGAATTGCTTGCCACATCCGTAGAGGAGAGGTACCAGTCGGCCAGGGTCGTCGAGAGCGACCTTCTCGCATGGAAATTTCGTTCCGGGGAAACGCCCGGGCTCACGGCGTTCGTCCGCAAGATCCAGCGAAGCGCATCGAAACGGCGGGTGCGCCGGATCATTGCGGCAGCCGGCGGAACCGCAGTCGTCCTCGTCACTGCGGCGCTCCTGCTGCAACCCGCAACGAACCGCGGAGTCGCGTTGAATGGCGTCGCATCAAGCCCGGCCATCGCCGTGCTCCCATTCACCGACCGCAGTCCGCTGCGAGACCAGGAAGACTTCAGCGATGGCCTCACCGAAGAGCTGATCACGAGACTTGCAGGCGTGAAAGGTCTTCGTGTTACGTCGCGAACCTCGGCGTTTGCATTCAAGGATCGCAACCTTGACGTTCGCACGGTGGGCGCGCAGCTCGGCGTGAGTATGGTCCTGGAGGGAATCGTGCGGCGCGCCGGTGACCGGCTTCGAATTTCGGTGCAGCTTGTCAGTGCTGCCGATGGATATCAGTTGTGGTCGGAAACCTACGACCGGAAGGCGGGCGACGCCTTCGTGATCCAACAGGAAATCGCGGGGGTTATCGTGCAGGCGCTCCGGGCCAGGTTTTTCGTTGAACCCGGCTTCGATACTCCATAATCTGATTCGCGGCTCAGGGGACGCATCCCCCGTAGTACCCGATCCAGCGCTTCAGCCGCTGGCTTTCCGGCTCCGGTCGCGGCAGACCTTCCATGCCCTCATCACATCGCGAAACCGGGGAATCGTTCTCACTGGGCCCCTGCCCAGGTATTTCTCCTCCGCGCGACCCTCGAGAATCGCCGGAAGCGAGTGTGAAAGAAAGGCAGCCATTTCCTCAGCTATGAGTTGTCGCGTTGCCTGAAGGGTTCCCGCGAGTGAATCGCGCCACTGAATCCTGACACACTTCTGCGCCAGCACGGGACCGCCGTCGAGCTCGACAGTCAGGCGATGCAGGGTCAGCGTCACATCGTCCCGGCCGTCGAGAATTTCCCAGAAGACGGGTGGCATTCCTCGCACGAATGAAGGGTCGCTCATGTGAAGATTGACGAGCGGGAGCCCCATCGCATCGAGAGTGCGGGGCGTCAGCACGTCAGCGCCGATCACCAGGCCGAGATCACACCCCGCATCGCGCAATGCCTTCACAACGGCTGGATCGTTTGCCGACCGTGACTCGATGATGAGTCTTCCGGAAGCGAGTGTGTCGAGCGCGCCGACATTAGAGCTCACACTTCCCAAGCCCTTGTCGCGGCTCGACGCGGCACGGTAATAAAGGACACGATTCACAAGCTGGGGCAGGGGATATGTACCGTTGATTCTCGCCTGCCGCTTCAACTCCCGCGGCAGGTTTCGCATCCTGTCGCTCAACAATCTCGACGGACGGATGAGAACAGCGACCGGTATCTCGAGTCCGACGGAACCAAGGTCGCCTGAGAGAAACGGCTCGGCCATCCCCGGTATGCTCGTTATCAGCGCAACCTTTTTTGGGCCCATCAGGCGCGGGAGCGCCCGTTCAGCTTTGCCGCTGGACTCAACGTTCTCCAGCGGCACGCTGCTGCCGGGTGAAGCCGGCTTGTTCCTCAATCCGCGCAACTCCCGAACGACCCGCCACGGGATTCGCCGGCGAAGGGGCAGGTGATCGTCGAAGACCACATCGTACTCGAGCGCAGGCCGCGCGCCACGGAACTTCTTGAACGATGAGTTCCCAGCTCCCCAGTTGATCACCTTAAAGTCCCCTGGCCCGAGGAGGTCTTCCGCGGCGATCAACCTGAAGAGTCCTTTCCTCTTCGGTGCACTCATGTCGTAGCCGCAGATTGACCAGTGATTCACTCCTCCCTGGATGAGGCGGATGTTGAACGCCTCGAGCCGGCCGTCATGGTGCCACCCGGTTATGTGAAAATCCTCCGATTCAGTAATCAGCCGAAAGAAATCCTCGGTGTACTGCGGATTCATCGCTGAGTATTTGCGCAAGTAGAGCTGCGAGTACAACTCTGCCATCCGGCCGGCTTCGGCCAGGAGCGATTTCCGATCCGTGGTTCGATCAAGGGTGCGGCTTTCGTAAAGCCGTCGGTCGACGTTTCGTTTTTCGCGCACTCCCCTGCGCGAGAGCCCGCCGACTGGTTCACACATGTCGAGCAGGTGAACGATCCGGCTCTGGACTGCGCGACCGCCAAGGGCACCGAGGAAAAGCGCGAGACGTGGTGCAAGTGCGGGGACGACGTGGGAAAACACAACCGCGTGCCCGGGATGACTCTCCCTCACCCGTTCCAGTAGGCCTGCAAGATCAATGTGTCCGAGCTCCAGAGGCGGACCGCCGTTGAGCAGCCAGTGGTTCACGTATACGACCTTGTCGAAGGCCGTGGCCCGGAACATCGCCTTCCACGGCAAGCCGAGTGCGGAGTAGGTTGCCCTCCGGGCGGGGGAAGAGCTGCGGCCCATCTCGAGCAGCGGGTAGTCGAGGTAGTGGGCGGTCGGTGAAAACATCGATGCGCATCCGCGGTTTCCACCACTCGTTATCAGCGGGACGGCTTGTGCGCGGGGCCGGGATGGAATTTCCTGAAAGCTGACCTCGAGCCCGGCGCCGTTCCGGAGAAGTGCGGTTACATCTGCTTCGCGCAGCCTGTCGAGGAAAGTCGGCGCAGCTTTCATGATGGGCGCAATCTACCCGATTCGACACTGAGTCTCGGCCCCCTCGGTGCAGTCGCTATGAGAGCCGTGGGCCGCTGAAGCCCCGACCGGAGGATTTGTCGTACTGGCATTCAGCAAGGGAGCTCGGAGCGCTCAGCTACGACGCAACTGAACAAGAGAACAGGTGCCAGCCGAAAGCTTGGTCAGCGTTGGGCTGGGAGCTATGCCATCTGCCTGCGGTCGAAAGGTTTCGACAGGGACGCAAGGGCGCTGCCGCGTCGGCCAAGCCGGAGCATGATTCGGCATGGCTGACTTCAAGAAGCTCAAGGTCTGGCAAAAGGCGCACGCGCTTGCGCTTGGCACGCACGAGATGGCGGGGAAGATCCGCGGCGCAGGGAACATGTCCCTGAAAAGTCAGATGATACGCGCAGCGATGTCGATTGACTCGAATATCGTTGAAGGGAGAGGGAAGAACAGCGACAAGGAATTTGCCCGCTACCTGCGCACCGCGCTGAACTCCGCGAGCGAGCTCGAATCCCACTTTATCATGGCCAGCGATCTCGGGATAATCGCGACGAAGGATTTCGCGACCAAGGTGGATCAGACAATTGAGGTGAGGAAGATGCTCCACGGCCTGATCGATCGTATCGGCGGCGACAGCTAGGCTCCATGCGCCCAGCTCACCAAGCTGTCGGCTGGTACCTCTTCCTTTGTTAAGTTGCGTAGTAGCGTAGAGCTTCGAAGCTGGCTCTGCTCGATGCCCCCCAGCTGAACAAAGCCCTGAGAGGCGAAATGCCGATGGTCCCAAGACGAGTCCTTGCGTTCCTGGCCTTTTTGGTCACCGGTTGCAGCGACGCGCGCGAGTCAGCTCCCGCCGCGACGCCGGCAGTCCCCGTTGACGAGCTCTACAGGGTCGCGAGCGATTCCGCGATCCTCTCCGCGGCGCGCGCGTTGATGCTTACCGACTCGAACGTCGCCGTCGTCACTCTCGATTCAATGGGGCAGCCTCGCGTCAGAACCACGAAGGCGTTCGTAAGCCCGGAGACACCCGGTGATCCAGCGAAGGGGGTTACTGTCTGGATAATGACTCGACTCTCGACACGGAAGGTCGGCCAGATGCGGAAGCATCCGCAGGTGACTCTCTACTTCAACAACGACGACCGCGTAGAGTACGCCACGATAATGGGCACAGGGATAATTCACACTGACGCGAACAATCCGGAAGCGAAGCGGTTCTATGAGGGCGGCTACGCGGAATTCTTCTGGCCCGACTTTCCGAAGGATTTCGTGATGATAGAGGTGAAGCCGCGGTGGATTGAGTATCTGGGGCCGGCCATTGCAGCACATCCGCAGACCTGGAGACCGCAGGCAGTCGTGTTCGATTCTGTTACGAGCGCAAGATGATTTTCCCCGGCTGGCTCGAGCCCGTTGACATCCGGATTACCCGCTGGATGGCGCACAATGGTCCCGCGCTGCTACGCGTATCTCTGGGTGTGGTGTTCTTCTGGTTTGGCGTCCTGAAATTCTTTCCCGGCCTGATCACCGGAATCTGGATGTGCGCAACAATCCTTCTGCTGATGCTTCAGATGCTCGGGACGCTTACTCCAGTGGTTCTTTTCCCCGACGAGGTATTTCTCGAGGCGCCGTACGCTCCGACGCTCGAGGGGCAATACATGATCAAGAACCTCGTGCTGATCAGCGCTGCAATCGTCCTCGGCGCACTGGTCCGCGGCGGGGCCGTTAAGGCGGATCCGGCCAGGGCTCCGGCAGGTGGCGGACCAGCTACCTGAGCCCCATCTTGAATTGGCCGGCAGCAACAGGGGCCGGATTTCTCTCAACACCGAGGTGGACAATGACAGTCGCGAAGATCACAGAGATCCAGGCATCATCAAAAACCAGCTTCGAGGATGCAATCAACGCCGGCATCGCCCGCGCGGACAAGACGCTCCAGAATGTCAGCGGCGCGTGGATCAAGAGCCAGCAGGTCGTGATCGAGAAGGGCAAGGTCGTCGAGTACCGCGTGCTAATGAAGGTGACGTTCGTTCTCAACGACTGATGAGCCAGGCCGCGGGAATCGCGATACTCATTGTTGCGCTGATTCACGTCTACATCCTCATCCTCGAGATGTTTCTGTGGACGAAGCCCGCCGGCCTGAGAGCGTTCGGCCTCACTCCCGAGAAAGCCGAATCGTCGAAAGTCCTCGCCGCGAACCAGGGACTCTATAACGGGTTCCTCGCGGCGGGGCTGATCTGGAGCCTCCAGGTATCCCATGGTTTTCACATAGCGATCTTCTTTCTCACCTGCGTGATAATTGCCGGCGTTTTCGGGGCTGTAACCGCGAGCAGAAAAATCCTCTACGTGCAGGCGCTGCCGGCAGTGATCGCGCTCGTGCTCGTTCATTTTCCCTAGGACCCGAGCCAACGTTTCATGACGAATCCGTCATAAACCAGTCACGCTCGAGTCATCTGCGGCATCCTATTCTCCCATCCTCATAGACCAGGCGGGTTGTTCCGCCGCAGTCGATTAAGGGGAGAAGGGCCGTGTTCCTACTATTGCTCGAAAAGGCCGAAGCGCCGCTCATGCTCGTTTCCCGTGCAGCGCGGTCATTCCGTGACCTGCGCCTCGCGCTCCTCGCGCCGCGACAGGGGCTTGCGCGATCCATCTCGCCGGCGACACGCCCGGTCGTCAGTTGAGACACGCGCAAAGCGCCGAGTGGCAGAGAACTCCCCGGATCCTCGTCATTGACGATGACCCCTCGGGTGTGAAGCTGATCCACCGGCTTCT
>JBPCJP010000052.1:0-6478 GCA_051005175.1 Gemmatimonadaceae bacterium | reverse complement strand
GATCTCCCAGTGAACCGAGGCCGGCGCCACCAACTCCGTGCCTTTGGTCGCCTGAATGAGCGCGGCGCGCTCCGGTTCACTGAGGAGCACGGCGACAATGGCGGAAGTGTCGATGACGCAGGCCATGAAGGTAATGTACAATTGTACAAGTCATGCGTCAACTAGACTTGCGAAGTCGCCGGAGCGCCGACCAACGCCCCAGCGTTCAGCGGCGCATCATCAACAGTCGCGGCAGCGAGCGCAGCGAGCAAGCCGCTTTCCGAATCGCGCCGGCTGCTGCAACGCGTTCGTTGGGCAGCGCGCGCACCGAGGCTAGAAGAACTCGTCGAGCACCGTGAAGAACTCAATGGTAGCCGGGTCCGGAATGGACCGCCCGTATGCATGGAGGAACGGCGACACGGCGTCGGGACCGAGGTTGTACGCTAGGCTGCGGATTGCGAGCGCTAGATCCTGGTGGCGATCGCCGATCCCCGCGCGACCGCAGTCGATCAGTCCAGTGATGCGCAACTCGTCTGATGCCTGCTCGTCGAGGAGCACGTTCGGCAGGCAGAAGTCACCGTGGACGAGCACAAGATCCTCATTGGGCGGTACCGTCACCAACAGCTCGGCAAAAAGCTCTGCGGCATCGCGGCCAAGTCGACTCGCGTCGAAGTCGTCCTCACGTACGTGGCCATCCGTCAGGCGTATCCGGGCCTCGTCAAGCTGACGGGCGATCCGACGGTCGAACGGACAACCTGTTGCGTCGGTCGCGTGGAGCGACGCCAAGCCTCTGCCGAGGGCCGTCGCAACCCGCCGTCGGTCGACCTTCCATTCAGGTGCGGATGCCGGGACGCCAATGGCCTCCTCCATGAGGAGGTACTCGGTATCAGCGAACTGGGTGTAGTCGTGGACCAGCGGCACCGGGACCCCCCGGCTCCTCATCCAGCGCATGCACTCCGCCTCTCTGTCAAGGTGGAGTTTCGCGGTGAGTGGAGCCGCCTTGAGATACCATGACGACTGACCGTCCACGGTACATCGCCAGACGTGCGCGTCGGACTCACCAAGGCTGATCGGATCGAGAGCGCGTCCCGTCAACCGTTCGGTCACGTCCCGAGGTAGGTCCATCGCGCGGGGGGTGAGGGTAACGAGGAAAGCCGATCGTCCGCCCAACTACATAATAGACGGCGAGAATATACTGCGGAGAGCGGACAAGTCGACCTTGAACCGCTGGGATTCCTGCTTCGCCAGTTAGCTCCGTTCAGAACTCATTCTGCCCCAGACACTTACGGTAAGGCAGGCCCGGCCGCATGCACGGGATGCTGCGAGAAGTTTGCAGTATAATGTTCGCGGTTCTTCAGGATGACTGGAGCGAGTCCGCACAGCCCCACACCCCAGCTTCAGAGCCGATCCGCCGGACTTGTTACACCCAGTCCGCCCTCATTCAGAACGTGGGTATAGATCATCGTCGTTCCCGCACCGTAAACTGGTCACTTGGGGACCGGCGA
Organism: Gemmatimonadaceae bacterium; assembly: GCA_051005175.1. GTDB lineage: Bacteria > Gemmatimonadota > Gemmatimonadetes > Gemmatimonadales > Gemmatimonadaceae > UBA4720. The sequence continues at coordinate 4,994 of JBPCJP010000052.1, read as the reverse complement.
ATCCGGTCAGTTATGGATTGGAAACTTGGAGCAGAAGAGTCCTGGTTCGATCCCAGGAGGGGCAACTGAGCGGCAGGCTTCCAGGCCTGCTGTTTTTTTTGTCGCATTCCTACATGCCGTGCCGGCGCCGGGCAGTCGGAGTAGCGGAGCTCCGTGGTTATGGCGCCGCCGCCGTCAGTCGACCTCAGACCCCCACGGCGGGGGAGGCGCATCGACCGGGCGGGTGAGGTCAAACTCCACCCTGAACCTGCGGTCGGTGCCTTCACGACGAAGCCCGTATGTGAATGTCGCGCCCGGGTTGACCTCCATCGTCCACACGTTCACCCGCGCAGCTGGAATGAGGGCGGCGGTCAGCGAATCGGCCCAGAACTCCTGGCGCGTGGCAGTGCCCGCGTCTTTCGTGTCACCCCCGTACTGGGTAATCGCATCCTCGCTTCCGTCCGCGTGCCGGTGATCGTGCTTCAGGCGCAGCCCTGCCCCGGTCGGAGTTATCACCCACGTGCGGGACCTGTCCTCTCCAACATGGAGCGGAATCCTTATCTCGGTGGCCGAGCACTCCCGCACGTGCATCACTACGGCCGACCGTGCGAACATCGAGTCACCCGCATTGCTTTGAGTGAGCCGCCCCGGGAAAGCCTTGCCGCAAAGCGTCTCGAGCGAGGCCCAGAACTGCTGCTGTGGAGACTGTGCAGCCGCCGGTGGCTGCTGCTGGCCCGACGGCTCGAGAACAGGCGAGTGGTACGCGCATGCGCCTGCCCCAAGAATCACGGCTGCGACGGCGATCGGCCCCAGTGGGGATAGTGCATTACGGTGGGTCATGCCTGATGATGTGACATCTGCAGTCCCGCGGCAACCATCCGGTTGGTACTTGGCCTCGATGTCGCCATCTTGCATCTGCGTCACCGCGTTCAGGAGCACGCGGAACGCAACAATCAACGGAGCCCGGATGGCAGATACACCGATACTTTCAGCGCGCATGCTTCTCAGGGGCGGCCACTCGGTCGACCTCGACCGCGAGCGGGTCGAAGACCTGAAGAGACACATGGCCGAGAACGACGGTCACATCGTGACTGCCTACCTCGTAAACAACCGCGAGCTCCACCTGTTCGTCAGGGACATCGTGGGCATTGAGATACAGCACGAGGCGAGTGCCGAGATGATGAAATCATTTTCCCAGGGTCTCTAGAGCGCGGACGTTCACAATTGAAAAGTTTTGCCAGGAACGTCAAGGCAGGTCCGGTCACGATAGACGGGCGGATCGACGAAGCCGCGTGGGCAGCCGCAACCGCTCCTTTCACGTTTTCGGGAAGGCCGCCAGAATCTCCCTCTGCCGCTGCGACAGTCCCAAGGGAATGATGTCCTCGCGTGACCAGCGGGAGCGGTAATCCTCGACAAGATTCCGGAGGTATTCCTCCGGAGGAGTGTAAGTAATTCCGAGCTCCTCGACACTTCGCGTGTTGTCGAGCTCGGACATCCATCTCCCGCTGAACGGCGAGCAGTGCGGGAGCAGCTTGTCCGCCTCGAGCTCGGCCCTCGGTTTGCGGATGACGTGAACCTCGTGCCCGATGATCGTCGACAGCTTCACGATCAGCTCGTCGAGTGACATCGACTCGCCGTACGAGAGGTTGTAGGCGCGGCCGATTCCCTTTTCGGCGACGGCGAGCGAGGTGACGAGCCTGGCGATGTCCTGAACGTAGATGTGACGGAGCGGGAGACCCGGCTCGTCCGGGACCAGGAACGGGCCGCGGTCAAGGATGCGTGCGATGTAGCATTGAATCCGTCCGCGGTCGTCGCGCTCTGAAGCCACCATGGGAAGGCGAAGCGTCGTCAGGGGAAATCCTGATGCAGCAGCGGCGGCGGTGAAAACATCCTCAGCATCCCGCTTGTCGCAGCCGTACTTCCACTCGCTGTGATCTTCAGAGTCTGGCGACGGCTCGGCCATCAGGGGCCCACTGTAGTCTTCTTCAGCGAATGGTCGGTCGAGATTCTCGCGCACGAGGTACACCTGGCCGCTGCTAACGAAGACGAAGCGGTCAGTGGTTCCACCGAAGAGCTCGACGGCCTGACGCGCGTCGGCGCCGTTGTAAGTCGTCGTGTCGAAGACCAGGTCGAACGACAATGTGTCGAGAGCGGCTCGCATCTGGGCGGTGTCGCGTCGGTCGGCGCGCAGGCGTTCAACTTCCGGAGGCAGGCCGTCGGGTGTCATCCCGCGGTTCAGTATTGCGACGTGGTGCCCGGCCTCGAGCATCGAGAGTGCCGTGAAGTGACCGATGTTGCGGGTACCGCCGAGAATCAGGATGTCTGCCATTCGCATCAAATTGCCCGGCGGGACGGCGGCTGTCCATCGGGTCGACCGGCGAAGCTGGCGGCTGGCGATGCGTGGCAGCGTGAGAGTGAACGACGAAGGCGCCTAGTTGAGGGTTCCGTACTTCTGTATCATCCCTGCAATGGAAAACGCCCACACTTTCCTCGAAAACCTGGCCCTGGTGCTGTGTACGGCGGCGCTTACCTCGTTCCTGTTCCAGCGGATGAGGCAGCCGGTGATCTTCGGATATCTGCTGGCGGGGATGATCGTGGGACCCTACCTGCCGATTCCCCTGGCGGCCGACGAGAGAGTGCTCCGGATGCTTTCCGAGCTCGGGGTCATCCTGCTGATGTTTTCGCTCGGGCTGGAGTTCCGGATCAAGCGGGTTGGCCAGATAGCGGCGACCTCCGGGCTCGCGGCGATTCTCGAGACGAGCACGATGGCCGGCCTGGGTTATCTCGCAGGCTATCTCCTCGGATTCACCCAGATCGAGTCGATCTTCACCGGTGCGATCGTAGCGATCTCCAGCACCACTATCATCGCCAAGGCGTTCGAGGAAAACTCGGTTCACGGCAGGCTTCGCGAGATCGTCTTCGGGATGCTGATCGTCGAAGATCTCATTGCAATAATTCTCCTCGCCATCCTGACGGCGATCGCCAGTGGAGCCGGTCTGTCGGCGTCGAGTCTCGGGCTGACGTTGATCAGGCTGACGACCTTCCTTGCGGGTCTGGTGCTGATCGGCATGCTCGTCGTGCCGAGGTTCGTGCGGGCTATCGTGAAAAGCGAGCGGAGCGACACGATCCTCGTCGGAGTGATCGGGCTGTGCTTCGCCGCCGCCTACCTGGCATACACGTTCGGATATTCGGTCGCGCTCGGAGCCTTCATCATGGGGTCGCTCGTCGCTGAATCGGGCGAGGCCGTGCGAATAGAGCGCCTGGTGCATCCAGTTCGCGACATGTTCGTCGCGATCTTCTTCGTGTCCGTGGGATCGCTGATCGACCCGCGGGTGATCGGCGACTACTGGGTGGCTGTCGTTGCGCTGAGCCTGCTGGTGATAACGGGCAAGGTGATCGCGGTCACCGCCGGCTCGTTCATTACGGGGAATGGCCTCCGTCATTCGATTCAGGCGGGGATGAGTCTCGCCCAGATCGGCGAATTTTCGTTCATCATCGCCGGGGTCGGCCTCGCGTCCGGCGTGATCAGGCCTTTCATCTACCCGGTCGCCGTCGCGGTATCAGCGATCACGACTCTCGTCACTCCGTGGCTCATTCGCGGATCCGAGCCTGCGGCAATGTTCGTCGACCGCAAGCTTCCGCGGCCGATACAGACTTCCGTGGCGCTCTATGCCTCGTGGGTCGACAGGATCCGGAACGCGCCCGGGATATCCAACAGGAGCCGGACGCGGCGTCTCGTTCGCGTAATAATGATAGACGCGATAGTGCTGATGGTTGTCATCATCGGAGCCGCCGCCGAGCGCGGGCGCTTCACGACGATGTTCAGCGACTGGACCGGTGCTTCCCCCTCGACTTCTCTGTTCGTCGTATTGATTGGAGGCGCCGCGGTCGCCGCTCCGCTTGCCTGGGGAATCGTCCGCAGCGCGCGCATGCTCGGTTTCGTTCTCGCGATGCGGGCTCTGCCAACTGCAGGCAGGAGGAAGGCGGACTTCGCGGCCGCCCCGCGGCGGGCACTCGTGACGATGCTGCAGCTGGGGATTCTCCTGATGGTCGGGGCGCCGATTGTCGCAATCACCCAGCCTTTCGCGCCTCGGTTTCCCGGATTCACGCTGCTTGGAATACTCGTTGTTGCACTCGGTATCGCGTTCTGGAAGAGTGCGCTGAACCTCCAGGAACACGCCCGGGCCGGCGCCGAGGTGATCGTGGCGGCGCTGACTCCCCAGCTCGATGATGAAGATGACGAGCAAAACATGATGAAGACGATGGAGCACATCGCCATCATGCTGCCCGGGCTCGGAGAGCCGATGCCGGTGAGGATCGAGCCGAACAGTCCGGGCGCTGACCGGACCCTGGCCGAGCTCAATATCCGCGGCAAAACCGGGGCGATAATCCTGGCGATAACGCGAGTAGGCGAGGCGGGGAGCAAGGTCGTAGTTCCGTCCGGCAAGGAGACACTCCGCGTGGGCGACCTCCTGGCGCTCGCCGGAAGCCAGGAGTCGGTCGACTCGGCGATCGAGATGCTGACGATCTCGAGGCGGGGGAGCGGCCAGCGCCCGGCCACCGCGCTCGATGCGCCGTCGCCGGAGCCTGTCTAGGCCAGCCTGTTCGGCGTTTGTTGTTCGGTGGTTGTAAGGTCCATAGCGCCCGGTGTGGGACGGGATCGATATTGTATGTACATGCCCCGGAGCCAGGTCGCCCCGGCCACACGACTATTCCCTCAGGAAAACTCCAAATGAGACCCACGACAACGTTAGCCGTCGCCGCCCTTCTGTTGAGCACGGGGTGCGCCCAGGCTGCCGCAAAGTCGACGCAGGCACCGGCTCCGTCGGCCGGATCAGCCACTGCCGCACGGCCGGCGGGCGCGCAGGCCGCCGCGCCGGCCGGGGGCGAGAAGAAGTCGATCGCCAGCCTCGTCAAGCCGACGAGAAAGGTCGACGGACTTTTCACGATGTATCAGGACACGACCAACGGCTCGCTGATGATGGCGATCTCGAAGGACAAACTGGACAAGGAGT
>JBPCJP010000051.1:0-3970 GCA_051005175.1 Gemmatimonadaceae bacterium | reverse complement strand
CAATCGCGGCAGGTAGGAGTGAATGTGGCAGACGCCAAACCCTCCCGACTCCAGCGCCTCGTGACGACAGCGCCCTGCGGTGGGTGACCCACCGGGCTGGCTCGCGTTCTCGATCTGCTCCCCAGGCATTCGACGCTCGCCGCCGCACTGCCTTGCTACTCATCAGTACGGAGCGATCTAGTGCACGTGGCTATGCCCGACTCAGCGCGATGGCGGAGTGCGTTCTTCCCGGCGGCGCTACTTCTCGCCTTTCTACTTGGCTGCGGCAAGCCAACTTCTGCCGAGCGACAAACTGCCTACCGCGTCGCGGGCACCTGGCAGTGGGTCCGGTCGCTGAATGTGGAAACTACCGAGGTGTCCACTCCTGCATCGGCCGGGTTCGCAGCTACGCTGACCCTGGTTCCAGAAGACGGGAACAGCGGCACCTTTATTAACGGTTCTTCACGGAATACCGGGAAACGCAGCTCTAATCTTCAGGAAGAAGTAGTGCTCACCCCGGAAGCGATGGGCCATCCGCTTGTCCCTTGAAAAGGAGTGGGCGGTAGCCGGCATCAAGGTCGAAGGGGCGACGGATGAGGCGGATCTGGCGGATCTGGCGGATGAGGCGGATAATGCTTGGGTGAGGGGAAGGTCACCGCGCGAGGCGATGGATAGGTTGGTTTGCAGAGCTACCCTACGACATTCGACTCCTGCTTTTACATGAGACCGATCAGCGCTGATCCGCCCAATCCGCCTCATCTGTCGCACCCTTCGACCTTGATGTCAGAAAGGGCGAGGCCTTCGACACCGGGAGTACTGGCACGCACCGTGACAGGAAGGGTTGGTCTTTCCATCTCGCGAATCTGGTGCACTCAAATCCGCGATGAACCCAAAAAAAGCGTTACGTCGTGCCGAAGTGATGCTGACAACGGAGACCGACCGGCAACTCGTCCGCTACTCACTCGTTCCCCGGAAGACCCCTAGCCAGGAGCAAAGCGCTGAGGGCTGAACGGCGTCAGGTCCGCCTCCGGTTCCTCGCCGAATGCCAGCGCCGCGACGCACTCGCCGGTGAGCGGCGCGAGCAGGATTCCGTTGCGCGAATGCCCGCAGGCATAGATGAGCGCCGGGTTCTCTGGATCCACGCCGATAATTGGAAGAAAGTCTGGCGTGACTGGTCGCAGGCCACTCCACGAGTTGCTCACCGACGAATCGACAAGCGCTGGTACGACCACCCGGGCGGCGGCACGCAGCCCCCCCAGCGCCGACTCCGTGGTGCCCGTTTCGAAGCCCACCCGTTCCATGGTCGCGCCGACGAGCGTGGTACCGTTCCGTGGCACGAGATAGACGTCCGGTGCGTAGACGGCATGCTCGATCGGGCAGCCGGTGAGCGCCAGCATCTGCCCTCGCAAAGGCTCGACGCGCAGGGGGGCGGGGAGCCCGCGAATCTCGTTCACCCAGGCACCGGCCGCCATCACAATGCGATCGACCTCGAACCGGGCCGTTCTGGTGACGACGGCGGGGTGAAGTCCGTGCGGCACGATTCGCACGACGTCGCCCTCGACGAGCCGCACCATGCGTTCCCGAAGCAGCCGTTGGCGCAACGCTTCGATCAGCGCGACGTTATCCACCGCTCCGTCGTCCTTGTGCAGCAGCGCGCCCGCGGCTGGAGCGAGATCCGGCTCGAGCACATGAAGTTCGTCAGGGTCGAGCCAGGTCGATTGCCGGGACGCAAGGCCGCGCAAGCGCTGGGCTGAGCGCTCGTCAGGCGCGAGCTCCACGACGCCATTGCGGAGCAGCATTATCTTGATGCCGGTCGCTCTTTGCAGCTCGCTGACCCACGCCGGAAACATGTCGCGGGAGGCGACGCCGAGCTTGCGGGCGGCGGTGTCGTTGGACTCGATGTGGGGGGCGAGCATTCCGGCGGCGGCGGGTGAGGCAGCCCCGGCATGGGTTTCGCCAACGAGCAGTACGCGAGCGCCACGCGCGGCCAGCGCGGCCGCGCAGGAGAGGCCGATTACGCCGCCGCCAATGACGGCGATCAGTGGTCTATCGGACAACGCGAAAGCATGAAACCGGCGCGCGGGGGCGCGCGTAGTGGGGACAGCACCGTCATGGAGACACACAACATGTTTCGCACCATCTTCGCAATCGGCATCATGGCCCTGCTCGGGCTGTTCGCGCTGAAGTTCATTTTCGGCGTGTTCGGTGGCCTGATCGCGCTACTGTTCATCCTTCTCAGGTTGGCGATCAAGGTCGCGATCATCGGCTTGCTCGTGTACCTGGTCATTCGAATCGTCAGCCCGGAAACGGCACGCAGTCTCCGCGAAAGATGGGGGTCGCGGGACTGAGGGTCGAGATGAGAGAAAGGGAGATGCGAGGACGAACGGAGATGAGAGAAGCGAGATGCGAGAACCGGCCGTTCAGTAGAGATCCGCGCTCCACTCACCTCCTTGAACCCTCAGGCTTTTCCTCGCATTTCGCGTCTCTCATTTCTGACTCCGTCATCTCGATCACACTCCACACAAGCAGCGGAAGCATCAGCTCATGATGCCCGGTGATCTCGAATCCCTCCCCTCCCGCCAGCACCGGACGCTGCACGACGTTCACGCGCGGCCTGTAGTGCCGGATCATGTCCATGTCGCAGGTCGTGAAGCCCGTCGGACGTTTCTCGTAGAGGTTGCGCGCTACCGTTAGTGCCTTGAGAAATACCTCGGGCATGATGACCGCGCTTCCCAGGTTGAGTACCACGCCACCGTCGTGAAGAGCGGGGAGCGAACCGGCCAGGCGGCGAAAGTCGCGGTGACTGGTGTCGCCGATGGCGGCGCCGCTCGCCGCCGGGTGCTGATGAATGATCTCCGCACCTAACGCCGCGTGGACGGTGACCGGAACCCCGGTTTGCCGCGACGCAATGAGCAGCGACAGCTCGGCATTGGCCAGCTCCGATTCGGCGAGCGCGTCCGACAGCGCTTCGCCCATTCCCCTCTGTTCGCGCATGCCCCGGATGAACGCCTCGTTCATGTCGCGCCCGGTTTCCTCGGCCATTCCAAACGTGCCGTCGGCCAAGCCGGCAGCGACATCTTCCGACGTTCCGCCCCAGCGCGCGATCTCGTAATCGTGGATGGCCGCTGCGCCGTTCATCGCCAGATGCGTTATGACGCGGCGGCGCATGAGTTCGATGAGGAGGCGGCCGGTGCCGGTCTTCACCACGTGCCCGCCCAGCATGACGAGCACGCCGCGCCCGGAGCTGGCGGCGCCGGCGATTGCCCGCGCAACGCGCATGAAGTCGCGGGCGACGAGCACGTCGGGCAGCGACTGAAGGAACGCGGAGAACGAGCGGTCGGCTCCGGGCGGAGACGCGAACTCCTCCGCTCTTACCTTGTTCGGGCGGCGCGCGATCGGGACCGTGCGCACCGCCGACAGGTCTGCCTCGTTAGGCTCTACTGTCCGCCCGCCGAGCCCGTCCCCGGAATGTACGATTTCAGATAGAGGTTGAGTGAGCCGATCTTCAATTGCGACTTGAGCTGGACCATGATGCGCCGGTCGTCATCCGAAATCCAGAGCTCGGCCCGCCCGCCTTCGGAGAAAATGCCTCGCGACTTGATGATCGGCCGAATCACCACGCAATCGAAAGTGCCGGCCGGCACGTTCACTCGCTCTCTTCGCAGCACCTGGATGGTCACAGGGTTGCGGTCCGGTCGGAAGTACCTGTTGAAGGTATAGGTCTGGCCAACCGAGAACGGAATGGTGCGGATGAAATACAGAAAGGAGCCGTCATCCAGCGGCTCGGCGACCGACTCGCGCTCCTCGCTGTCGTTCTCAGTGTAGACGCGACGGTCCGGAAAAATCTCGAACGTGCGCTTGCGTTCGTAGCTCCCCTCGTCAACATCCTGAATGTGTCGCAGCGAAGCGAACGTGCGCGTGTCGAACCAGCTCTCGTAGCGATCGTTGATCTTGTAGAAAAAGGTGCCGCCGGTTATGCCGAATACCGTGT
>JBPCJP010000050.1:0-112941 GCA_051005175.1 Gemmatimonadaceae bacterium | reverse complement strand
CCTCGCTGGCGGGCCAATCCATGATTGTCGCCGCTCGAGCGATCGAATCTGGTGCGGCGCTCATCGCCTGGGCGATCTTCGCATCGTCGGTTCCAGGCGTGCCTGCGGCTGCGGCTGCATCCGCAGGTTGATTGGTCGCCACGGCGGTTCCGTCAGTGTCCTTTGCCTGGCAAGCGGCGACCATTCCCACGAGCGCGAGTGCCAGCGCAGTACGCGGATACGTCAAATGCTCCTCCCTGGTCGATGACCTTTTACTATGGAGAGACGCCAAGAGAAGTGCAACAAACGGGTGTTTATCGTTGCGGTGGCGGCCACTCCAGGGTTCGGTCTACCGTACCGGTTGTCACCGAGTGGTAGGTCGGGCGCGTTCTCGCGTAAATCTCCAGCGCCATCGCGCGTCCCCAGCCGGTGCGCGCAAGATCCGCGTACAGAGGCGCGACACGCGGATTTCCAATCCGTTTATCCGCCTAGAGTAAGCCTCAATTCTTCCTCAATTTGTAGACGGTCATCAGCCGCTGTAGACGACATCTGCCCTTTGCTTAAATGAATTCAGGTGAAGCCGACCTTCCGCCGAGTTGCCGTGCACTGCCTCCCGAGAACTGCGACGCGGATGCTGCCTGCCGACGCAGAGTAAAGGGCTGGCACCTCGTGAAGCCTTTCTACTTTTTTGCCTCATGGTGGATTCTGATCCCCCGACGTGGCGTGCTTGGCTTGGGGTATCAGAACTCCGTCACTGGGAAAGAATTCAAGGCGCCAAACCGGAATTCGGGCGCCTATCTCGCTTTTCTAAAAGGCAATCGCGACTCCATAACCGTGGGTGCGATTGAGACACTTATTAGGGAGTTTCGCGGAGCGCCTCGAGGCGAAGGAGGAGCCAGGCTCTGGGATCGGGCGAAGAGGTTTGTCGATCTCCGTGCCCAGATCAATTGGGACGATCGCGACCCAAGGGAGCTGATCGCCAATCTCTTCAACCAGAAGCACTGGCTGGAGACAGGATATGCCACAGACAGGGCCGAAACAGCCGCGCTGGACCTAGCTCTGCTCAAAGAGAAGATCCTGGCGTTATTTGATTCTGAGATCGAGCGCGTCCCAGACGGCCAGCCAAAAGACCTCCTCAGCCGTGTGGCTCGTCACCTTCGACAGCAAATTGCCACCAATGAACCGTCGGTCGAGGAGCAACAGGGAGGCTTACAGGTGGCCACTCGTTGGGGCGCAAAAGGCATAACAGCTGAGCACGTGTATATCCTCGGCGTATGTAGAGAAGCACTCCCTGGTCAACGACGAAACAACTATCCCGGCACGGATGTCGAGTACGTCGATGAGCAGCGGCGGCTCTTCTCCGTTTCTATCACACGACCGAAAGAGACATTGGTCATTTCAAGAGCCCTTGGAGTTGCCAAGAGTGAAGCTCGTAAGCTAGGATTGACAGTCACGACAGGGACTGGGCATCAAGCAGTCTTGCAGATGTCGCCGTTCCTTCACGACATTATTGACTTTTTGCCAAGCGCTGTGGCGGGTGCCCCATGGGGCGGCGTGCGAAGCTAAAGCCGACCTCGTCGCCCCAAAGCATGTCACCTCTGAAGGTCTATAAGCATCGGTGCATCGACCGCAGTCGGCCCTTCATCCGATTAGAGAATAACGGAGGACTTTTTCAGGACCCTTATGCGAACGGCCACCGATTTTTGGTGGCCGCTCTTTCGTAACTACATGATTTCACGGTGTGTTACAAAATGGCCAGGGGCGGAATCGAACCGCCGACACGCGGATTTTCAGTCCGCTGCTCTACCAACTGAGCTACCTGGCCTTGCTCTGCGCCTGCTGGTGGCGCGGTTCACAATGTAATTCCGCATTTCTGGCGCTGGTACCCCTCGGCCCGAGTCCTGCTATTAGGCATTCCGGCTGCGGCGAACGTCGTTGACCAGTGGCTATTTCAGACCGGAGATCCAGATGAGCAAGCTGCTGCGCGGCCTGGCCGCGGGATATGGTGCGAGGAAACTGACGGGCGGCTGCGGCTGCATGGGAATCATCGTTTTCATCATTCTATGGATGATCCTCGGCAATTTCGGAATTTTCCAGTAATATTCCCCGCTCGCTGCTGAAATCTGTCAGCTGAAATCGCTCTTTCCATTCCGAAAAACATGTCTGTCCCGCTCTTTCTGCGTCTCTGCGTAGCTGGCCCTCCGGGCCGGCTCTCTGCGCCTCTTTGAAATGGATTGGGTAACAGATCCAAACGCCTGGATAGCATTTCTCACGCTTACGGCGCTCGAGATAGTCCTCGGTGTCGACAACGTCGTCTTTATTTCCATCCTGGCGGGAAAACTTCCACCTGAGCAGCGCGCAAGGGCTCGCCAGGTCGGACTAGGCCTGGCGATGTTCATGAGAATCGCCCTGCTGCTGGCCATTTCATGGGTGATCGGCCTGACCGCGACCCTCTTCACGGTGTTCTCACAGGAGATATCGGGAAGAGACCTCATTCTGCTGCTCGGCGGCCTCTTCCTTCTCGCAAAAAGCACCCACGAGATGCATGGCCAGCTCGAGGGACAAGAGGGTCACGCCTCAGCGAAGGTCGTCGCCTCGTTCGGAGCTGTCATCTTCCAGATCCTCCTGCTGGATATCGTGTTCTCCCTCGACTCGGTCATCACCGCCGTGGGGATGGCTGACGATTTAGGCGTAATGATTTCCGCTGTCGTGATCGCTGTCGGGTTCATGCTGGTGTTCGCCGGCACTGTCAGCCGGTTCGTCGACAAGCACCCCACCGTCAAGATGCTCGCACTGAGCTTCCTGCTGCTGATCGGAATGAGCCTCATCGCCGAAAGCTTCGAGCTCCACATTCCGAAGGGATACATCTACTTCGCGATGGCGTTCTCGCTCTTCATCGAAGTCATAAACATGAAGCTGAGGAAGACGGGGAAGAATCCGGTTCACCTTCACGCCCCGTACACAGCCGGCCCGGTTCCGGATCCGGCGGAGGAGCCTTAGCGCACTCCGTGAGCGGCGGTTATCACTGACTTGATGCCGCCGCGCAGGTTGAAGTCACCTATGACCTGCATCCATTTCGGCTTCACCGCGCCGGCGAGATCATCGAGAATGCGGTTGACCGCGCGCTCGTAGAAGATCCCGTCGTTCCTGAAGCTCCAGAGATACAGCTTGAGGCTCTTGAGCTCGATGCAAAGCTCAGCCGGCACGTAAGTGATGCGGATGATCCCGAAATCCGGCGCACCGCCCTTGAGGAGCGCGAGTTCTTCCGCATCGCTCTCGATTCCGCCGAGCGGGCAAAGCGAAGTGAACTCGTTGCAGTCCATGTGGATTTCGTAGTCGCGATCCGGATAGGGGTTCGCGAAACTCTCGAGCAGCTCAGATCGTGGCATGTTACTGCGTCTCGTCTTTCCTCAAGGTTCTGGACACTTCGTCGAGAATTGCCTGCTCCTCGGCCGTCAGGCTCTCTATCCCGTGCTTCGAGATCTTGTCGAGGAGCATGTCGAGCCGCTCGACTGATTCGCGGGTCACGCTTTCAGGCTTTGGAAGCACCGCCGCACGCTGCGCAGACTTTGCCGCGACCGCGTTGCTCTTTGCCACCACCTCGTCTATTCCTCCGCCGTCAGTCCTGTCGCGGTTCCGTGGAGTGCGGCGGGGAACTGCACGGTAGTCCTCCGGCTCGTCAGGCACCGGAGACACCCATCGCCTGAAGTTGTCGAGGCCGCCGAACGCGGAAACGCGCAGATATATCCAGCCGAAGGCCAGGCCGCCCAGGTGCGCGAACCAGCCGATGCCCGAGCCGCCTTTCGCCGAGGAGATTCCCATCGCGAGGTTTATCAGGGCGAGCCACACGACGAGCCAGCGTGTCTTGATCGGCAGGACGCCGAAGACATACACCTCCTCGTCCGGCCATCTCAGCGCATAGGCGAGAAGCACTCCCATGACCGCGGCCGAGGCTCCGACGAGCCCTGCGTTGCCGGTAGAAAGAAGGTGCGCGATCGCGCCACCGATGCCACACCAGAGATAGAAGTACGTAAAGCTGCGCGCTCCCCAGAAGTGCTCGATACGGGGACCGAACATCCACAGCGACAGCATGTTGAACGAGATGTGCCACAGCCCGCCGTGGACGAACATGTACGAGACGATCGTCCACCACTCAGCAGGAAACCGGGCAGGGTCGAGGCCAAGCACTCTGAACACACTGTTGCCGCCGAACAGCGTGACCTGGAGAAAGAACACGCCGATATTCGCCGCCATCAGCCATTGGACTGCTGGTGTCATTCTCGGATGCTGCGATGGCTGACTGTACGACGTCTCTGACATGTTGAGCCTTACCTGATTTTGTCCCGCTACTTTCCCGTGGCCTGCGCCACTATTTCCTCACACAGATCCGCAAATGACATTCCGGCCGCTGCCGCTCCCTGTGGAATCAGACTGAGCTCGGTCATTCCCGGCAACGTGTTCGCCTCGAGACAATAGAACCCGCCCCGTCCTTCAGATTCATCATCGGATGAAGACAGCCGAAAATCAATGCGCGCATATCCGCCGAGCTTGAGGGCATTGAAGGCCGCCAGCGCCTGCTGCTGCACGAGGGCTGCCTCCTCCGGGGCAAGGTCAGCCGGGAACTCCTCTGTCGCCATCCCTGCCGTGTACTTGCACTCGTAATCGTATATCTCGTGCACCGGCTTTATCTCGCCAACCGGGAGCGCCCGGTCACCGAGTATCCCCACCGTGAGCTCGCGCCCGGCGATGAATTTCTCGATCATCACCTCGTCATCATACCGCCAGGCCTCGGTGATCGCCGCCTCGAGCTGGTCCGGCTTCTTCACAACCGTGAGGCCTACCGTTGAACCCTGCTTCGATGGCTTTACCACTACCGGGAAACCCAGCTTGTCCTCGACCTCGCTGACTGATGCCGGCGCCATCAGCCAGTCAGCGGTTTGTACACCAGCAACGCGGAAGAGTTTTTTCGAAAGATCCTTGTCCATCGCCAGCGCACTCGAGAGGTGGCCGCTGCCGGTGTACGTAACCTTTGCCATGTCGAGGAGTGCCTGAATTGTCCCATCCTCGCCCATGCCGCCATGCAGTGCGAGAAACACGACATCGGCTTCCGCAATCTCCGGCCGTATCTCGAGAGACGACAGGAACGCGCCACCTGTTTTCTCTGCCAGGTCGTCGAGCGATGGCGGCTCGGTCCCGACCGCGGTCGTCGCGAGCTGGTGCTGCTCCTCTTCACTGATCGCTCCGCGGGAAGGGTCGAATGCCAGCACCTCGTGCCCCTTTGACCGCAGCGCAAGAACGATCCTGATGCCGGAAGCGAGCGAGACGTTGCGTTCGGAGGAAGAGCCTCCCATCAGGACCGTGATCTTCAACTTCGGTGCTCCTTATCTGCTCATCATGTAGTGAAGCATGTCCGAGCGTGTGACGATTCCCTGGATTCTGTCATCCTTGCGCACGAGCACTGCGGGATTTGACTTCGATAGAAGCCTGACCACGCTCTCGACCGGCTGGTCCCCCGCGACGAGGGGGAACGGGGAGTCCATCACCTCGCCGACGGTCGCATCGAGCAGCCTCGGATCCTCGAGGCTTTTCTGCGAGAGCGACCAGTCGCTCACCGAACCCACGCAGTCCTGACCGTTGAGAACCGGAAGCTGCGATACATCGTGGAGTGTCATAAGCCCGAGTGCCTGCCTGACCGGCGCGCCCGGCGACGTGCTCACGACTGACGGGGTATCACCATCCTTCCGGCCGAGGACGTCCATGACAGTGACGCGGGTCGTGTCGAGCATCTGGTTCTCGCGCATCCATTCATCGCTGTAGAGCTTCGAGAGATACCGCTCCCCGGTGTCGCAGAGGACTGTCACGACCAATGCGTCGGGGTCGTCGACCTGCCGGGCGACTCTCAGGGCAACGTGAGCAATGAGTCCCGATGATCCGCCGACAAAGAGTCCCTCTTCGCGCGTAAGGCGGCGGGCCATTGCAAATGAGACCTTGTCGGACACGGATTCAAATTCGTCGACCACGCTCATGTCGAGAGTTCCGGGAATCTTGTCCTGCCCGATTCCCTCGACCTTGTAGGGAACCCCTTCGCCCACTTCCTTCCCGCCGGTGCGCCAGTAGTCGGTGAGGATCGATCCGACGGGGTCACCGGCGATGATCCTGATTTTCGGGTTCCTTTCCTTCAGGTAACGGCCCACGCCGGTGATCGTGCCGCCGGTTCCCGCCGCAGCAACGAAGTGCGTGATGCGTCCCTCCGTCTGCTCCCACAGCTCGGGACCGGTGATGTCGTAGTGCGCCTGCGGATTTGCTTCGTTGTAGAACTGGTCGGCGAGAATTGCGTTCGGGGTTTCCTTCGCGATCCGCCTTGCCATCATCACGTAGCTGTCGGGGTGATCCGGCGGAACCGCTGTCGGCGTGATGATGACCTCCGCCCCGAACGCCTTGAGAAGCCTCACTTTTTCCTGAGACATCTTGTCGGGCATCGTGAAGATGCACTTGTAGCCGCGCAGGGCTGCGGCGATTGCGAGCGCCGCGCCCGTATTCCCGCTCGTGCCTTCGACGATCGTGCCGCCCGGCTTGAGGCGACCCTCCTTTTCTGCCTTCTCGATTATCGGAATCGCAATGCGGTCCTTGACCGACCCCCCGGGGTTGAAGAATTCGGCCTTCGCGTAAACGGGTGTGCGAATTCCCCGCGTGACGGAGTTGAGCCTTATCAACGGGGTCCACGAGATTGTTTCGAGGACGTTGTTATAGGGCCGGCGATTGCGCTCCGGTACCGCCACCTACTGCCCGGCGCCGGGTGCCTGCGTTTCCGCTTTCCTGCCGATTATGCTGTCCCCGGGAAGAGGCGGGGCTTCGGGGTGACGGAAGTAGACCGGAAACAGGATCGATACAGGCACCGCCTGGCCACGTGTCTTGGCTGGAATGAACCTCAGGTCGCCAGACCCTCTGACAGCCGCAGAATCCATCGAAGCGTGGCCGGAGGTCTCCGCGACATGAGTAGACTCGCTCACTATCTGCCCCTCCTGGTCGATGAAGACGCGAAGAGTCACGTTTGCCTGAACCTTCCTGGAGTACAGAGAGGGCGGATACCTGAAAGGGAGCTCCTTGTTGAGCATGACCGGAAGGATATCCGGCCGGGGCCCGACCTCGGTGAACTTTCCGGTGGCATCATTCCCCGAGCAGCTCGCGGCTGCAGCGATTGCAATCGCGGGAACCGCGATCATCATCCGGGCTTTCATCAGCATCGCGTTAATCTAGCCCTGCCTCGCTCGCGTCACGAGGCGATTGAGCTCAATCAGCGCCTCGATTGGCGTCATTGAATCCGGGCTCATGGCCGCAAGCTCGTCGACGAGCGGATGATGGGCAGCGAAAAGCCCGAGTTGCGCGACGGCCTCATTTCGGCCCGGCCCCCCTCTGCCGGAATCTCCCGCCGGCTGCGTGCCTTTCTGTGTCCCTTCATATCCTCCCAGAATCTCCTTCGCCCTCGCAAGGACTGCCGGTGGCAGGCCGGCCAGCCGGCCGACCTCGATTCCGTACGATCTGTCCGCTCCGCCGGGTACGACCCGGTGCATGAACAGCACCTGGTCACTTGTTTCCCGCACTTCAACACTATAGTTACGAACTGCTACTAATTCGTTCGCCAGGCCGGTGAGCTCGTGATAGTGCGTTGCAAAGACTGTCTTGCAACGCACCACGTCGTGCAGGAACTCGCTCACTGACCATGCGATCGACACGCCATCGTACGTCGAAGTGCCGCGCCCGATCTCGTCGAGCAGCACCAGGCTCCTCGCGGTTGCGACGTGCAGGATCGCGCTCGTCTCCGACATCTCAACCATGAACGTTGACTGGCCGCGCACGAGATTGTCGCTCGCGCCGACCCGGGTGAACAGCCTGTCGACTATTCCAATGCGGGCACTCTCCGCAGGAACGAAGCTTCCGATCTGCGCCATCAGCACGATTAGGCCGATCTGCCTCAGAAAGGTCGACTTCCCCGACATGTTCGGTCCTGTGAGAATCACCAGCCGGGCATCCTCCGGGAGCGCTACGTCATTGGGGATGAATTTCTCCCGGGCCATCATCCGCTCTACCACCGGATGTCTTCCGGCCGTTATCCGGAGATCGAAGTCATCCATCATCACCGGCCGCACGTAGCCCTCCCTCTCCGCAACCTCGGCCAGAGTCGAAAGCACATCGAGCTCGGCAGTTATCCCTGCAATACACTGAAGCCTGCGTATCTGGGCGCCAATCCGCCTCCGCAAGGCATCGAACAGCTCGCGCTCCCGCTCTTCTATCTTTTCCGCGGCGTTGAGAACCTTTTCCTCGTGCTCCTTCAGCGCGGGGGTCACGTATCGCTCCGCCCCGGTCAGGGTCTGCCTTCGCTGGTAGTCGGCCGGGACAAGGTGCGAGTTCGTATTCGTCACCTCGATGAAATAACCAAAGACCCGGTTGTAGCCGACCTTGAGCGAGTTGATCCCCGTGCGCGTGCGCTCATCCATCTGGATTCTCGCAATCGCGTCCTTGCCGCCGTCACGGAGGGATCGCCACTCGTCGAGCGAGGAGTCAACCCCGTCACGGATGCAGCTCTCGTCGCCCATCGCGATGGGAGGGCGGTCGACTACGGTGTCGATGATATCCGTCGCCAGATCCGCACACCCGTCCCATCGCCTCATCAACGTGGCAAGCGGTCCTTTCTCGAATCCGTCCGGCCCGGTAAGCGTCTCGAGGGCCTCGTGGACCGCGGCAAGACGCGCGATTGAGTCGCCGAGCGCGCGAAGGTCGCGCGGGGTTCCACGCCCCGCTGCCGCCTTGCTCGCCAGCCTCTCGATGTCACGCACGCCATCCAGTGCGCTGCGCAGGGATTCACGGCCGATCGGGTCGCCAGTGAAGAGCGAGACAGCGTCGAGCCTCGCATCGATCTGCTCGACATTCGTCAGCGGTGCGAGAAGCCACTGCCGGAGTAGCCGCGAGCCCATCGGGGTCAGGGTTCTGTCGAGAACCGAGAGCAGTGTGCCGCCAGTGTCGCCACCGCGTAGTGACTCAACGAGCTCGAGGTTGCGGCGAGTCATATCGTCGAGCGGCATCGTCCCACCGGGCCGTTCGACAACCGGACGCGAAAGATGCGGCATTCCTCCAGGCTGAAGCTCATGCATGTAGCGCATGAGCGCCCCAGCGGCTGCGAGAGCAGGCGCATCCTGCTCTCCTATTCCCAGCCCCTCGACTGACGCCACCCCGAAATGCCGGGCGATGTCGGTGGCTGCGAGAGCCGCATCGAATTCCCACAGCTCCCGCTCGGTCACGAGGGCGCCCTCGTCCTGGCTCTCCTTGACGACCTTCATCGGAGCACTCGAATTCCGCGCAACGAGAATCTCGCGTGGCGCCAGTCGCGACAGGGCGGCGTCGGTATCTGCCTCCCTCGTCACGAGCAAGCGGAACTCTCCCGTGGAAAGATCTGCAGCAGCTATCCCGACGTGATCTCCCGAAGGGAACACTGCGCACAGAAAATTGTTGCGGGCCTTGTCCAGAAGGTCATCAGCGAAGGCGGCGCCGGGGGTGATCGTCTCGACCACTTCACGCCTCACGATTCCCTTCGCATGACGTGGATCTTCAGTCTGTTCGCAGATCGAGACGCGATACCCCTGCTGCACAAGACGTCGCAGGTATTCCGCCGCCGCCTTTACTGGAATTCCCGCGAGCGGAACCTCCGCTGCACCGCCGTTGTTTCTCGAAGTCAAGGTCAGGCCGAGGGCGCGTGAAGCTATCTCGGCATCCTCGTAGAACATCTCGTAGAAGTCGCCCATCCGGAAAAACAGAATCGCATTCTGGTGGCGACTCTTTATTTCCCGGTATTGTTGCATCAACGGAGTTGATGTTGGGCGGCTCACGGGGTCTTACCGGGTGTCAGCCTGTACCACGAACCCTTCGATATTCTTCGCCTTGAGTGAGCGCTGGACGGCGCTCGCCTGACCCTGCGTCGTGTAGCGTCCGATCCTCACCCTGAACGGCGCAGCACTCCCGTCGACTCTCGCCTCGTATCCGTTCGTCTTGAGCCGGGCAACCATCGCATCGGCTTGTGATCTGGCGTTGTAAGCAGCAACCTGCACCGACCACGCCCGGGCTGTCCCCGCCGCTGGTGTCGTCACGGGCGCTGGCACCTTCTCGGCGGGTCGTGCTGCGGCCGGTGGCACAGGAGGCGGCGCGGTCGCTCGCGCCGGCGTGGTGGCAGGCACGCTGGAAGGCGGCGCTGGCGGCGGGGTGGTCACTGGAACGGTCGTCGTCACAGCGGGCGCAGGAGTGACGGCCGGACTCGTGGCAGGGCCTGCGAGGACGACACCCGCACACCGCTGGTTGAGATACGTTATCTGATTGCGCAGCTCTGCATCGCCTTCGCTCGTGCGCGCGAGCGCCTCAGCCGTGGCTGTGCATCCGCCCTGGACGTCGTTCTTGTCGAAGAGCGCCCGCGCCATCCAGTATCCCGCTCTTGCCCGTGACGGGCTCTGCGGATGCTCATTTATGAGCCTGTTCAGGTGCCTCAGTGCCCCATCGTAGTTGGCACGCGCGATCTCCAGTTGCGCCAGGCGTATCAGGGCGTCCTCGACCCGCGGGGAAAGCGGGAAGTCGACGACGATCCTGCGGTAGTCCATCTCCGCATCAGCCGCGGTGGATGCCAGCACAGCGCGCCAGTAAACGCCTTCTGCGTAGGCATTCGAGCCTGGAGGCGCGATTGCGATCATCGAATCGACAAGCGCGCGGCCCGCCGTGGCATCGCCATCGTTAACGAGCGTCTGCGCCCTCACGTACGCCGGATGAACTCCCGCAGGCACCTGCGCCTGGGCAATCACGGGACTGAACACGAGTGCTGCTGCAAATAGAAGTCTTCTCACCATCTTCCCGCTCCTGCTTCGTTTATGCCGCGAGGCTTTCTTCATTTTCGACACATATCGAGAGAATCAGTGTCGATACGATCTGTTCCTCAGAGGAGAATTTCGTCTCCTTGAGGGCGATATCCGCTTCGAGGAGTGCGTCGAGCGAACGGTCGAGTGACGCAGTACTCCAGCGGCCAAGGGCGCCGGCCCAGGCCGAAACCGCCGTTCCCCAGGGTCGCCCCGTAAACGCCGATCCCGACCGCTTCAGGAACTCAAAGTACTCCTTCTGCAGCCTGCCCTGCGCAAGGCCTTCCTCAATTCTCCCCTTGCCCCACGCAATTGCAATCGTCTGCGTGGCGAGAGCCATCACAATCTGGACACCCGATGTCTTGGGCTGGTTGAGCACGTGCGGCAGCAACTCGAGTGCCCGGGCGGCGTTTCGCCCCGCGACCTGATCAAGCAGGTCCGCCATCGTTTCACCGCGGCGCACCCCCACTACTGCGGCGACATCCGACTCCTCTATGTCCCTGCCATTCGCATAACTCGCCAGCTTCTCGAGCTCTGACACCAGATGATGAAGATCGGTCCCTGCGGCATCCTGCAGCAGCTCCGTCGCTTCCGGGGAGATCTTCATTTTCAGCTGAGTCGATGCGTAGTGGCCGATCCATTTCGGAATGCGGTCGGCACTGAGATACCCGAACTCCAGGGGGGTTGTCGCCCTCGCAAGATCCTTGTCAGTCTTTCCGCCTGACGTCTCGACGATGAGAACCAGCACGTCGGGTGAAGGAGTTGACAGATAGGCGTCGAGAACCTTCCGCGCGTCCTTCCGGAGAGTCCCTGCGTCACGAATGACTACGACCCGCCGGTCCGTGAGCATCGGAAGAGCGGATAAGGCAGCATCCAGAGATTTTGCATCGAACTCTGCTCCCCGTTTCACTTCCATGTTGAAATCGCGCATGGCCGGCTCGATGGCCGCGGCAACGAGCCGCTTCATTGCGTCTTCCTTCTGGAAATCGTCATCGCCGCATATGTAATACGCTCCATCGAAGGTCCCTATCTTGAGGGCGTCGTGGAGCGTCTTGAGTGCGGCGTCAGCGGACATGGGTTCAAATATACCAGACCGTCGAACGGCGTCGGCGGTCTTCGCTAGCGCTTGAAGCTCGCCAACTCCAGCGAAGCAAAATGAACCGGCGAGTGCTCGGCGAGAATTGCCGCGGTCCAGATGGGAAGCCCGGCCGGGAGCGCTGCCACCATCTCCGGTGCGGGCGAAGCCATCGTGGCTGGCATTGGCTCGGGAACGGGAGCGAATGCGACGACAGGCGGAAATACGATGTCACGCGGAGTGTCGACGTGCTTGAGCGAGAATCCGATATAGCCAAGCATTGCGGCGCTCGTGATGGCTACCGTGGCGGCGAGCCTGCGGGACCTTCCGTTCTGTGCACCGACCATGTCGGCTGCCTTCGTCTCCCTGATACGACGTTCCAGCCGCTTGCCGAAGTCAGGCGAAGGATTGATCGACGGGAGGCTGCGGAAAAGCATGAGCGACCGGCGAACGTTCGCGTCATGCCTCGCACAT
Source organism: Gemmatimonadaceae bacterium (assembly GCA_051005175.1). GTDB lineage: Bacteria > Gemmatimonadota > Gemmatimonadetes > Gemmatimonadales > Gemmatimonadaceae > UBA4720. The sequence continues at coordinate 100,524 of JBPCJP010000050.1, read as the reverse complement.
TTCTCGCATTCCGCCAGGTGTACCTGCATCCCCACCAGCTCAACGCCAGGAACGATGTCGTCGACGAATGCAAAATGATTTTCCCGGAACTGGCTGCAATCCATTCAGATACGATTAGAGGGTTCGGATACCAGTACCCACCATGACCATACTGGTTCCCCGAGCCCCCTAATCTGACACGCCGCGCACTCCTATTCCATATAGGGCGCCACGATCTCCGCGAATGAGTTCCGTGCCCTGTTCAGCCGGGACTTCACGGTTCCCAGGTTGCAGTCAGTGATCTCGGCAATCTCTTCGTACGACTTGCCCTCGAGCTCCCGCAGAATGAAGACATTTCTGTGATGCTCGGGGAGCTTTGCGACAGACTCCTCGACTATCTCGCGGAGATGACGCTTCCGGTACATGTCATCAGGGCGCGACGTCGTATCCTCGAACTGAACGGGCCTGTCATTGTCCTCCCAGTTCTTCTGAACGGTCTGGAAGAGGACAAGCGGGTTCCGCGAGCGATTGCGCAGTTCGTTCTTCGCCAGGTTTGACGCAATTGTGTACGCCCACGTGGAGAACTTCTTCGAACGGTCGAACCTGTGCAGATGCCTGTACACGCGGATGAAAACCTCCTGCACGAGATCTTCAGCCTTTTCCCGGTCGCCTATGGTGCGATACACGAAGTTGAGCAAGCGGGTCTGGTACCGCTCGACGAGCTCGGAAAACGCTCTCTCTTCTCCGCCCAGGAACGCCGTGACGACAGCCGAATCATCCATCGCCTTGAGCTGTTCCCTGACGTTCGCTCTCACTGGCTGAACTGCGTGCTTACGAACGATGCTTGCCATTAGCTGCTACCCCCAAGAATGAGAATCCGACGAGGAAAGGACTAAGTGCGCCTCCTTGTTGAGATCCTTGTCACCACACTGGATATTGCAGGGGCCGTGCCCAAGGCTTGAACGCCCTAAACCCTTGCCGTCCAATGATTTGACACAGAAAGGCGGCCCGGGGTTGTCCTGTGGTGACCCACATAGTGTCACCATATCCGGACACGTCTCTCTTGCCGGAGATAACCCCTCAGGAGCGGATGACCCTTACGTGCGGATTCGGCGGGCTGAGAGGAGGATTCCGAGCATCGACTTCGCGTCGACGACTTCACCTGTCGACACCCTTTTCAGGGCCTCGGAAATGGGGGTTGGGTGAAGGTCGAGAATCTCGTCAGACTCGAGCGCCTGGTCTCCCGGTTCCAGCCCCATTGCCATGAAGACATGGATCCGCTCGTCTGTGAATCCGGGAGTGGTGAAGAACGAACTGAGATGCTCCAGGGTCGCCGCCGAGTAGCCGGTTTCCTCCCTTAGCTCCCTGATTGCGCACTTCTCAGGGCTTTCGCCCTCGTCGAGCCGCCCTGCCGGGATCTCGAACAGGTAGCCGCCCGACGCATGCCGGTACTGCCGGATGAGAAGGATCCGTGGATCCTCGCCGGCAGGGTCATCGACGAATGGAACGACCGCACTCGCCCCCGGATGCCTGACCATCTCGAGCTCACCGACTGTCCCGTTTGGAAATGCCACGGTATCCACATCCAGCGAAATAACGCGGCCGGTGTAGACCCGGCGCGAGGCCTTGAGGGTCAAGGGTCGACCGGCTCGCTGACCGATACGGGGCCGATGCCAAGCGCTTCGACTGGCGCCCGGACAAGTTCCGGATTTCCGACAACCAGCACCTGAAGCTTTTCCGCCTCGACGAATCGCCTTGCGGCCTGGAGAACATCGGCCGTCGTCACGCCGGCGATCATCGCTCGATACGTGTCGTAGTAGTTCTCTGGCAGCCGGTATGTCTCGAGAGTGGCCAGCGCTGACGCGATTGACGCTGTCGTCTCGTACCTGATCGGGAAAACGCCCTCGAGATAGCTCGTGGCTAGCGTCAGCTCTTCAGGGCCTATCTCCTCGGTTTGCATCCTCTCGATTTCCCTGAGCGTCTCGGCAATCGCTTCACCGGTGACCTCGCTCTGGACCGCTGTCGAGATCACGAACGGTCCTGCCTGCCTTCGCCAATCGTAGTAGGATGACGCTCCGTAGGTGTACCCGTGCTTCTCACGCAGGTTGAGATTGATGCGTGAAGAGAAGAGTCCACCAAGCACCGCGTTCATTACGGTGACATTGAAGTACTCGGGATCTGACCGCGGAATGCCGCGGTGCCCGATTCGCAGCTCTGACTGCGCAGCGTCGGGCCTTGAGATTATCCTGACGCTTCGATCACTTCTAGCGGGCTTGTCTGCTTCCCGGTTCAGTTCGGTTTTCCCGCCGCGCCAACCTCCGAAAACAGATTCGGCGAGCTTTCGACCCTCACTGACGCTTACGTCACCGACTATGATGAGGGTCGTCGCCCCCGGAACGTGATTGTCACGGTAGAATTCAGCGATGTTCTCGCGTGTGATCCGGGAAATCGAGCCAGTCGTCCCACTCATTGGCTCAGCGTAGCGGGAATCCGCCGCGTATACGAAACGATCGAACGACTCGTCCGCGAGCCCGCGTGGTTCTGCCATCACCTGCATCCGCTCGGCAAGACGCTCAGCCTTCAGCCGGACGATGTCGTCTTCGCGGAAGGCCGGTGACAACAAGACTTCGGCAAATATTTCGAACGCCGGCAGGAGGCGATCGGTCAGCACTGTCATGCTGGCAATTGTGTTGTCCCAGCGCGCGCCCGCCTCGACAGAGGTGCCAAGCATCTCGAGGTCCAGGGCGAGCTTCACCCCGTCACGTAGTGTCGTACCTTCCCGCAGCGACAGTGCCGTAAGGTCGGCAAGTCCCTCGAACCCTGCGGGATCGTGCAGAGCGCCTGCATCGACTACTGCCGCGACACTCACCACCGGCAGTTTTCTCACGGGTGCAACGATCACATTGAGGCCGTTATCGAGAACGTGCCGCTCGAACCGCGGAAAGTGATACTCGCGGGGTGGTCCAGGCAGCGGACGGACAGATGTCGTCATGATGCCGCCACCTCGAGCAGCTCGGTTGAGCCGTCGCCAGCTTGTTCCGGACGCGGAACGTACAACAGTGTCGCGCGATTGTCTTTTCCGAGCCTGTCGCTCGCGAAGGCATTCACCTGTTCTGCCGTAACAGCGCGGTATCTGTCAGCCTGAATGTTGACCAGGCCGGGATCGCCCAGCAGGGTGGCGAACATCGAGATTCGATCAGCGCGCTCTCCGGCCGATTGCATCGCGGTCGTCATGTCAGTTTCGATAAGCGCAACCGCGCGCGCTACCTCCTCGGTGGTGACCCCATCGTTTGCAAGCTTGTCGATTTCCCTTTCAACTTCAGCCTCGAGCTGATCCGGTGACGTGTCCGGAAGTGCCGTCACGTCGGCGACCAGTATGTCGCTTCCCTTTGCGAGGTCAAAGGTGAACGCCGACGCATCCGCCGCTATCTGCCTTTCGCGCACGAGGGACCTGTAGAGGCGGCTGCCGCGACGCATCCCGAGGATTGCCCCGCCGACACTGGCCGGGTAGTACTCGTCGCTCCCGAACACCGGTGACCTGAACGCCATGTAGATCCTCGAGAGACTGACATCATCCTCGACGACCATGCGCAGCGGCTCACCGAAGTTCGGAGGCAGGTCGATGCGCTCGAGCGGCGGCTTGCCTCCGCCTTTCGGGATTGGTCCGAAGTAAAGCTCTACCAGAGCCTTCGCCTCTTCGATCTCGAAATCACCGGCAATCGACAGAACCGCGTTATCGGGCGTGTAATAGGTGCGGAAGAACTGCTCGACGTCCTCCAGCGATGCGGCCGAAAGGTCCTCCATCGAGCCGATGAGTGAGTGGTGGAAAGGGTGCCATTCCGGATAAGCCAGCTCCGGCACCTTCTCCCACCAGGTTCCGTACGGCTGGTTGTCCACCGACCAGCGCCGCTCGTTTTTCACGACGTCACGCTGAGTGTCGAGTTTCGTCTGCGTCATCGCAGGGAGCAGTGCGCCCATCCGGTCGGCTTCGAGCCACAGGGCGAGCGCTAGCTGATTCGAGGGTGCTGTCTCGAAATAGTTCGTGCGCTCGAGCCAGGTAGATCCGTTGAGAGTTCCGCCTGCCCGCTGAATCAGCTCGAAGTGCTCGTTGGCTCCAACATTCGCCGATCCCTGAAACAGCATGTGCTCGAAGAGGTGTGCAAATCCTGTCCTGCCGGCCCGCTCATTGGCTGAACCGACGTGATACCAGAGATTGACCGCCACGATCGGCGCTGTCTTGTCCTGGGAAAGGGCCACCAGCAGCCCGTTGTCGAGGCGGAATTGCTCTATCGGTATTCGCATGTCCGTAAATTGATTGGCTCAGTCAGGCAGAGTAACCCCATGGAACGATGCCCTCAATTGTTCAAGGAAGCTTGATTTCGAAGGTGTTTGTTTTTCTGGCGCTGCTCGTCGTGCTGGCCGCCTTCCTGGTAGCTCTAGCGTGGATCTTTCAGGAGCGGATCGCGTTTCAGCCACCTCGTGGACCCTGGCCTTCGCCCGCCGGCGGCACCCGTGTCGAGTACACAGCGTCGGATGGCCAGAACTTGTTCGCGTACATAGTGGGAGATCCGTCAGCGCCACGTGGACTTCTGCTGGCGTTTCACGGAAACGCAGATCTCGCTGTCTGGCAGATCGGCTGGGCGGAAGAGCTTTTCCGGCACACCGGAGTCACGGTCATGCTGGCTGAGTATCGCGGCTACATGGGACTTGACGGACGTCCGTCGTATGCCGGATCACAGCTTGATGCCGAGGCAGCATACGGGTTTGCGCGGAATGTCCTGAAGGTTCCTGAAGCCCGTATTGCGATGTTCGGCCACTCACTCGGAAGTGCAATTGCAGCGGAGCTCGCGAAGAAACACCAGCCAGCCGCGCTGATACTGCAGTCTCCTTTCACGTCGGCAAAGGATATGGCTGGCAGGATGACAGGCTACCGGCCGTCGGAGCTTTTGTGGCGTCTGATTTCACGCCTGCATTTTGACACTGGCGTTACAGTGGCTTCGGTTCTTGCGCCAGTGTCAGTTTCCCACGGAGGGCGTGACCGGTTGATTCCGGCTGAGATGGGGCAATCGGTTTACGGCGCGGCCAAAAGGAAAGGGGAATGGCTCCTCGTCCCCGATGCTGCCCACAACGATGTGGGCAGCCGGGGAGGAGATGCCTACTGGAGCTGGATGAAAACGGCGCTTCTGCCTGTTACTGAGTGATCGGCTGCCCGAAGAAATCTCGCAACACTATCGGGCCCGCGTTCACGGCCTTCAATGATGCCTCGATGTTCGCGCGGTCGCCGACGATGACTATCGCAAGCGATGCCGGGTTTATGTATTGCCGCGCAACCCGTTGAATCTCCGCAGCAGTGACACCTTCGATATTCTGCACGTAGGTGTTGTAATAGTCGAGCGGCAGGTCATAGACAGCCACCGGTATGAGGGCCGCGGCAATCTGCTGTGTCGTCTCGAAGTCCCCGGGCAGGCCAAGCTGCATGTACCGCTTGGCCTTTGCGAGCTCGTCGGCCGGCACTGATTCACGTATCGCGTTCAACTCCTTCATGAACTCGATCAGCGCCGAATCCGTCTTCGCGGCAACGATTTCCGCCGACGCGGTAAACGGACCTGCGGATCTCCGCATGTCGAATCCCGAGCGGGCTCCGTAGGTATAGCCGTGTGTCTCCCGCAGGTTCTGCATGAGCCTGCTCGTGAAGGATCCTCCGAGAACCGTGTTCAGAACACTCAGTGCGAAAAAGTCCTGAGTCGAACGCGGTACGCCGATCGAACCGATCCTGAATGACGACTGGGGAGCGCCCGGTTTATCGACGAGATAGATGGTCGTGCCGGCTGCTCCTGATGGCTCGGGAAGAGTTGCCTGGACGACATTTCCACGCTGCCAGCTCCCGAAGAGCATACGCACTTTTTCTTCGATCTGCGCTGGATTTACGTCTCCCACGATGATCAGCGTCGCATTGTTGGGGACGAAGTTGCTGCGATAGTTAGCCTGGAGGTCTGCCGGCGAGAGCCCCTGAACGGAAGCCTCGCTTCCGATGAGCTGGCGCCCATACGGGTGGTCGCTCCCATAGAGAATCGCTGCATACGCCTGATTGGCTATCGCTGTCGGCTGATCCTTCAGCTGCAGGAGGCTCGTCAGCCTGTCCCGCCTGATACGCTCAAACTCGGCTTGCGGGAAAGACGGCCTGAGCGCGACGTCGGCGAAGAGTGCAAGAGCGCTGTCGAGCTGCGAGATCGGCGTGTGTAACCGTATCGTCGATGCATCCCAGTTGCTCGCCGCCGTAAGTGAAATGCCGAGGAACGCCGCCTGATCGGCTATCTCGAGGCTCGATCTCGTTGTCGTGCCCTCGGTGAGCATCGCCGCGGTGAGATTGGCGAGACCAGTCTTTGATGCAGGGTCGATTGTCCCGCCGCTCTCGACGACGAGAACGAAGTGGGCAACGGGCAGCTCGTGATGTTCGACAATCATGAGCTTGAGACCGTTCGGAAGCTCCCTCGTGCCGATCGGTGGTAGAGACACTACCGGTGGAGGCCCGAGCTCCGGCTGCTTTGACCTGTCGAGAGTCTGGGCTCCCGCAATCAGTGGAAGAGCGGCGAGCGAGAGGAGGCCAAGGCCGCCCCGAACGTACCGGGCGCTCACTGGCCACCTCCGGTTGCTGTCAGCATCATTTCCCTCTTTCCCTCTGGAACCACCGTCAGAACCACTTTTGGCCTGCCAAGATATGTCCTGGCGACACGCTGTACATCGGCCCGCGTCACCTGTTCATAACGTGCGGCATCCTGCTGCACATAGTCCGGAGTTCCCGCCATATAGTTGTATGAGTTCAGTGTTTCGGCTTTCCCGAGGTTGCTTGCCAGGCGGTCGAGGAAGCTCGCCCGGTAGGAGTTCTGCACCCGTCGAAGCTCGCGGTCGGTGATCTCCTCGCTCATGAGCTTCTGCAGCTCTTCACTCACGATCTTGTCGATCGCCGTGAGACTTTGCTCGGGCTTGGGCGTGATCCTTATCTGGAAGCCCCCCGCAAGCTTGCCCGACTCCTGAAATGCCGATACGTCCTGGGCGACCTGCATGTCGTAGACAAGCCGCTTGTAGAGTCTCGAGTTCTTGCCGCTCGCAAGCACCGATGCGAGAACGTCGAGCGCTGCATCATCAGCGTCGAAGAGCTTTACCGTCGGCCAGTTGTAGTAGGCACGCGGAAGCTGGACCCTGTCCTCGAGGATAAGGAACGTGTCCTTCGGAATGACCACGGGCGCAACCGTCGGGCGCGGCGGCATTACCGGACCCTTCGGAATGTCACCAAAATAGAGCTCCACCAACCGTTTCGCCTCGGCAGAATCGAAATCACCCGCGATGGTCAGGCTGGCGTTGTTCGGCGCGTAGTATGTCCGGAAAAATTCCGAGACATCTTCGACCGATGCCGCGTCGAGGTCGGCAAGGGACCCGATTACCGACCACGAGTATGGATGGCCCGCCGGATACATCGCTGCCAGAATCGTCTCGTAGGCACGCCCGTAAGGAACATTATCGACACCCTGCCGGCGCTCGTTTTTTACTACCTCGCGCTGGAGGTCGAGCTTGGCCTTGTCCATGGTCGGGAGGAGAAAACCCATTCGATCCGCGTCAAGCCATAGCGCGAGTGCAAGTGCGTTTGAAGGCAGGTTCTCGTAATAGTTGGTCCTGTCCTGCGTGGTCGAGCCGTTGTTGTCGGCACCTGCCGCCTCGAGAGCCACATCGAACATCCCAACGGGGACGTTCTCCGAGCCCATGAACATTATGTGCTCGAAAAGATGAGCAAAGCCCGTGCGGCCCGGCTTCTCGTCGCCGGAACCAACCTTGTACCAGGTATTCACCGTCACGATCGGAGTCGAATGATCCTCGTGAAGTATCACCTCCAGCCCGTTGGGCAGGGTGTACTTCTCAAACTGGATCTTCGGCACAGCGCTCGTTGTCGCAACGCTCGTCGGTACCGTCTGTACGGACGCCGGAGCACAGGCGGCCAGTAAGTAACATAGTGCTACTAATTGTCGTTTCACGTCTTCCTCTCGAAAATGAACGCCAGCGGTGCCTTCCATGATTCGCTCAACACGTATTTCCACCTTCTCTCGCTGTTCGGGGCGATCGGGCTTGTCCTCGTCGGCGACGTAAAAGGAGTCAGCCCGAACCTTCTTCCCATCACCCACAGCCGCAGCATATGGAAGGGGTCGCTGACGAGTATTGCGGTTTTCATACCCCTTTTCCCCAGAGTATCCGCAACGGCCAGCATCGACTCCCTTGTCGTTCTTCCCCTGTCTTCCATGAGAATGACGGAGTCGGGAATCCCGCGTTTCCGGGCATAGACCCGCCCAACGGCCGCCTCACTGGTAGTGTCTCCCGGTCCCCTTCCTCCCGTCAGAACCAGCAGCTTCCCCATCCTTCTGTTCCACAGGTCGATTCCATGGTCCAGCCGTGCCTTCAGAACGGGTGACGGCTTTCCATCATACTGAGCCGCCCCCAGCACCACTATCGACTCGGCCGGACGCGCCTGGTCCATCGAGCTGAAGATCAGCACGGCAGCAATCGACGCAGCCCAGAGAAGAGCCACGCCGACGATCACGCCTGCGACAATTCTGACCATAGCCCTTGCAGCCCCTCCCATGGCTCAAGTTACTAGAACGGAACGCGCGCGTGTTGTGCCGGGCAGCTTACGGTATAGCCCCTGGCGACGAGCGCCATGCTGTACTCGTCCTGAACATCCGCCTCACCGTGCACGAGCCAGACCGGGCCAAGGCGCGGCGATGTTGCCTTTACCCTGTCGAGCCAGGTCGTGAGCTCGGTCCTGTCGGCGTGCGCGCTATACCCGTTGATGATCTCGACCTGCGCCCGGAGAGGGATTTCTTCGCCGAATATCCTGATCATCGGCTGGCGCTCGACAATCCGCCTTCCCAGGGTGTGTTCAGCCTGGAAACCGACGATGAGAATCGTGTTGCGCGGATCGCCCGCTCCGTGAGCCAGGTGGTGCAGTATTCTCCCCGCCTCCATCATCCCGGATGCCGCAATGATGATCATCGGGCCCTTTGCGGCGTTAATCGCTTTCGACTCTTCGACGTCACGGGTGAAACGGAGAAGCGGAAAGTCGAACAGCTCCGGAACGTGTTTCACCAGGTCCTCCGATTCGTCGAACGTTTCCGGGTGCATCTGGAATACGGTCGTCGTGTCGATCGCAAGCGGGCTGTCTACATACACGGGGATCGACGGGATTGCGCCTTCCCGCAGCAGGACATGGAGGTTGTAGAGCATTTCCTGCGTTCGCCCCAGGGCGAACGCCGCTATGAGGACACGGCCTCCGCGTGCCGCGGTTTCTCTGACGACCTTGGCGAGGTGAGCCCGCGCTCCCTCGACTGACTCATGGTCCCGGTTCCCGTAAGTCGACTCCATTATCACCGCATCGACATCGGCCGGAGGGACCGGATCTCTTATTATCGCCAGCCCTGACCTGCCTATATCTCCCGAGAAGGCCAGACGTCTCGTCACACCGTCCTCGGTGCAATCCAGAACGACGGACGCTGAGCCGAGGATGTGCCCTGCATCCACATAGGTGGCGACAACGCCTGGCACGACGTTGAACGGCTTGTTGTATGGCACTCCCACCATCAGGTCCATTGTCCTCACCGCGTGGCGCATGCCGTACAGCGGTTCGACGAACTCCTTGTTCCTCCTCGCGAGAAACTCTGCATCCTTCTCCTGGATGTGCGCGGAGTCCGCCAGCATTATCGCGCAGAGATCCCGCGTGGCGGATGTCGCCCAGATCGTTTTGTCATAGCCCTGTGCCACGAGAAAAGGGAGCCGGCCCGAGTGGTCGATGTGGGCATGCGACAGGACCACTGCATCGAGGTCTCCGACAGGATTGGGCAGCGACTTGTTCTTCTCAGCGGATTCACGGCGCCTTCCCTGAAACATTCCGCAGTCGAGCGCGACGACGTGACCATTGACGTGCAGAATGTGGCAGGACCCCGTGACCTCGCGGGCCGCGCCGGCAAAGGTTATCTGCAAGTGTTTCTAGCCTTCGGCGATCGTATCGCGCGAAAAGAGAATGGTGAGACGTTGTTCGTCCTGCGACATGAGCGCAGGTTCCCAGCCGCCCCGGCTCCGCTCGTTGAGAAGGTCGGTAAGCGTATCCTCGTCCTCACGCGTGTGCCGGGTGAGCTTTACCACGACAGCCTGGTATTCTTTCATGCAGACGGGAGATGAAGATATGTTAGGTCCACCCCGGGCTCTCGACGGCGCACAGCCGGTGTTTGCTCGATTCCCCCACGGTGGAAACAGAAAATGATCGAACAGATACCTGGTTTTCCGACGCTGACAATAATCCGGCATCCGCTGGTTCAGCACAAGCTGACCATCCTGCGGGACCGGGAAACTCCGACGAAGATCTTCAAGGAACTCGTCGACGAGATAGCGATGCTGATGGCATACGAGGCGACGATAGATCTCACCGTCGAGCCGATTCCCGTCGAAACACCCCTCGAGGAGACCGAAGGTCGCCACATAAGCGGCAAGAAACTCACGCTTGTCCCGATTCTGCGGGCAGGACTGGGCATGGTGGAAGGGATACTTCGCCTTGTCCCCGCCGCACGCGTTGGACATATCGGGCTTTACCGCGATCACGAGACGCTGCTTCCGGTCGATTATTACTTCAAGATCCCGGGTGATGTCGCGGAGCGTGATTTTTTCATTCTCGATCCGATGCTGGCGACGGGAGGGAGCGCGGCGGCGGCAGTTGACTCCCTCAAGAGATCAGGGGCCACTCGAATCAGGTTTCTCTGCCTCGTTGCCGCCCCCGAAGGCGTAAGGCGCCTGGCTTCTTCACATCCGGATGTTCAGATCTACTGCGCGGCGCTCGACAGGGAGCTCAACTCTCACGGATATATCCTCCCGGGACTCGGTGATGCCGGGGACCGGCTGTTCGGAACCCGCTGAGGATTCAGGAAAACCATTCCTCCGGGTTGGTCCGCTGCTGGCCCGCGGCAGCAATGATCCAATGTTGCGAGGGGTCGCCGGAAGCCTCATCGGCTACCCGATCGAACCATGCGTGTGCCTGCACGAGATCACCGATACGCCGCCACAGCTCACCAACAAGGTAGGTGAGAACCGCGCGCTCCTCTGCGGGCACGGCATCGTACTTCGCCAGCGCACTCTCGAACGCCCATGCTGCGTGTCTCCGGAAGTATCGCTCCGCTTCGACATCTCCCTCGTCAACACAGCACCATGCAGCACGCAATAGAAGGTCGGCGATGTGGCGATCCTCGAGTCCCTGCCATTCAGCGACCTTGGCCGCTGCCTCGTACTTGACAGACCCGGTCGTAACCCAGGGACCACGGGGGGCGAGCTCGTTCAGCACGTGTTCCTTGAGAAGCGGGCTTATGTCCGCTTCATGGGTGAAGTCCACTTCACCGCCCGAATATCCGCATCCGTCGCAGGTGTGAATCTGGTACGCCAGCGGCTGGGTCCCCGCCGCTCGTTCGTGAAAATCCGTCCTTTTCCCGCCGAAGGCATTGGTGCTCGCCACCGCCTGCGACTGGAAACTTTTTCCGCACACCGGACAACTCAACTCGATCAGGCGCAGTGTAGTCATTGCTCCCTCGGTCCGACTTCCAGATTCAAGAGAGGAAATTATTGTGCCATACGAATATTTTGGGCTCGTTGATTATCGCTCTTGTTGGAAATTTCATGTGAGGGTATTTTCTCGCATCGAGCGCGCCGCGCTCCATCTCACACCGCGAACCTGGTTGTTGATGCTGATCAACCTGCTGCCCGACTTCTTCGCAGTCCTGAACAGCACCGATCGCATCGCGGCATACCACCGCTACTTCGACACCCACCGCAGTCTCCTCGAGGCGTACTGGGAGAATTACGTCGTCGCACCGGACAGTCCGCACTTTTCTGAAGTGGTCAAGTCGGCAGCGCTTGCCGGGCGCACCGACCTTCGAACGATGCTTGAGCGGATTGACGTCGTTACCCTTGCCCGTAATGCCGAGGATCAGTGCCGGGCACTTCTCGAGGTCGACTCAGACATCGATGTCGTGCTGATGGTAGGCGTCGGCGCCGCTAACGCCGGGGAGCTCGTAGTAAGCGGTCGCGGAATCGCATTTGTCTGTCTCGAGCATTTCACGAGCGTCGCGAATCCCGAGACTCGAGGACTTGGTCTCGATCCCGAGTTGATCCCGCTCTGGCTTTCCCACGAGATCGCCCACGCTGTCAGGTATACGTCGCCGACGAGCAGGAGCGAAATCAAGCCGATCATCGACGAAAGTGATGGTTACTACTCGTACTGGGAGACGGGAAAGCGGGCTACCCTGCGTGAGCTCCTGATCAACGAGGGCATCGCCGTTCAGGTCTCGCGCCTTATCAGTCCTGGCCATGCTTCATGGGAGTACTACGGATACGATCGCCGGGAGTATGCCCGGATCCGGGAAATGGGGCCGGTGGTGGCCAGATCACTCCTCGGCAACTTCGACAAGGCGGGCCTGGGGCTGCGACTCAAGTATCTCTCTGATGGAATGAGCGAAGATGCACGCCGCGTTGGAGACTATGTGGTTCCTGACCGGTGCGGGTACTACATCGGTGCACGCATGGTCGAGCACGCAATTGTCACGAAGGGCGCTGCCTGGACAGTGCGAGCCGGAGCTGGCGAGATTGCTTCACTTGCCGGTGATGCACAGGCCACAGCGTAGTCAGTTCTACTTCCCCACACAAAACGAGCTGAACACCCGGTCGAGCACGTCCTCGCTGCTGACTGCGCCTATCAGTGACTCGAGCGCTGTCGCTGCCGAACGCAGATGGACTGCAGCCACCGGGGCGGGAAGGCGCCCCTCCTTCCACGCATCTGCGAACCCAGCAATCTCCTCACGCGCCTGCCGGATCCCGTGGATGTGCCTGCTCCGTGTAAGTACGGGCATGTCGGCAACAGCAGCTCCGACAGACGATGTCAGACAGCGGTCGATCTGGGTCATCAGCTCAGTGAGCCCGACGCCTGTTTCAGCGCTTACGTTAATCCGTTCCTCCGATGGCTCCTCCCCGGAAGGGTCGCTGAGGTCACTCTTCGTCCGTACACCCAGGATCGGTGCGGTCGTTCTCCCCTCGAGTGCTTTCATCGCCGAAACTACCGACGCCTTGCTGTCCCCACAGGCAAGCACCACATTGGCCCATCGTAGATAACGCTCGCTTACCTCAATTCCGAGACGTTCCACCACGTCGCTGGTTTCCCGCAGTCCGGCGGTATCGACAAGCCGTAGTGGCCAGTTTGCAGTTTCGACAAAGCTCTCTATCGCATCTCTTGTCGTACCGGGTATCTCCGTTACGATGGCGCGGGATTGCCCCAAGAGTGCGTTGAACAGGGAAGACTTGCCCACGTTCGGCTCGCCAGCGATTACAACGACAGCGCCTTCACGGATCATCTCCCCAACCGGGACGGTCGCCAGGAGTGCATCCAGTGAGATGAGAAGAACTTCGACCTCTGTTGCGATGCTTTCTCTGTCGATCGGGCCATCGTCCTCCTCCGGGAAGTCAATGTCGTAGGCAATAAGCGCTTCCACGGAGATCAGGTTTTCGCGGAGCTTTTCTATTCGTCGCGAAAGTCCTCCATCCAGCTGCCCCACCGCTGCACGGTGCATTGCTTCCGACCGGGCATCCACCATATCGCCGATCGCCTCAGCCTGTACTATGTCGAACTTTCCATTCAGGACTGCCCGTCTCGTGAATTCTCCGGGTTCCGCAGGACGGGCGCCGCATGAGACGAGTGCCGCCATGACTGCAGCCGGTACGTAGAGACCGCCATGGCCCGATATCTCGACGAGGTTTTCACCCGTGAAAGAATCAGGCTCGACGAACACCGTTACGAGAGCCTGGTCGATCACGCGTGACTTGCCGGCATCGGTGATTCGGCAAAGGGTCGTACGCCGAGTCTCGAGTGGCCATGGATGGACTACACGTGATGCAATGGTCAGGGCATCCCGCCCGCTCAGGCGCACCACCGAGATGGCACCACGTCCCGGAGGTGTGGCAAGCGCGACTATCGTATCCTGCCCGCCGGGAATGTTCGCCAGGGGGGCAGGCATGCTCACTCCGGCGTTCCGGGAAGCTCGAATGACATGCCCGGCTCGAGAATGCGGACGTCAGCATGCCGGGCATGGCCCGGCAGCTGGTCTCTCAGCCGGTCAATGGCATCGTGAGCGCGTGATGTAACGTGGTGAAAGGTTCCCCAGTGGTAGGGGATGAGGTAGCGGGCCTGAAGCCGGTCGAAGAATGTGAGTGCGTCGTCAGCCGTCAGGTGGCCCTTCCTGAATCCCGACATCTTCCACCACGGCGCATGGCCGATGGGCAGGAGGGCCATATCCAGGCGCCTGCCCGCTGGGGAAATGTGTTCCTCGATCATGCGCGTGCTCGTCGGGACGAGCGCGGTATCACCCGCAAAGAAGCACGAGGTGTCATTAGTATCAAACAGATACATATTGGTGGCGCTTCTCCACCGGTCCACGCCGTAGCGCTGCCCCATGTGCGTTGCTTCCGCTGCCTGTACCCTCACGGCTCCGCTGGTGATTGTCTCACCCGGTGTAATCGCTGCGGCGGTGGGATGGCCAAGCCGGTTCAGCCATTTCGCCACCGGGGGCGGGGCAAAAATAGGGACGTCCCGGTGAAGGCCCGCCAGCGAAGCGAAGGAAAGGTGATCGGCATGCGCATGCGTCACGAAGACGGCGTCTATGTGCGGCAGCTCGTGCAGCGGTATCCCTGGCGCGCACACCCTGGGCAGGAGCATTCCGAGGGAGGCGTCAAAGTTGGGGTCGGTGAGGAATGTCTGCCCACCGATCTCTATTAGTAGCGTTGCGTGACCAATATATGTTATCCGCACTCGCCGCTCGTCATTTCTTCTGCCGCGCCTTCAGCCTTTCCCTTGCCAGAAGCCATTGCTGCGGCAATGCCGCGATGTTCTGGGACGTGTAGTAGAGATTGAGCCCGGAAGCCATGTTCGCCAGCACAAATGTCATCATCACGGGGAACATGTACATCATCATCTTTGCCTGGGGGTTGGGCGGCGCGTTTCTCAGCCCGATCCATGAGAGTACATACATCGACGCCCCCATGAGAACCGGGAGGATGTAGTACGGATCCTTCACGGAAATGTCAGCGAGCCAGAGAAACGGCACTCCCCTGAATTCGATGGTATTCTGAAACACGAAGAAGAGCGCGAAAAGCACGGGCATCGGTATGAGCATCGGGAGACAGCCCGACAGTGCCGTGAAAGGACTGGTCCCGGACTCCTTGTAGACGCGCATCATTTCCTCGCGCTGTCGTTCCGGTTTGTCCTTGAACTTCTTCTGCACCTCCGCCAGCCGTGGCTGAATTTCCTGCATCTTCAGGCTTGCACGCATCGCGCTCTGGTTAAGCGGCCACAGAGCGACTCGTATCACGACCCCGAATATCACGAGAACCCATCCATAGCTGAGCGCCAGATTTTCATGCATCCAGAGAAGCAGCTTGATAACCAGGGCCGCAATCGGGTTCACAATTGGCTGGAGAAAACTCCAGCCATATGGGTTCACGTGATCGAAATCCCTGCCCAGCGCGATGAGTTGTGTTGACTGCTGCGGACCGGCGTACATGTCGAAAGCAAAAGTCCCATCCTTTAATGCCCTGACGAGTGTTGCCGACGCGTGAGTGGCAGCTTTCGACGTCCGCGGTCCGCCAGTCAGTGTCACTTCCTCGAACGCGCTTCCCTCGGGGTTGACCAGGCCAAGGACGAAATACTTGTTCCGAACAGCAGCCCATGTAAGCGGACCTGGTTCCAGCCTCTGCTCACCCGGGTCGAGTTTTCCAAAAGGAACACCTCGGGCATTGTCCCGTGTCGTCTTGAACGAGTACGCGAGGGTGCGCAGATCTCCCAGTGTGTCTGCTTCAGTTGCTGGAAGGGTCGAGGGAAGATCGACAAGGAGAAAGCCCGCGGTGCCCCCCTCGACCCTTCCAGCGATCTGCAGGACATATCTGTCCGGGATTGGCGTGTATGAAATCGTTACGTCGGCGCCATTCACGGAGGCGCGGTATGTCAACGTCTCGCTGCCTTGAGATCCGGATCGGCTCGAGGAGAAGGACACGCCCATCAACGAGACAGTGTCGCCCTGCATCACCAGCGCGTATTTCAACAACGGATCGCCCAGGTTCGCAAGCTCGACCCTCTGGCCAATTCGGGCAGGGGCCAGGCTCTGATACTCGGTAAACGCCACCCCTGCTGGAACAGCCCCCATGCTGGAGAAGATGTAAGTGGACTTGTCCGTGCTTACCGTATCGATCGTTTGTACCTGCGCTTCGGAACCTGCTATTCCTGAAGCTGCCAGAATACTGCTATCCGCAGCTGCACCGGCTGGTGTGTCAGTCCCTGTAATCGCAGAAGGCGGAGCCGGGGTCGGCACAACAGTGGTATCGGCGCCAGCAGGCACAGTCGAACCTGTGGGCCGAGGTGTCGGGAAAAGAATGGGCGTGACTGCGACAACCAGCGCAGTCAGGAGCAATGCTATTGAGAGTCTTTTATCCATTTACGGGACCGGATCGAACCCTCCTGGCCTGAAGGGGTGACAACGTGCGATCCGACGGACCGCAAGCCAGCTGCCTGAAAGCGCGCCATGTTTCTCGATTGCCTCTATGGCATATGCCGAACAGGTTGGATAATAACGGCACGAGGCCGGCAACAATGGTGAGATCCCGACCTGGTAGCCCCGGATTAGTGCAATCAGGATTCTTCTCACCTGGCCCTATGAAGCCTGAATATCAGTCCTTCCACTTCATCTCTCAGCTGATCGAACGTTGCAGCGTAGGCGGCTGGCAAGGCTCTCACCATCATGTCAAATCCGCCAATCCGGGGAATTAACCTTGTCCGGGTGAGCTCGCGAAGCCGCCTTCTCAAGCGGTTCCGTTCCACTATTGTGTGCCCCTGTTTTCCAACCACGACCGCAACCCGCGGATGTGAAAGCAGGGAGGCGAGTGCCCGAACATCGAGGTGCTCGGTACGTAGTCGTCTCCCTGCTCGTTTAACCTTTTCCAGGTCTGATTCCCGCGTGAGCCTGTGGCTACGCGGGTAGCCGTAGTCCTTAGGCGCCGGCGTACTTGCTCGGCAACCTGACCGTCAGCTGCTTCCTTCCTTTCTTCCGGCGGCGACTGAGAATCTCTCTACCCCACCGCGTTGACATCCTTTCCCGAAACCCATGTGAGCGAATTCGTCGCTTGTTGCGGGGACGGTAGGTTGGCTTGCCCATAAGTACTCCAAATTGCCTATTTAAGCGTTATCGAAAACAGCCCTAAAACTAACCCCTGCTAGGAGATAGGTCAAGACGCATAAGGCGTTGTGTCCGGATGGCGTGATTGACTTTTCCACATTGTTGGGCTACGGTTTGCGTCCCCTATGTCACTTACGCCCGCAGAAGCCTGGAAGAGGTTACTCGATCGAGCCCGCCAGGACATCCCCGAACAAACTTTCCGAACCTGGCTCGAGCCGACCGAGGCGCTTAGCCTGGACGGAAATGTCATCGCCATTGGAGTTCCTGATCAGTTTGCGGCTGATTGGAACGAGTCAAAGCACTCAGAGCTCTTTTCCAGCTACGCACCGATCGCCCTGGGCCATCCGATAAAGGTGGTTTTCCGGGTCAACGAGGAACGGAAAAGGCGATCCCAGATGGATTTCTTTGTCGCTCCACCACCGGTCACAGCTGCGACGGTCCGAAGCCACAATAGCGCCAGTTTGGTCCAATTAAGCGATCGGTATACTTTCGACCATTTCGTAATTGGAAAGTCAAACGAGTTGGCTGCGGCTGCTGCTCATGCTGTTGCGCAGGCTCCCGGCAAGGTCTATAACCCTCTTTTTATCTACGGCGCCACGGGTTTGGGGAAAACCCACCTCATGCAGGCCATTGCTCACGATATTCTCGACAGGAATCCACAAACTCGAATCACATTTGTCGGCACTGAGCAATTCACCAATGAGCTGGTGGCAGCAATTCAAACACGGACAAATGCGGCTTTTCGGCGACAGTACCGGGAAACAGATCTTCTCCTTGTCGACGACGTTCATTTTCTCAAGGGAAAAGAGGCCACACAAGAAGAGTTTTTCCACACATTCAACGCCCTTTACGAAGCTGGCCGGCAGATTGTTCTGACAAGCGATCGGGCACCCTCTGAAATTGCCGGTCTCGAAGGCAGGCTCGTCAGCCGTTTTCACTGGGGAATGGTTGCCGACATAGAATTGCCGGATTTTGAGCATCGCGCTGCCATTCTCAAGCAGAAAGCACAAATCGACCATCTCGAGCATACGATTCCCGATGATGTAATTCGCTTCATCGCCGAGAATGTGAGGTCAAGCGTTCGTGAGCTCGAGGGTTCGATTATCAAGCTTCTGGCATATGCTTCCCTGAAACACCAGGAAATTTCGGTCGAGGTCGCCCGTGAAGCGCTTCGTGACAAACTTAAGGGAAAAGATTACACCGGGGAGGGAGCCCATCAGTCTTCTCTCTCGGTTCTCAGCATTCAACAAGCTGTTGCGCGGGAATGGGGCGTGACGCCGGAAGGTCTTCGCTCAAAAACCCGAACAAAAGTTCTGACACTTCCTCGACAGATCGCGATGTTCCTTACCAGGGAGCTTCTGGGAACCCAGCTCATGGAAATCGGAAACGCTTTCGGCGGTAGAGACCACTCAACAGTCATCCACAGTATTGAGAAAATCACCGTTGCCGTTGGGACTGATTCTTTGTTCAAAACCCGCGTTGATAAGGTCCGCTCTTTGTTGGAAGCATCTCGCCAGTGATTCCACATCACATACCTTTGAGGATTCCTGAGGAGGTTCAATCCTTCTCTCCGCGACGAATCAACACTAGTGACAATAGCGGAAGTCCTGTTGATGCAATAACTTCTGGCTCTCGATCAACATCTCCACGCGCCCTACTACTGCTACTGGTTTTATCTTTAATAGACTGGTTGTAGTAACTCCGGCAAACTTGTCAACAAACAGGGAAAAGATCTGGAATGCGTCTTACAATCTCTCGTGAGAAGCTACAGGAAGGGCTGAACGCCGTTGCCGCAAGCATTCCAGGAAAGACAACCCTGCCCGTCCTGGCGAACATCCTCGTGGAGACGACCGAACGAGGGATAAAGCTTTCCGGGACGGATCTTGATATAGCGGTGAGCACAGAGGTCGCCGCGGACGTTGAGACTCAGGGAGCTGTGACAATTCCGGCAAAGAAGCTTTCGGAGATCGCTCGAGAGCTGCCCCCAGCTCCGGTAAAGATTGCCGCTGTCGGGGAGCAGAGAATTACTCTGGAGTGTGGCCGGTCACGGTTCAAGTTGCTGGGGCTGCCACGGGATGAGTTTCCAACCTTTCCAGCAGTCCGTTTTGATGGCACCTGGAGAATACGGTCGGGCGACCTTCAGAAACTGATTTCCCATACTGCGTTTGCGGTGTCAACGGAAGAGAGTCGACCGATCCTGAACGGAGTTCTGTGGGAGCTCCGGCCTGACAGAATGAGCATGGTGGCCACGAACGGGCATCGGCTGGCCAAGATGAGTGTTCCGGTGACCGCGGACAGTGCTCCGTCCAACGATCTTATAGTGCCGCCGAAAGCTTTGGAGCAGGTGCGCCGGCTATTTCCGGCCGAGGAAGAACTGGAGATCGGGAGAGGAGAGAACCATATAGGCTTTAGGTCTCCTTTCACCTCGGTCTTTACGAGGCTTATCGAAGGGCCGTACCCGAATTACGAGCAGGTGATTCCCAAAGACAATGACCGGGTTGCTGTTGCAGACAAGGGGGCCCTGGTGAGCGCCCTGAAGCGGATGTCCGTCGTCGCGTCGGACCAGACACACCGCATTCGTCTTTCCTTTAATTCGGGGATGCTGAAGTTCAGCGTGCAGACGCCTGATCTTGGTGAAGCTCAGGACGAGCTTCCTGTCCGGTTCAGCGGCGATCAGCTCGATATTGGATTCAACGCCAGCTATCTGCTCGAGATTCTTCGATATATCCCGACTGATGACGTGAGGATCACACTCAAGGCTCCTGAGCGTGCCGCGACGCTGGAGCCCGAAGCATGGGCCGATCCCTCGACGTATCTCTGTCTGGTAATGCCGTTGAGGCTTGTCGATTGATGCTATATAGGAGCAAAACAGAACTAATTAGCGATATAGTCTCATTTGGGAACTAACCCCCCCCCCCCCGGGGAATCTCCTGGGGGCCGAGGAGTTTCACTATTACTGCAGGTGTGTTCGTTCCTCTGCGACCTGGCTGAATCGCTGGATCCGGCCCGACGAGCCGATGACGAGACCGACGGTTTGCGCCCCCTCCGACTCACGGAGAAGCCCGGTCGTACGATCAAGGTAGATCCGGGCTGATCCGGAACCCTCGGACAGGATTGAGATACGGTGCTGTCCCTGAGTCCCTTGTCCTGCTGTCCGCACCCTGTCTTTTCTGTGGACAACGATTACAGGCTGCCGGCCCCTCGTGGTTTGTCCTGCGACCGTATATGTGCGAACTGCTGTGAGGGCGAGTTGAACAGATCCACTACACACCGGCACCGTGCTGCTGTCGGTCCAGGTTGTTCCGGTAGAGAGAAGCAAGGGTGGCACGACGAAATTGCGCTGTATGCCGGCTATCCCGTTCAATGCGGCTGTCTGACAATCGAGGACAATGCTGAGTGGCGAGCCTGCAAGTGAATCGAGGTGAAAACCCCCGCGCTCGAGATATCCGGTGAAATCCAGAGGAAGGAATGGTGACTGATCAGGGGCTGGAGAAACGCCTTCTATCGTCACGGTCATCTGGGTAAGTGTTCCAGTGAGCCGGGTGTGTGAAGAAGATGCGTGTGAATAGGCGACGCTGAAACCGAGAGCCGTTTTAACAACGGCCTGGCTGCGCCCGCTATCGGACTCGAGCCGAAGTACTGCAGTCGAAGTCGTTAAATAATGCCTGACGTCACCATTCGGGATAAGCGTCACCCCTGAGATTGTTGTAACCCGTTCATGGCTGACTTCATCCCGAACTCCAGGCGCCGGCTGAGGCCTGTCTCCGGAAGCAGGTATCGGGAGGGTTCTGCCACACGCGGCCATAAGACACGCGCTGATGGCCAGACAAAGACGATGCGACACTCTGTGCTTCCTTTCGATGGTGTTCATGCCGGAAAGACAATAACCCTCTCCGGAAAGTTCGGGAAAGGGTTATTGCCTGATGTGATCAGTCTGTAAGCCGGGTTCTGTACGGCAACCCCAAGGGTTGCCGTGACGGTCATTTCTCTCGGAGTGCGATTGCTCGCACCCTCCAGCAGCCTACCCGCGGCGTCTTTATCGAGGTGGGTTGCTCTCGCCGCATGCTTGGCCTTGCTCCAGCCGGGGTTTACCGTGCCGTGCATGTCGCCACGCACGCGGTGGGCTCTTACCCCACCTTTTCACCCTTACCCTCTTTCGAGGGCGGTCTGTTTTCTGTGGCACTTTCCGTCATGAACAGACCGGAGTCTTTCATGCCCAGGCATTACCTGGCAGCCTTCCCCACGGAGCCCGGACTTTCCTCGAATTAGTAGCACTAGGGCTATTAATGCGCGACCGTCCGACTGATCTTGTTTCCACCAGGAAATATAATACCCCCCGGGTTCAATCCTGTTGCAGGAAATGTGGTGGGTCTCCCTGCTGACGAGGCTGTGACGAGGGGCGTTTATGATATGTGCGCTGATCGGTTCATCCACGAACTAAAGGAGTTGGTCAATGGCGCGTGAAACGAAGCAGTCCCCGGGGAAGCTCATGCCTGTCTCGACAATTCTTACGCCGGGTGAGAGGCTGCGTGTAGATGCAGCAGCCGAAGGCCTCTACTCGGCACTTCATCGCGAATCTTTCGATGAAGTGCTGGCTGACCTGAGGCAACGGAAGGCAGGGGCTGTTCTCATTTCGATCGCCCGATATGGTGTTCATAGCAGCGCACGAATGGCGACCATGGTTCGGGAGTTTCCCAGGGTTCCCGCAATGGCCCTGCTTACCGAGGCGCAGTACTCAACCCCCGAGAACCTTCTGTCGCTCGGCCAGCTGGGGGTGCGCATTCTCATAGACGCCCGGCAGCCGTCGGGCTGGCAGGCCTTGCGCGATATCCTCGCTGCCGACAGAGCCAGCGACCTGCAGCGCACAGCGCTGGGACAGCTCAGCACAGATCTGCCAGGAGCACCCGCTGACTGCTGGCGCTTCTTCGAGCTTCTCTTCAGCCACAATCCTCAGATCCATACAGTCAGGCAGTTATCGAAATACCTGCACATTCTTCCAAGCTCTCTTATGAGCCGGTTTTTTCGGGCACACCTGCCTCCGCCCAAGAAATACCTGGCACTGGCACGCCTGATACGTGCGGCGAAACTCTTTGAGAATCCCGGACTGTCCGTTGCCAGTGTCTCCAACTATCTCGACTACTCCTCACCTCAAAGCTTCGGCCGGCATGTCAGGACGATCATGAACATGTCGCCTGTTGAATTCCGGGAGGCATATGATGGTGCTGGCATGCTTCAACATTTCCGGAATGAGCTTGTCCTGCCATATGCAGGAACACTAAAATCCTTCCGGCCTGCAGCGACGTCACCGGGCTGGATAACTAGGCACCGGAACAAGGTAGTCAGGAAGAAATACCGAGCTCTTCGATAGTCGTGAGTGAGATGACGCGATAACCTCTTTGCTCGAGGGCTTGGCGTCCTCCTTCAAGCCGGTCCACGACAGCAAGGATGCCAACGATATGGCCGCCGGCCTCTTCAACAGCAGCGGCGGCGTCAAGCGCAGACTTGCCAGTGGTAATCACATCCTCAACGACAGCGACCCTGTCGCCAGTGGCAAACGGGCCCTCGACCCTTTTTGCGGTTCCATGCGTCTTGGCTTCCTTGCGCACGGTAAAAGCACGCAACGGCCTCGATGTTGAGGCGCTTGTATGGCTGATGGCATAGGCAACAGGGTCTGCTCCAAGGGTCAGGCCACCAACAGAGTCAGGACGCCACTTTTCTGCTTTGAGACGATCGAGACCCAGCCTCCCGATCACAGCCATCCCCTCCGGGCTCATGGTGGTCAGGCGGGCATCGATGTAATAGGTCGAGCTTTTTCCTGACGCGAGGATAAAGGTGCCCGTCTTTACCGACCGTTCGATCAGGAGCTCCTTCAGTCTTTCGGTGTCGCTCATGGCGTTGGAAATGTGTGGTTGGTATCATGCACACGATGGAGCCGCTCGTTTATATCATCGTGGGCGCAGTAGTTATAGGCCTTGCACTCGTTCTTCAACATGAGCGGCGGCAGGCTACGCGTCTAGTCGAGCGCTCTCGCGAGCTCGAGCGGCTTTCTTCCGAGCTCCTCAGGGCGAACCGGATGAAGAACGACTTTCTGGCGAACGTATCGCACGAGCTGAGGACTCCTCTCAATGCGATAGTTGGGTTTGTCGATCTTCTACGCGAAGGAGTTTACGGGGAGCTCACTCCTCGCCAGGTAAAGCCGGTTGAGCGAATCGAAGCTTCGGCCAACCATCTCCGGCATCTGGTAGACCAGATTCTGGACCTCGCAAAGATGGCCGCGGGAAGGCTGGATGTTCACAGGGAGACGCTCGACGTCCGGCCGTTCATTCTCGACGTGGCGAGTGAAGTTGAGTCCCTCGTGAACGAGAAGAGCCTGAGTCTTTCACTCGTGATGGGAAGTGCACTGCCGAAGATACGAACGGATCCCACGCACCTCAGGCAGATCCTCGTCAACCTGCTTGGTAATGCCATTAAGTACACAGACGAGGGGTCGATAGTCATCAAGACCCGGGTTCTTAAGAGTGAGGCCGCGCTGGGGGAAGGACTGCCGCAACCAGCCGCCATTCTCAATGAATCAGCAGCTTCCTGGCTTTCGATACAGGTAATTGACTCGGGAGTCGGGATTCCTTTAAACCATCAGGAAAGAGTTTTTGAGGAGTTCGAGCAGGTAGATGCCGGTCCGCGAACCGATTCGGCGAATCGTGGCACCGGTCTGGGTCTGGCAATATCGCGACGTCTCGCGAGATTGCTGGGAGGTGACCTTCTTCTTGCAAGCCAGCTTGGTAAGGGGTCGACGTTCACCCTCTGGCTTCCGCTTTCCGAGCCGGAATCAGCTGCGGCGGAGGATTCCCCGCATCCGGGCTAGAATGCCGCCCTCATCGCTCTCAGGGGCCGCCACGCTATCCCGAGCCTCCGCTGGCTGCTCTACCGCCTCCTGAAAGGCACGGGCAAAGCCCATTACATCCGGATAGCGGCTCCCTGGATCCTTGGAAAGCGCTTTCATGACGACCTGTTCCAGCCCGGAAGAGAAGTTGAGTCTTTCCTTTGCGGAATTCAGCGGAATAGGGGGAAGCGTCAACAATTGTGTAAACATCTCACGAGGCGCCTTCGCTGTATATGGCAGGGCTCTCGCGAGGAGATAGTAGGCGATCGTGGCGAGACTGTACTGATCTGCCGCAGTAGTGACGATCTCACCAGACAACGCTTCAGGCGCTATGTACATCAACGACCCGACAAAGAAGCCGGCACGCGTCAACCTCTCGTCAGCGGGCTGCTGGACATCGGTTGCAATTCCGAAGTCAAGCAGCTTCACCTGCCGAGTGGCAGGATCGTACATGACGTTTTCGGGCTTGAGATCCCGGTGAACGATGTTCGCAGTGTGAGCAGCCTGGACCGCTGCTCCGATCTGCGTGATTATCGTCGCGGTTTCTTCAATGGAGAGAGGGGCGTTCTGGCGGGCGTATTTCTCGAGCAGGTCGCCGGGGGCCCACTCAATTGCCAGAAAGTGGAGCCCGGTCTCCGACTGACCGATCTCTATGGTTTGAACGACGTTGGGGTGCTTGACGCGGGTTCCATACTGAGCTTCCCTGACGAAACGGGCTACTGCCGTCTTGTCGTGACGAAGCTTTTCCCGGAGAACCTTGAGAGCCACCGTGCCATGGCTCGAATGCTGAGCCTTGTATACCTCCGCCGTACCGCCCTCGCCAACCTCACTCTGAATCGTATACCCGGCTATCTTGGAGCCGATCAAACTCTGATGAGACACGCGGCGAAGGTAACAGAAACCCATTTCTGTGGATAGGGTAAATCACTGATGCACGCCTACAGGTTTTTACGGCTCGTCCTCGTCGGGGCTGTTGCTCTAGCCGGAAGCGCATGCGCGAGACAGCGTGTAGAGGAGTCTCCCGGCTCACTTCCTTCGCCCATGGCCGGCAGCCGGCCGGGTGACCAGGCGAAGGACCCGTTGACGATCTACAACCAGATGGGGCTCATTGCCACATCGAGCCCGCTCTCATATGTGGGCAAAATCGGGTACTTCGCCACGCGTTCTCCGGACACGACGATGATGCTTGCGAGCATATCGATTTCCAATCGCGTGCTCAGCTTCGTGCGGGATGGCGATACCTACCGGGCTCCATATGAAGTGCGACTCCAGATCAACAGGGGCGCAGCTGAAATCCAGTCTCACCAGAGTATCGAGATAGTCCGCGTGGCAAGCTTCAGGGAGGTGAACCGTACCGACGAAAGCGTCATTTTCCAGACGCACTTCAGGCTGTTGCCGGGCGACTACACGGTCTCCTTCATGGTGAGAGATATTGGCAGCAACCGGAGCGCGACTCAGGAAGGCGCCATTACGGTACCGCGGCTGAGCCCCGGGGCGCTGTCGACCCCACTTCTGGTGTACGAGGCGAGCCGGCGCACGACCCTCGACTCGGTTCCACGGCTCCTGGCAAGCCCCCGGTCAAGTGCGGTATTCGGACGGGACAGCACCGTCACGGTATACCTCGAGGCTTACGGCCAGCAGACCTCCCTGCCCGTGAGCTTCGTGGTCCAGAATGATCGTGGTGCAGTCACCCTGAGGGACACGACTGTCCTGCAGAGATCGGGAGGCCTTCTCTCTGGTGCGGTGACTATCCCGATCTCCCGCGTCGGAATCGGGGTGGCAAACGTCACGTTCACTCGGGCGGATGCGACAGATACGGCCAGAACACCCGTATTCGTGAGCTTCGGAAGCGACATTCCTCTCCTCTCCTACGAGGAGCTCATAAACCAGCTCCGCTACTATGTGTCTCCCGACCGGCTACGCTCACTTCGGGATGCACCGGTGGATCAGCGAGGCCAGGCGTGGGCGTCCTTTCTGAGGGCAAGTGATCCTGTCCCGGCAACTTCGGAGCACGAAGGGCTGCAGACGTATTTTGCCCGCCTTCAGCAGGCGGCCCTCAGGTTCCGTGACGACGGTCCCGGGACTCGCGGCGGCTGGCTTTCAGACCGGGCCCGCGTGTTCGTCGTCCTCGGCGAGCCCGACCAGCTGTACGAGCAGAACTCGAACAGCGCTATCTCGCGCACGTCTCTCTCGCAGCGTGGACGCCTTCAGTTCTGGGAGTATGGACAGTACAGGGTTCGTCTTGTGTTCTATGATGACTCCGGCGCGGGCCGGTGGAAGCTCACACCTGCCGGTGAAACAGAGTTCCAGAACATAAACGCACGTCTCCAAATCCGCTGACAAGCCGCGGGATCCGAGTCATTAATTAGCGACTTGACAAAAATCATGGTCGTTCCTATATAGGCGCCCACCCGAATCACACCGGAGGCGGCTCAAATGGCCAGGGGAAAGGTGAAGTGGTTCAATGACGCCAAGGGGTTCGGCTTCATTGAGCAGGAGGGCGGAGAGGATGTCTTTGTCCATTTTTCAGCGATCTCGATGGACGGCTTCAAGACCCTCGCCGAAGGGCAGCAGGTAGAGTTCGAGATCGAGACCGGCAACAAGGGGCTTCACGCGGCTAACGTACACGCCACGGCCTGAACCCTTCGTTCCCCGGGATGATCCTCGCCCCTGTCACGCGTAAGCGGACAGGGGCGCTCTTATATTGAGTGATGCAGCTTCCGGAACCACCACGGCTCTTCCTCGTCGATGGCTACGCGCTGATCTATCGTGCGTTCTACGCCCTCATCTCGCGACCTCTTACGACCAGCAAGGGCGAGAATACGTCAGCTGTCTGGGGGATATCCAGCTTCGTTCAGCGACTCCTGGACAAGCATAAGCCCGAGTATCTCGTCTGGGTTCACGATTCCGGGCTGTCGTTCCGGCACGAGACATATCCGGCCTACAAGGCAACCCGGGAAAAGCTGACGGAAGAGCTTCAGGCGGATTTCGACCGCGGCATGGACCGCATCTGCGAGCTGCTGGAGGGCTTCAGGATCCCGATTGTAACCCTTCCGGGCTATGAGGCAGACGACGTGATCGGGACCCTGGTGGTCAAAGGCCTCGAGCAGAGGATGAATATCGTGGTCGTTTCAGGAGACAAGGATTTTCAGCAGCTGGTTCGGCCCGGCGTGTGGCTTCTGAACCCGGGGCGAGGTGGCCCGGCAGGTGTCGAAGAGCACTGGGTTGGTGTCGAGAATGCAAGTGAAAGACTTGGTGTTCCACCCCGGCATGTAGTCGACTACCTGGCGCTCGTTGGCGACTCCTCCGACAACATTCCGGGCGTGAAGGGCATTGGAGACAAGACGGCCTGCGAGCTCGTGGCACAGTATGGTGACCTCGAAAATATTCTGGCACATGCAAGCGAGCTATCGAAGAAGCGTCCGCGTGAAGCACTGCTCCAGTACGCGGGCAACGCACGCCTGTCGAAAGAATTAGTAACAATACGCGACGATCTCTCTCTGACCCTTGATCCCGAGAAGGCCCGGCTTCAGGAGCCCGACAGCGCACGACTGCGCGATCTCTTCGTGGAGCTCGAGTTTCACGCACTGGCAAGAGCTGCCGCCGCTGCGGCATCGAGCGCTCCATCCAGCGCGTTATCCGTTGCCGGAGAAACCGCAGCGGCAGAAATGGTAGAGATACCAGCGTTCGCCACTTCGTATCACACTGTCGACACCATCGACAAGCTCCTCGATGTCGCGCATCGGGCACGCGAGGCGGGGACAATCGCGATAGACACGGAAACCGTCACCGCCTCCGACTCACCACTTCAGGTTGACGCGCTTCGCTCGGCTCTTGTGTCAATCGCCATAGCGACTGCACCAGGTGAAGCATGGTATCTCCCGCTCCGTCACGTTGAATGGCGCGGGATGCAGGGAGAGCTCATGATCGACGCCGCCGGCGACAGGTCGCCGACAGACGCTTCCGAGGACAGGGGCCTTGTGCTCGGAGGCGATGACCCGCTCCAGACCAGCAGGGGACGAAAGAAGAAATCCTCAGACACAGGCGGCCAGGCACAGAAGCCTGTTGCTGGCCCGGTAACGAACCTTCCGCCGCTGGACTCTGATGAGATGAAGCCGCTTCGTGATCTCCTGGAGGATCCGGCGGTGCGAAAAACGGCGCAGAATGCAAAATACGACGTACTCGTGCTTCGTCGCGCCGGAATCGACCTGCAGGGGCTCGACTTCGATACGATGCTGGCCAGCTATGTGCTCGACCCGGGCCGGAGATCTCACGGGCTCGATGTTCTCGCGCTCGAGTTTCTTGACCGGTCGATGATTTCGTACACGGACGTCTGTGGAAAAGGAAAATCCGCGGTCCCTTTCGACCAGTGTCCGATCGATTCCGCCAGGGATTACGCCTGCGAGGAGGCGGACATGGCGCTTCGCATGAGGGAAGTGTTCGAGCCACAACTCGACTCAGCCGGGGTTCGTTCCCTGTTGCAGGAGATCGAGATCCCCCTGGTCCACGTCCTTGCGCGAGTCGAGTGGAACGGCATCTACATCGACCTTCCATGGTTCAGGTCCCTCAAGGAAAGATTTCGCAAGGAGCGCGAGGCCGTCGAGAAACAGATCCATGCAGAAGCGGGCACGGAGTTCAACATCAACTCGAATCCTCAGCTTCGTGAAATTCTGTTCACCCGGCTCGGTCTTCCGGTGCTCAAGAAGACAAGCACCGGGCCTTCGACTGATGCTACGGTGCTTCAGGAGCTCGCCGATGGAGGGCACGTGCTCCCCGGCTTGCTGATGGAATATCGCGAGCTTTCAAAACTCGAGAACACCTATCTCGACGCCCTTCCGGCGATGGTCAACAGGCAGACCGGCAGGATTCATACGTCGTTCAATCAGACCGTTGCCGCGACCGGACGCCTTTCCTCCAGTGATCCGAACCTTCAGAACATTCCGATAAGGCGCGAGCTCGGCAGGGATATCAGGCGCGGCTTCATTCCGCGGCCTGGGTGGACCCTGCTCGCGGCAGACTATTCACAGATAGAGTTGAGGCTGCTCGCCCATCTCTCCGGTGATCCTGCATTTGTTGAGGCGTTCAAGGCGGGTGGAGACATTCATCGCCAGACAGCGGCGATAATCTTCGATGTTCCTCTCGACGGGGTTACCTCGGAGATGCGGGCCCGCGCCAAGACAATCAACTTCGCAACCATCTACGGGCAGGGCGCACACGCTCTTTCAAAGCAGCTGAAGATCGACCACGCAGAGGCGAAGGAGTTTATCCGGCGATACTTCGAGCGATTCCATGGCATCAGGCAGTACCTCGACTCGATGGTTGAGTTTGCGCGACAGCATGGGTATGTGACGACTATTTTCGGCAGAAGGCGCTATATCCCGGAGCTTCGGGAAAAGAATTTCAGCATGCGCGCTTTCGGGGAGCGGACAGCTGCCAACTCGCCAATTCAGGGATCAGCCGCGGATCTGATCAAGGTCGCCATGATCAGGATAGACGAAGCGCTGCGAGTCGGAGGGTTCAGCGCAAAAATGCTGCTGCAGGTTCATGACGAGCTCGTATTCGAGGTACCGCCGGACGAGCTCGAAAAGACAAGCACGATGGTTAAGCAGGAAATGGAGAATGCTGCCGAGCTTGCCGTACCCCTGGTTGTCGATCTGGGAACAGGCATTAACTGGCTCGAGACGAAGTAGTCAGGCCCCGGGTTGCATATGTGCCTTGTGTGCTGCCCAATAAGCCCCGAGTGCGAGCGTCGCCACGAATGCCGTGGCCCAAAGCAGACCTGCAACGAGCGCGATCACGGTAAACTGAACCGAGTAGGAAAAGAGGATCAGCGCCAGTGAGTAGACAATTGTGAGCATCGCCGGATCATCGGGATTTCTGCTTCTGCCGACGGCGATGTCACGGGCGATATTTATGAGGTAGCGATGGGTAAGCTCACCCCACGCGGCGAGAGGCGAAGTGAGCTGGCGTATTGCCCCCTTTCTTCTTACGGCTTCCCTGTCAGGCGACGGGCTTGGCCTCTTGAGTGAAACCGCGCGCAGCCGCTCGGCGATCATTACAGTGAGTGACTCGACCGTTACGGTGCCGGCTTCGTTCAGCAGCAGCGGCTCACCAACCTCCGCAAGAATCGCGGTTCCGGGGTTTCCCTTATCCTCGAAGTTGATGCCGAGCGGGATGATCTGAATGCCGGAAAGTGCGCGACTGGCCTGTGCCTCCAGTGCAATGCGGGCAACGCCGGTTTTCAGCGGGGCAAGTTCCGGCTCGCTGTGGCTCCGGCCTTCCGGAAAGATCAGGATCATCCCGCCCTGTTCGAGAACATCGAGAAGCTTCACAAACGAGCTCGCGTTTCTCGAAGGATCCAGGGAATCCTTCCCTGCCTTTTTTTCGTCTGCCGCCCGCCGAAGCGGAACAACGCCGACCAGGGAAAGCAGCCAGGCAAGGAGCGCATTCTCCATCAACGTCGCCTTTGCCGTAAGCCTGAGCGGCCTCGGAGAGATCCATACGGCTATCAATGCATCGACAAGCGCATTGTGATGACTCGCCGCGAGAAGCACGGGGCCGCGTTGTGGAATGCGGTCACGCCCCGTTATCTGAATGCTCGAATAGAACCAGTGAAGCGCGATCCCCGTCATCCAGCGGAACACCGAATAGATCATGCGCAGGTTGGTGAAACTGGAAGTAGTAGGCCTCGACGCTCGACGGCAGGCATCAGGCGGCTACAAATTACACCGCATGACCTCATCGCGTGTCCGCGCCTGCCTGGTAGTCTCGAGCGTTCTCGTTTCAGCATGCAGGGACGAGCGACCATTGCTCGTGGACTCTGTGGCAGCAGCGGACTCGATTCAGACTGTCGCGAATCCGGCGCAGCCAAGCACCGGATGGGATAGCTCGACCGCGGGCCCGGTAATGCTTCTGTCTGTCGCCGAGAACAGCGCAGTAGCGCTTGTCGTCTTCCCGATGTTGACTGACAGTACACTGGCCGAAGCCTCGGCAATGCCGCTCGACTCATTGATAGACGCACCCGTTGAACTGTTCAGCCGGCGGGGACTTGCAGGCGCCACGTCGGTTGCTGGCCGGGCGCAGGCACAGGTCCCTGAGGGCTGCCTTTCGTGGCCGCAGGTCAGGCTTGCAGACGCGGCGACCGAACCGTGGAGGGTTGGTTTCATAAGAGGTGTTGTGGCTCCCCTGCCCCTCGACTCGATCGAAGTGATGAGAGGTCCCGACTCAGCTGCAGTCACCCGCGAGGTTGCGAGGCTTTCATCGGCTGCCGTAGAAGGCGACGACCCCGTATTTCGCGGACTTCCATTCATCGTTCGGCGGGCCTATCGATTCACGCACGCAACCGCGACGGTTCTTGCGGCGGAGGTCGTGAGGAGAATCAGCGAGGAAGCCAACCCGCGCGAAGAGCGGATTCTTCTCGTAGCCGAACGCCCCGCCTCCACGACAGGGGAATACGTCACGGCGTTCGTGAGCAGAACCTCGGGATCCGAAGACGCGGTCCGCACAAATGAGATCATCGGGGCGTTCCGGTTCGTAAAGGGCGGGATTCCAGCCCTGGTCGTTGCGCACGACTACTTTCACGGTGGTCGTGTGGCACTGCTTCAAAAAGAAGGCACACGCTGGAGAATCACATGGCGGAGCGCGTACGCAGGCTGTTGATCCGGCCTCAGTTCTGATCCTGCCAGCGACCGAGGTTCGCAGGAGCAGCTGACCGGCCGGCTATTCCGGCAAGCCCGAGCAGTGTCAGGACATATGGAAGCGCCAGAAATGCCTGATAGGGCAACGCCCAGCTCATTGCCTGAAAGAGATATTGAAGCGCACTCGCTGCACCGAACACGAGCGCCGCCACAGCCGCGCCGAGTGGATGCCAGCGTCCGAGCACAACGATGGCGATTGCTATGAATCCCCGGCCTGCCGACATGCCTTCGGCGAATGAGCCGGCCTGAGCGATTACCAGCACGCCACCAGCGATACCCCCAAGAAAGCCGCCAAACAGGACAGCGAGATACTGAAATCGCGCAGCGGGAATTCCTGCTGCGATTGCGGCACGCGGGTCTTCACCGATTGCACGAAGTCCAAGGCCCGCATTCGTCCTGTACATCCACCACCATACTGCGGGCACAAGAGCATAAAGCAGGTAGGCAACAGGCGGCTGTGCGAACAAGGCCCTTCCAACTATCGGAATCGACGACAACACCGGAACCTCGGTGACCCCCATTGTTGGAATGCTGAGTGCCGCCCCCTCGGCTCCGTACATCTGTCGGTAGAGTGTCGCGGTGATGCCAAGCGCCAGGAGACTGATCGCAGTTCCGGTAATTATCTGATCGGCGCGGATGCGAATCGCGAACAGGCCGAACAGTGCGGATATGGCTGTACCGGCGACCCCGGCTCCGAGGAACCCAAGCCACACACTGCCCGTCCCTGCCGCCACGAACCCGCCGAACGCGCCGGCGATGATGGCCCCCTCGAGTCCGATGTTGATTATGCCTGACCGTTCGGCGACAGTCTCGCCAAGTGCCGCGAATGCGAGCGGCGTGGCAGTTCGAACGGTTCCCTCGAGAAAAGGCTCGAGCATGCTCATGTGGCGGCCTTGCGGGGAAGGCCGGGCAGGCTGCGGCCACGATAGGCGGCAACTGACAGGACAGCGAGGATCAGCGCAGCCTCGGCGACAGACGCGAGCGACGAGGGAATGGCAAACTCCCGCTGCATTGCCGTCGCGCCCGTCTCCAGCGCACCGAAGAATATTCCTGACGCGATGACGGCCGCCGGATTCAATGCGGCAATGAGAGCCACCGCGATCGCCGTGTATCCATGGCCAGGGGAGAGGTTTTCATAGAGCGCGAAAGTCACGCCTGACACCTCGATACTTCCGGCAAGCCCTGCCAGTGCCCCGCTGAGCACGAAAACCATGAACGAGGATCTTTCGACATCGATCGCTCCGGCGCTCCAGGCCGCGCGCGGCGAGGTCCCGATCGCCTTGACCCTGAAACCCCAGGCGGTGTTTCTCATCACCCAGGCAAGTGCTAGCGCGATGAGAACTGCTGCAACGAAGCCAAGGTGAAGCCGCGTTCCGGGAAGAACGACAGGAAGCCTGGCTGCCAGCACGAACGTCTCTGTCTGTGGATAGATCCCTGTCGGCTCCTGCAGGGGACCGCGCACCAGGTATGACACGAGATGTATCGCAACGAAATTGAGCATGATCGTGCTGATGATCTCCAGCACGTGAAAGCGTCTCTTGAGTTCCGCGGCAATTGCTGCCCAGAGAGCTCCGGCTGCAGCTCCGGCCACTGCTGCGGCGAGGATGACAAGTGTGCCGGGCAGCTTGCTCAGTGCGAGTGTGACTGCGGTCGAGGCTGCAGCGCCGGCGAGCAGCTGTCCTTCGGCTCCGATGTTGAACACACCGCCCCTGAACGCGAGTGCGACAGCAAGGCCCGCGAGAATCAGGGGTGTTGCTCTTACGAGCATGTCCGCAACAAGTGTCAGCTCAGGCACCGGCTTCAAGAAGAAGGCGTCCGATCGATTCACGCTCCGGCGCGCTGAACTTCGCGCCCGAGCTGCTGATCACCATTACACGGTCGGAGATCTCGACGAGCTCGTCGA
Source organism: Gemmatimonadaceae bacterium (assembly GCA_051005175.1). Taxonomy (GTDB): domain Bacteria; phylum Gemmatimonadota; class Gemmatimonadetes; order Gemmatimonadales; family Gemmatimonadaceae; genus UBA4720. The sequence goes on along the minus strand of JBPCJP010000050.1, from coordinate 66,771 downwards.
GATCACTGGAATAAAAAACAATCGCCGTTCCGCGGGTCGCAGCGTCCCGGACACGCGCGTGTACAGAAGCGGCGGCATTCACATCGAGCCCCTGGGTTGGGTTTTCCAGAACGAGAAGCGGTGGATCATCGTGTAGCTCGCGTCCCAGCACAAAGCGCTGCTGGTTTCCACCGGAAAGGCTGGATGCCGGCACGTCGGCACCGGCGGCAATCACGTCGAAATCCTGAATGACGCTTGTTGCACCGGCGCGCATTGCCGGCCAGTCGACTACCCCCTTTCGAGAGCCGGCGGCTTTCAGGGCGAAGTTTTCAGTAAGACTGAATGCAGGAACCAATGCTTCATCGACTCGATTCTCCGGCACGAACCCGATATGAGACGGTACCGAAATACTTCCGGCGGCGGGCCTGATTCTTTGAGCCAGCATTCGAAGGACAGTTGCGGCGCCACTGTCGAGCGCAGCCACACCGAGCACCTCTCCCGCGAGAAGCTCGAAGCTGAACGGCTCCTGATCGTGTTTCCCGGATGTAGCACCGTTGAATGTGGCTACGACCTCCCGGCGGATTGGCGTGCTCCGGGGACTGCGACTTGCCACCGGAGGCGCCGAGCCGAGCATTGCAGATGTCAGAGAATTCCTGTCAACGTCGGACATGACGGCGTTCAGCACGTGCCGCCCCCGTCTCAGCACCGTCACCTCATCGGCGTGCGCCAGTGCATCGTGAAGCTTGTGCGTTATGAGCACGATGCATCCTCCACCGGCGGCAAACGCCCTGAGCTGAGTGAAGAGCTCGCCTGTGTCCTGTGAAGTGAGCACGGCGGTCGGCTCGTCGAGGATGAGGATGTCTGCGTCATGCGCGAGGATGCGGATGATCTCGAGCTTCTGCCTCTCCGCGCTTCCCAGGTCCATGACCCGTCGCAGCGGGTCTATCGTCAGCCCGGTTCTTCTGCCAACATCGGCGATCCGCCTTGCCACGATGTCGGGGCGGAATCGGCCGCGACCGCCAAGGGCCACGTTCTCAGCTACCGTCATCTGCGGCACGAGCGAGAACTGCTGGTGAACCATGCCGACGCCAGCTGCTATCGCGTCGGCCGGGGAACGCGGGTCAAGGGGGATGCCGTTTACGGCGATGCTTCCGGAATCGCGCTGGAGCATGCCGAACGCGATCCGCATGAGCGTGGTCTTGCCGGCGCCATTCTCTCCGAGGAGGGCGTGAATGGAACCACGCCTGGCTGCCAAGGAAACATCATCGAGCGCGTCGACCGCCCCGAACCGTTTTGAAATTCCGCGCAGATCGAGAGCGACTTCACTCATCTAATAAAAGTCAATATGGTACTAATTTACAGGCCAGTAGGTGCATGGATCATCGTCCAGTCCAGCCCGAAGCGTTCCGCGAGGTGCTGCGCCAGGGCGCTCACGCCGAGGGTCTCCGTAGCGTAATGGCCTGCGTAGATGATGGTGATGCCGAGTTCCAGCGCCTCCACCGCGGTCCAGTGAGGGCCTTCGCCAACGATCAGCGTATCGATTCCGGTGGCGGCTGCTTCCTGGAGAGTTTCCGCCGAAGCACCGCTTCCCGTGCAGACGGCCCACTTCAGCGTTCGCCGCTCGTCGTCGAAAGGGGTTGCTACAACACTTCCGCCGTGCATCTCCGCAAAAGCGCGGGCTCTCGCAACGAGATCAGCCGTACCAACATCGGATTCCCCCCGCACGCCGATTGACTTCCCCTTGTAGCTCGCGAACTCGCCCGACGGTGCTATCCCAAGCTCCTCTGATAGTAGCACATTGTTACCAAATTCCGGATGCCTGTCGAGCGGAAGATGCGTGGAGTAGACGGCCACGTCGTGTTGCAGAAGCTTCCTGATGCTGTCGTAAAAAGGTCCTGTCAGTGGCCTCGCGCCCGGCCAGAACATCCCGTGATGAACGAGCAGGAAGTCAGCAGTCGCATCGATCGCCGCCTGTGTCGCCTTTCCCGAGAAATCGACACACGCAGCAATCCTTGTGATCCTCCCGCTGTTCTGCGCCTGGAGTCCGTTCAGCGCGTTCGGATAGTCAGGGACTGAGTCGGTCTCGAGGATGTCATCGAGATACCGTACCACCTCTGCTGTCGTAGTCACCGGCCTGACTCCACACGCATTGAATCCGGAAGAAGGCCAGTAAAGGTCCCGTCCATCATCTGCCTTGCTGCCGAGTCGACGGATGCCATCACGCTCGAGGGAATCTTCGATGCAAGTGCCGGGTTCGGCACGAACGTCACGACATCATCATCGAGACCGAGGCTGAAGACTCGTCCTGAGAAGCCCCCTGCCTTCACCTCTCGCGCGATCAGGAGAAACGCCTTCGGCAGATCTATCACAACACTTCCTATCGTCGACCCGGGAACAATGTCGTTCTGGTTCGAGTTCGACCCGATTGCAAGGACCCCCCTTGCCTCCTTCACTGCCTGGAAGACGCCCAGCCCTGCAGCATCAGCGTTCTGGAATATCACATCCGCACCCCGGCTTATCTGGGCGATAGCCTGCTCCTTGCCGGCGCTCACATCGTCCCAGTTCCCGATGTAGGAAAGGAGAAACCGTACTCGCGGATTAGTTCTTCTCGCACCCTGCTCGAATGCGGCGAAGCTTCTTTTCACAGGAGGCAGCTCTGTCCCTCCGATAATCCCGATCACGTTCGAGGTAGTCATGCTTCCAGCAACCATACCGGCCAGATACGACGATTCTTCGAACGCGAACTCCGCTCCCCCGACATTAAGGGCCACGCTGGTTCCTGAAGTCGTTATGTAAACGGTGTTGGGATAGCTCGGGGCAACGCGGAGCGCAGCATCCTGGAACTCGAATCCATGGCCGAATACGAGGTCGAACCCCTTCGCCCCGTATTGCCTGAAGTTCTCGTCGAACTCTGCAGGAGTGCGAGTCTGAATATGAGATACGGTTGCGCCCATGCTGTCGCGAATGGCCATCAAGCCGGCATACGCGCCTGCATTCCATGATTTGTCGGAGATGGGTCCCGGAGTCAGCAAGGCGACCCGGAACGACTCTGCGCCAGAGTCAGCTTCGCCACCTCTCGAACAACTCGAACAAGCCGAGATAGCCAGAGCGCCGAAGACAACTGTTGAAAACCTGCGGAACCAAGTCATGCTGATGACCCTTAAGTTATTGTAAGCCAAGGAAATAGCTCGTTGTTAAGAGATCACTTTCAAGCATCGGGAACCCCCATAGTCTCGATGAGACGCTCGAGATCCTCCGCAGAATAAAAGCCCAGTACCACAGATCCGCGGTTTCCTGCCTTGAGCGCTACTGAAACATCAGTCTGAAGGTGCTTGCGAAGTCGCTGCTCGATACTGCGGACATCGGCAGACCGGGTGTCCCCCTTCTTCGGGCGGCCGCGCTTGATCACTCCCGGCGCGACGGGAACCTCCTTCACTCTGCGCTCTACTTCGCGAGCACTCCAGCCGTGCTCAGCGATTTCCCGAGCTAGTCCGATGGCCCGCTTTTCATCGTCCATGCCGATGAGCGGACGTGCCTGTCCAGCTGTCAGGCGCCCGTCCTGAACCATTTCCCTGATCGGAGCCGGCAGGTTCAGAATCCGTATCACGTTCGCTACGGTCGACCTATCCTTTCCCACCATGGCGGCAACGGTCTGCTGCGTGTACTCGAACTCGCGGATGAGCCTGTCGTATCCCTCCGCTTCTTCGACGGGGTTCAGGTCAAATCGCTGAAGGTTCTCAACAAGTGCCAGGGTGAGAATCTCGCGATCCGGCATGTCCTTGACGACGGCGGAGATGGTCGCCCATCCGAGATTTGTGGCCGCCCGCAGCCGGCGTTCGCCCGCGATGAGCTCGTAGCCGCTCCCGCTCTTCGACGGTCTAACAGTCACCGGCTGAAGCAATCCACTCGCCTTCAGGCTTTCCTCGAGCTCGAGAAGCTCGGCAAGACTGAAATTCCTGCGAGGCTGGAAAGGGTTCGGGGATATTTGCCCAACCGGAAGGTCCCGCAGCGCACTTTTGGGTGGGACCTGCGACGTAGAGCCCGAAGTTGGCGCATTGAACAGGGCGTCTAGGCCACGCCCCAGACGCCGGCTTGATTTCTCAGGAGGCATTCGTCACACCCTCGGAAGTACGCATGATCAACTCTCTGGCGACGTTCATATATGCTTTCGCTCCCACCGATCCGATGTCATAGAGTATGATCGGCTTTCCAAAGCTCGGCGCTTCAGCGAGCCTGACATTACGTGGAATCACAGCTTCGAAGACGGTTTCTCCGAAATACTCCCTGGCGTCAGCGGCAACCTGCCGGGAAAGATTGAGGCGCGCATCGTACATCGTTAGAAGAACTCCTGTGATTGAAAGCGATTCATTGACGCCATGCTGAATCCGGTGGACAGTGTTCAGGAGCTGTGACAATCCCTCGAGCGCGTAATATTCACACTGGAGAGGGATGAGCACCGAGCCCGAAGCACCAAGCATGTTGAGAGTAATGAGGCCAAGGGAAGGCGGACAATCGATGAGGATGAAGTCATAGTCGTTCCTGACTGGTTCGATCGCGCGCCGCATTGCCGTTGCGCGATCTTCCTTGTCGATCAGCTCAACCTCAGCCCCCGCGAGATCCGATGTAGCCGGAACCACATCGAGGCGCTCGAAGTGAACTCCTTTGAGAATCGCGGCCGTGATCGGCAGCTCGCCGATCAGGACGTCGTAAAGAGTTGTTTCGAGTTCCGCCCCTTGAATTCCGGTGCCGCTCGTAGCGTTCCCTTGCGGATCTCCATCTATTAGAAGCGTGCGCTGTTCGGCCGCGGCCAGACTGGCAGCAAGATTTACGGCTGTCGTAGTCTTACCAACGCCGCCTTTCTGGTTTGCAACTGCGATGACGCGACCCACGGGCAACCGTTCTTATGTAGGGAACGGGGAATGTACTGGCCAGCCGCAGCGTCGGGGAGAGGCGCACGGAGTGTTTCACGTGAAAATTGCCCTCCCCGACTCCACCCGATGAACTTTTCTACTGACCGCCACCCGCAATGAAGCTCCAGCGGGTGCTTACGTTAACCGAGAGAGTCTGGTCGCCAGGCTCGATTGGTGTATCAGCCACGGCTGCAGTCCTGAGCTGAACGGCGTATTCGATGGGACGGGGTGGCGGAAAATAAGCCCCGATGCTCACCTCGAGGAGGGCGCCAATTGTGCCGCCCGCCGCCCGAGCTGCTGCATCGGCGTCAAGGCGAGCCGTCTGGATCGCAGTCGCGATCGCCCCCCGGCGGGCAGCTTCCGTATTCGATGCGTAAAAGTTGAGCGAGGTTATCATGTTCGCCCCCCGCGCTATCGACGTGTCTATGATTCGCCCGACCATGCTCAAGTCGGTAACCTCGACGGAAATCGTGTTCGTCACATTGTACCCGATTACGACAGGCTCGCGATTCGGCTCGTACCGCTGCTCGGGTATCACATTGTATCCAACGGTCGAGATCTGGTTCGCGTTGAGCCCCAGGGCACGAAGCGCATCGATGACAGCCTTCTGGCGGCTGGCGTTCTCGGTGGCCGCAGCAGCCGCAGTGGCCGCCCGGGTCTGTACGCTTATCTGGATGTTCGCCCGGTCAGGGGTAACCTTTACCTCACCCCTTGACCCAACGGAAATCTGTGGAAATGGCGCATTGATGACGCCCTGCTGCGCTCCTAATGGCGCGATGGCTGCAAAAGATGCCGCTAGAATCAATCTTTTCATAGTTGTCTCTGTTAGAAGAATGTTCACCTGCCTGTAAGACGTCAGCCGCTTCCCGACTTGCACAACGGGAACCACCTTATTTCAGGTGCTGCTTCAGGAATGCCAGTGTGCGTGTCCACGCGAGGGCCGCAGCCTCACGATTGTGGACCTCTGGTCGCGTGTCGTTGAAGAATGCGTGGTCTGCATTGTAGAAATGTGCTTCGATTGATTTTCCGCTTGCCTCAATCGAATCCACGAGCACTCTTGCTGACTCCTCGGGGACTGTGTGGTCGCGTTTTCCAAAATGTGCCTGCACCGGCACCTGAAGCTTCGACGGGTCGATCTGTGCATTCGGGTGAATGCCATAAAAGTCAACGCCGGCTGAGAACTGCTGGGGAAACTCTGTCGCTGCGTAGAGCGCGAGCTGGCCGCCCATGCAGAATCCGAGAATTCCAACCTTCTTCGGATTCACTTCATCGAGATCGAGCAGATATTCGGCGGCACCCTTCATGTCTTTCGCGGCCTCTCCGATGTTCAGGGCCATGAGCATTTTCCCCGCGTCGTCGGGACTCTTTGTCACCTCGCCGTTGTAGAGGTCTGGAGCCAGCGCGACGAATCCCTCCGCCGCAAAGCGGTCAGCCAGATCCTTGATGTGTCCAACCAGGCCCCACCATTCCTGGACTACGACAATCCCGGGGCCCGGCTGCTGCGGCAGCGAGAGATAGCCACTTGCGGTGCGTCCATTAGCGCGAAACTCGACCATTCTGTTCGGCACGTTCAATCCTCCTTTCGTCATTTTTCGCCTGCAACCGACGTGAAAATGCTATACGCTCGGGTTGCAAGCCAGCCGGCACCCGGAGTTACCTGCAACAGGCATGCGTAGATTTGAGCGATGAGATCTGAAGGTCGCTCAGTGTCACGCGCAACTGCATTGATCGTGCTCTCGGCGTGTTGCTTCGGGTCGCTGACCACCCTGACGCTGCTCGTTACCCGGGCCGGGTTGCCGCTTCTGCCGGCGATGGTGTGGCGATACTTCCTGGCAGCGGTGGTGCTCGCCGCCCTCGTTCGACCCTGGACGAGATCGTCGATCACAGTGCGACAGGCGCTGCGTCTCATGATCATCGGAGGTTGCGGGCAGGCGACAATCACCTACTTCTCCCTCCGCGCGCTCGACTATCTCCCGGTAGGGGCGCTTGGCTTTCTCTTCTATACGTATCCCGCCTGGGTCGCCGTAATCGCAGCAGTTACAGGTCGCGAGGAGCTCACACTTCTGCGTTTCACCTCTCTCGCGGTTGCAATGGCGGGGATCACAGTGATGGTCGGCACGCCGTTCTCGGCGGCGCTCAATCCGATCGGAGTGATGTTGGCACTGGGAACAGCATTTCTTTTCGCGTTATACCTGCCGGCGCTTCACCGGATGCAGAGAGGGATCACCCCTCTTGTATCGACTTTCTATCTCGTGGCCGGAGTGCTCATATCGTTCGCGCTCTCAGCTGCCCTGACGGGGAATTTGCGATTTCCGGAAACGCCATCGATATGGACTTTGCTGCTCGCGCTCTCGATTGTCGGAACAGTGCTGGCCTTTGTTGCACTCATTTCGGGACTGCGTACTCTGGGGCCCGTGAGGACATCGATCATCGCCACGATCGAGCCGTTCTTCACTGCGATGCTCGGGGTGCTGATACTGAGTGAGCCATTCACCGCTGCGACGCTTGCCGGCGGAGCGCTGATTGCGTGCGCGGTGCTGATGCTTCAGTGGAACGGGCGAGCCCGCTCACGTGTCGAGCCGGCAACCTGACCCTATGCCGTCACCTTCGAGCGTCTTCTCTCGATCTCGATGACGAGGTTCTGAATATCGCTCGGACTTACACCGGGAATCCGAGTAGCCTGCGCCAGCGTGCGCGGCTGAATCGATTGAAGCTTCTGTCTTGCCTCATGGGAAAGGGAGTTCATTGCCGCGTAATCAAGGCCCGAAGGAATTGAAAAATCACCCATCTGGCGCATCCGCTCCGCCTGTGCGCGTTCCCTCTCGAAATAACCCGAATACTTGATCTCGAGATCCACGGACAGGAGCGACTCGGCGGAGAAATCGGTCGATGCTCCAGCGGCGGCGAGTAGAGATTCGAGTGACACGCCTGGACGCCTGGCGACATCGATGATCTTTACTGCGTGCGCGAGTGGTGTGCTCGCGGCGGACTCGAGGGAAGGTCCCGCCTGAACAGGCGTGATGCTTCTCGAGTCGGCGAGCTCATGAATTCGCCGCTCTTCATCTGCCCTGCTTTCGACGACGTTTTCCTCATCTGCTGAATAGAGCCCGATACCCGCAGCAATTCCGCCAAGTCTCTGCAACGCGTTGTCCTGCCGAACCGTGAGCCGGAACTCTGATCGCGAAGTGAAAAGACGATACGGCTCATCCACACCGCACGTCACGAGATCGTCAACCAGCACCCCGATGTACGATGTCTCCCGTCCCAGCGTCAGAGACTCCCGGCCGAGTGCAGAAAGTCCGGCGTTCAGTCCCGCGAGCACGCCCTGTCCCGCGGCCTCTTCGTACCCGGTAGTTCCGTTGATCTGGCCCGCAAAGTAGAGACCTGCGATTGCCTTCACCTGCAGCGTTGAATCGAGCTGTGTCGGCGGATAGTAGTCGTACTCGATCGCATATCCCGCCCGGTTCATTCGCACATTCTCGAGTCCGGGAATTGTGCGCATGATATCGAGCTGCACTTCAGCGGGAAGTGAAGTCGACAGGCCGTTCACGTAAAGCTCGCTCGTGTCGTGACCTTCCGGCTCGAGAAAAAGCTGATGTCGTTCTGCTTCAGGGAAACGCACGACCTTGTCCTCGACTGACGGGCAATAACGCGGGCCGCGAGCCGTGATTGCGCCGCCATACATCGCTGATTTCGCAATGTTCTCGCGGATGATGTCCTTTGCAGGTCCTTCGAGGTGAGATACCCAGCATGGAAGCTGGCCGGGGTGACGCGTTCCGCTGCTGCTCACTCGCGGAGTGCTCCAGAAGTGAGACCAGGAATAGTCAAACTGGTCGATCTCGCTATCCTGGCGCTCGAGCTTCGAGAAATCGACCGAACGGCCGTCGATGCGCGGTGGTGTTCCGGTCTTGAAGCGCTCCACGCCAAGCCCGGCCGACTCGAGCTGCTCGGCAAGGTGTGTCGCCGAGGTCTCGCCCGCCCTGCCGCCGGGGAGATTCGTACCGGTGCCGATATGAATGCGGCCGCGCAGAAAGGTGCCGGTGGTTATGACGACGCACTGGCTCGCGAAGACCCGGCCTTCAAGTGTCCTGATTCCCTGCACGCAGGATCCGGACGAATCGAAAATGAGGCTGGCTACAGTTCCCTGAATCGTCTGAAGGTTCTGGTGTTCCTCGATTAGCGACCGGACAGCCCGCCGGTAGAGCCCGCGGTCACACTGGGCACGAGGTGCCCAGACCGCCGGCCCCTTGCTGCGGTTGAGCATCCTGAACTGAAGCGTTGCCAGGTCTGTCGCCCGGCCCATGATGCCTCCGAGTGCATCGACCTCGCGCACGACTGTTCCCTTTGCGACTCCACCGATTGCCGGATTGCACGACATCTGGCCGATCGTCTCGAGCGAGCTCGTGACAAGGCCGACGCGCGCGCCGAGGCGGGCAGCTGCGACAGCTGCCTCGGTGCCTGCGTGTCCGGCACCTACTACAAGCACGTCGAATCGTGCCTCTGCCGGGAGCGTGGTCAGGCTGGGGGTCATAAATTTGAATGTAAGAGGTGCAGAGGGGCTACGGCAAAGAGGGCGCAGAGGGGCCCACGCAGAAGAATCTGAAACCGCAATTACACACAGCAAACAAGGAAAGGGATGCCACTATCTGTAGATGACGGGCGCGCGACGATTTTCATCAGGAAAGAAGCGTTCGAGCGCGAAGGGCTGACTCGCAGCGAGATAGATCAGCGATTTAACCTCACCGATGCGGAGTTCAGGGTGGAGGGTGGGCTCATCGCCATCGGGCCGCTGCCGTCAGACGACATGGTCGGGCCCATCATGGAGCACCTCGAGTCGAGCGGTCTTGCCTACTTCGAGGATGTGTTCGAGCTGAGTGGCAACTGGCCCGGCTGGCTCAGGCTTTATGCGATGTAGCTTCTAGAGTCTCTGCTCGACTACTGACCACAGCTCGACCTGCGCAATGCCGTCTCGCACAGTGTCGATGACTACCTCGGTTCCTTCAGCGACAGCTGAGCCGTCGAGACTTTGCGCGGGGAGTACGTGCATTGCGTCCCACGCGAACCAGGTTATCTCGCCTGGCTCGTCAGGCTCGATCGTGCGTGAGACTGTCGCTACCTGGCCGTTTATCTCGTGTTCTTCCGCGACCATCGGGTGCTCAGGCGGGCGAAGCGCCCACTTGGCCATGAGGAATATCATCCCGGTGAGCGAGGCACCGCCTGTGGCCAGGGAAATCCCGAGGATCACCAGCGGCGCGAAAGCAGTGCGGGTCGAAAGCAGGTAGCCGCATGCGCCGAATCCTGCGAGCAGCGCTGCAACTGCAGGCGGATTGAGCACCGGCGACGGCTTCCCGGAGCGGCGTCGCCGCCAGCGTTCAACTCCGTGCAGCATTGAATTGACGGCTAGTGCCAGCCCGGCGAGAAAGACAGCGAGATACAGGAACTTCGGGATCATTCGCTAGGCACCAAGATGACGGAGGAACCACGACACTGTCGCGGGCCAGGCCTGTTGGGTTGCGCGGAGGTTTGCACCTTCCTGCCCCGCCTGATTGCGGAGGAAGCCGTGTCCCGCCCCCTCATATATGTGGTGCGTGAAAGTCTTGTTGAGCGCCCTCATCGTCGAGTCGGCGGCAGGGATCGTGGCGTTGACGCGTGCGTCGCTTCCGCCATACAGTCCAAGCACCGGAGCGTTGATCGAGCCAAACGAGGCGCTCGGCGGCGACGAGCCGTAGTAGACGACCGAGGCGCCAAGCCCGGGTGAGCGAATCGCGTGTTCGAACGAAACAGATCCTCCCCAGCAGAATCCGACAATTCCATAACGCGGAAGCGCTGCCGGCTGGGCCATCGCGTAGCTGGCGACTGCCGAGATCTGGCGATGCACGTCAGCGGGGTCGAGGGTTCTTATCGCCGCTGTTGCGAGATTGCCCGGCACGCTGTCGGTGGGATTCGGAAGATTCTTTGTGGTGAGCAGGTCGGGTGCAATGGCTATGAAACCGTCAGCGGCAAGCTGGTCGGCTACTGCGCGGATCCACGGAGTGAGACCATAGATCTCGTGAACGACGACTACCACCGGAGCTTTCGTCGTGCGTTCGGGATAGACTATCCATGCGCGAACACTGTCTGCTCCCGCGGAGACCATCACCCATTCACCATGGCGCGGAGAGGCGGCGAGCCGTGCGCGGGATTCAGTCACGTCCGCGGGAGGCGTCGTCGCCGGCGTGTTACTTCGGCTGGCAGTGCAGGAGGCAATGCCGGCAAGGGACAACGCTGCGGCTATTCGAGCGGCCAGGCGGTACATCGGCATCCTCCTCGGGTTCGGTCACAGGCTGGCCGGGGTCGGCTCGACCTGTCTTGCAAGAAAATCACCTGCACGCTTCTCGAGAAAATAGGTCGGGCGGAAAGGGTTCGTGCCCGTCACGAATCCAACGTGACCCCCCTGCCTGCTGAACTCGATGTGCAGAAAGCGATTCCCTTCAGCGACATCGCGCACCTCATCGAGAACCTGCTCAGGGAGGAAGGGATCGTCAATCGCACTCAATAGTAACGTATTGATACTAATATTCCCGATCCATCCCAGGGAGCTGGATTTGCGGTAATAATCTTCTGCGTCCAGGAATCCGTGCACCGGCGCCGTGAAGGAGTCGTCGAAATCGTACATCGTCCGCGCGGTCGCGAGCTTTTCCACGGGAAACATGTCGGGGTACATGCCAGCCTTCGCCCGCGCCTTGCGGCGCAGCGAGCGCAGGAAGTGATGCTGGTATACTCGCGCAAAGCCACGGTCGATGTGGCGGGAAGACCGGGCGAGATCGAACGGAACGGAGATCGCCACCGCGCCCCTTATCTGCGAGGGGACGCCCTTTCCCTGCTCTCCGAGAAACTTCAGAAGCACGTTGCCGCCGAGTGATGCTCCGGCGAGGAGGACCGGCGAGCCGGGCGACTGCCTGGTGAGATGAGTGAGGGCGAAATCGAGGTCGCTCGTCTCGCCCGAATGGTAGGAACGTCGTGTCCGGTTCATCTCGTTCCCGCACGAGCGGAAGATGATTACCGCGCCGCACCAGCCGCGAACTCTCGCTTCTCCAAGCAGTCCCTGGATATAATGTGAGCGCAGTCCGCCCTCGAGTCCGTGGAGCAGCACGAGCAGTGGCGCGCCGGGCGGTCCCTCGAGGTGGTGAATGTCGAGAAAATCGCCGTCAGGCGTGTCGAGACGTTCTGCTCTCGTAGGCTGTATCGGAGGGCGACGGAAGAGTTTTCCCCACAGGGTCTGGAGGTGGGGTCCGGGCAGCCACCACGGCGCCTCGTAGTCAGGCTTCAACACTTTTCTCTCGAGCAAATGGAAGTACAAATCTTCGGGACGAGAAAGAGCTCGGATACGAGAAAAGCCCTGCGCTTCTTCTCGGAGCGGAGAATAAAGACACACTTCGTCGACCTCAATGAGCGACCGGCATCGCTGGGCGAGTTAAGGCGCTTTGCGCAGAAGTTCGGTGTCGGTGCCCTGATCGACGCTTCGTCGGCCAGGTACCAGGATCTGGGCCTGAGGCATGCGCGGATGTCTGATGATACCTGGCTCGCCAGGCTCGTGGAGGAGCCGTTGATCCTCAAGGTGCCTCTCGTGAGAAGCGGAAACCAGTTCACTGTCGGCCTCGCCGAAGATGCATGGAAGCAATGGAAATAGGACCTGCTAGGTTGGAGAATGCGAACAGATAAGGATTTCGGGACGTTCTTCCTTCCCGGGCCGACGGAGGTGAGAAAGGAAGTTCTCGCCGCCATGCTGAAGCCGATGATTCCCCACCGGAGCGCGGAGTTCGAGGAGCTTTTCGCCAGGCTGCAGGATGGGCTTCGCCACGTATTTCTCACCCGGCGCCCGGTCTACGTCGCCGCCTCGTCGGGCACCGGCCTGATGGAGGCGGCGATCAGGGCGATCCCGCCTGGGCGGATACTGTCCCTGGTCAACGGAGCATTCTCCGAGCGTTTTGCCCACATCGCCGAGATGTGTGGCCGGGACGTCGACAGGTATGAGGTGCCGTGGGGGTCGGTCCACACTGCGGACGGGCTCGACGATCGCCTGTCGAAAGGCGACTACAGGGCGATCACTGCCACACACTCCGAGACCTCAACCGGGGCGCTCAACGACGTGAGGGCTCTCTCGGATGCCGCTCATTCCCGTGGCGTGCTCTGCATGATCGACAGCGTCAGCGGCCTGGCTGGCGCGGAACTCCGGTTTGATGACTGGGAGTTAGATTATGTTCTAACCGGGTCCCAGAAGGCATTCGCCCTTCCCCCCGGACTCGCCTTCGCAGCGGCATCAGAGGAAATGCTCGCGCTCGCCAAGGGTGCCCAGAACCGCGGCGTCTACTTCGACATTGTCGAGATGGACCGGTATGCGGCAGGCAACCAGGTCCCGGCCACCCCGGCCTTCTCGCTTCTCTACGCGCTCGAGGTCCAACTCGAAGCGATGAAGCGCGAAGGAATCGAGAACCGCTGGGAGCGTCACCTTGAAATGTCTGCACTCACCACCTCGTGGCTCATCGAAACGGCAAAACAAACAGGCCATGGATGGGAGAACCTCGTCGAGGAGGCTCATAGGTCGCCGACGGTGGCGACAATCCGTCTTCCGGAAGGCGTGTCGACGAAGCCATTCGTCGCAAAAGTGAAAGCACAGGGGGTCCAGGTGGCCACCGGCTACGGAAAACTTGGCGACACGACCTTCAGGATCGGACACATGGGAGACCACACGGTCGCGACTCTCGAGCGGTGCCTGGCTGCGTGTGAAAGGGCGCTGTCAGATTGACCCAGATCGCAGTCTCCGGCGTTTCTGTTCAGTTCGGCGCCACAACCCTCTTCCGGGATCTCACCTTCACCGCGGCCCGCGGCGACAGGTGGGGAATCATCGGCCGCAACGGAACAGGCAAGACAACGCTTTTCCGGCTTATCACGGGAGCGCAGCAGCCAACATCAGGAGCGATCTCGAAGCACCCAGGACTCCGCGTCTCGCTGCTCGAGCAGCACCGGGACTTCGGCGGAGCCACCACCGTCTGGGAAGCCGCCGCCGGACAATTCGCCGACCTTCTGGCCCTCGAGCAGGCGCTCGCTGACCAGGCCGTGGCAATCGGGGAGCTCGGAGAGGCGTCGGCGCCGGCAATGCTGGCGCGGTACGACCGTGATCTCGAGAGATTCGAGAGGGAGGGTGGATACACCTTCGCTCCCCGAGTCGACGCCGTCCTTCACGGCCTGGGGTTCGACCCGGTCGAGGCGCGCACGCGTCCGCTGACCCAGCTGAGCGGTGGCGAGCGAGGCAGGCTCGGTGTGGCACGACAGCTCGTAAGCCCTGCCGACGTACTGCTGCTCGACGAGCCGACGAACCACCTCGATCTCGACACGACCCAGTGGCTCGAGGGTTACCTCAAGTCGACTGACAAGACGATCCTGCTCATCAGTCACGATCGCGCATTTCTCGCCAACGTCGTCGACCACGTGCTTCACTTCGAGGGCGACAGCGCGTTCGCATATACCGGCGGCTACGAGGCATTCGTCCTCCAGCGCGAGGAGCGGCGCCTGACGCAGCAACGTCAGTTCGACAAGCAGCAGAAGTTCATCGCCGGCCAGGAGGACTACGTCCGCCGCAACCTTGCCGGCCAGAATTCACGCCAGGCGAAAGGAAGACGAAAACTTCTCGCGAGACTTCCACGGCTGGGCGCACCGATCGGAAGTGAGGGCACAATGGCGCTGCGGCTCGATATCGTCGAGCGCGGCGGTGACCAGGTAGTCGTCGCCGAGCACGTAAGCATCGGCATCGGTGGCAGGGTTCTGATCGAGGACTTCACCACAGCGCTCAAGCGCGGGCAGACTGTCGGGCTCATAGGACCGAACGGAGCCGGCAAGTCCACCCTGATACGCACGCTTCTCGGCGAGCATGAAATATCGAGCGGTGAGCTCCGGCTCGGCGGATCGATCAGGGCAGCTTACTACAGGCAGGACCTGAGTCAGGTCCCGATGGACAAGTCGATGTACGAAGTAATTGCGGATCTTCGGCCGCTATGGGAAAGGCGCCAGGTCCAGAGCCACCTTGCGCGCTTCGGCTTCTCGGGTGACGAGGTCCAGCGAAGCGCGGCGAGCCTTTCAGGCGGCGAGAGAGCGAGAGTTGCGCTCGCGATGATAGTACTGTCACGGGCGAACCTGCTGATTCTCGACGAGCCGACAAACCACCTCGACGTCGAATCGATCGAAGCGCTCGAGGACGCGCTCCAGGAATACGACGGGACAATCCTTCTGGTGAGCCACGACCGCGAGCTGCTGCGAGTCCTCGTCGACCGGGTGTGGGTGCTTCACGACAGACGCATCACCGACTTTCCGGGCGGCTTCGCGGAGTGGGAGACAGTGAGCAGCGAGCGGGCGCATGCTGCAGCCGTTTCCGCATCAGAAGAGGAGGCGCTGCGCCGGATGCACGAGAAGCAGAAGACCAAGCGCAGGGAGGACGACAAGGGTCAGCGCAGAAACGCGGGGCGCGACGCGCAGAAGCTTGCCCAGGCTGCGGAGAAAAAAGTCGGGGATCTCGAAGCAAAGGTGGCAGACCTGACGCAGCTGCTGGGAGATCCCGCTCTCTACATGACCGACGAAGGGAAAAAACGGGCAGTGAGCGCGGGAGCCGAGCTCGACAGGCTCAAGCGGCAGCTCGACAAGGCGGTGGATGAGTGGACCACGGCCACCGAGGCTGCCGAGGCAGGGGCCAGCGGGCGCTAGAACTCGCCGATGAAACTTATCTCGGGCTCGAGGCGGACGGTGAACTTCTCTTCTACGGCGTCCTGGGCGATGGCGATGAGCTGGCGCACATCGCGGGCAGTTGCGCCGCCAAGGTTGACCATGATGTTCGCATGAATGTGTGAAATCTGCGCATTGCCATTGCGGTGGCCTTTCAGCCCGCATTGATCGATCAGCCTTCCCGCGCCCATCCCCTCGATCTTCTTGAATATCGAGCCGGCACTGGGATGAAACTGAAGCCACGGATGCCTCGCGCCGCGCCAGCTCAGGTTTTCCTGCATTATGCGGTGCATCACCCCGGTATCCCCCTTCTCCAGCTGAAATGTGACGGCGAGCGCTATGTCCCTGCGATGGTGAAGCACGCTTGTGTCGTATCCGAACTGCATGTAATCAGCGTCGACTGTCTTTCTCTCGCCCTCCTCAGTCAGGAGATCGCAGGAATGAAAGACGTCGGCAATGAACATCGTCCGCTTCCGCTCGGGCTCCGGCTCGAGGAAGTGAAGGTTCTGCCACACCGCTCCGCCCACGGTACTGGGAATCCCGACATAGTGTTCGAGGCCCGACCAGCCCCGCTCCACCGCCTCGGGAATCAGGTCACCCACCACGGCTCCGCTTTCAACCCAGAGCCTTCCATCGTCCGAGAACGTGAAATGGGAGGCGGAATTCCTTATGACAACCCCGCGAAAGCCTCCATCACCGACCAGTATGTTGGCCCCCAGCCCGAGAACGAAGTACGGAACCTGCAACTCCCGCGCGGCAGTCGCGGCGGCCGCCAGGTCCTCGGCGATCATCGTGGAATAGAACAGGTCAGCCGGACCACCGATCCGGAATGTGGTGTATGGAGCAAGCACCTCATTCCGCGTCAGCTGTGACTCGTTCAGGCGAGCGGCTAGTTTTTCGTACTTGTCAATCATCGAGGCTCTTGTTGAACGGCACTCAAAGAAATCGCAGTCGCGCCCGGCTCGCCACTTTTCTCTTCATCGCGGCTGCCGCCCTGGTCCCCTCGGCCCTCATGGCCCAGCGGGCCGAGCTTGAGAAGATCATAAAGCGGAAGGTTCTGGCGAACGGGCTCGAGGTGATCGTGGTAGAGAACCACGGCGTCCCGCTGGCGACAGTCGAGGTCAACGTGAAGAACGGCTCGTTTACGCAGAGTCCCGAGTACGCGGGGCTCGCGCACATGTACGAGCACATGTTCTTCAGGTCGAATGCCCGCTACCCGCAGCCGGAGGCCTTCATCAGCCGCGCGGGAGAGCTTGGCGCCGTTTTCAACGGGACAACCCGGGAAGAGGTTGTCAACTACTACATCACACTCTCGGCCGACAGCGTTGACGCCGGAATACGGTTCCTCGCAGCGGCACTGACAGCTCCGCTGTTCCGCCAGGGGGAGCTCGAGCGTGAGCGGCAGGTCGTGATCGGCGAATACGATCGCAACGAGTCGAGTCCTTTCTTCAGGCTGAACCAGGAAACCGACAATCTGCTCTATCCGGGTAACTTCAGCCGGAAGAACGTGATTGGTGACCGTCAGGTGATTCTCACCACCACGCCGGAGAAGATGCGGACGATCCAGAGGAAGTATTACGTCCCCAACAACTCGGTGCTCATCGTTTCAGGTGATGTGGATCCGGAGAAAATATTCGCCTCGGCTGAACGTGAGCTCGGCGGCTGGCAAAGAGGGGCTGACCCGTTTGCCGCCGACCCGATTCCGAAGATCCCTGCGCTTGCAGGAAACGACGCGGTAATCGTTGAAGCGGGAGTCGGCGCGGTGACGGTGTTTCTCCAGTGGCAGGGGCCAAGCGTCGGCGAGGATCCAAATGCCACGTACGCGGCTGACGTTTTCAGTGACGTCCTGAACGATCCCGGCTCGAACTTCCAGCAGCGGCTCGTCGACACCGGTCTCTGGCAGAGCATGGGAGTCAACTACTACACGCTCAACAACGTCGGCCCGATCACGATAAGCGGGCAGACTTCGCCTGAAAATCTCAGGAAGGCGCTCGACGCACTCGATGCGGAGATCGCCCGGTTCACCAGTGACGGATACTTCGATCCGCAGGAGCTCGCAGCAGTAAAGGCACATCGCACCGTATCGTCGGCATTCGATCGTGAGCGTGCTTCCAGCTTCGCGCACACACTCGGCTTCTGGTGGAGCGTCGCGGATCTCGAGTACTACATGGGCTACGTTGACAACATGGCACAGCAGACAATCAACGACCTGAAGGGTTACGCTGCGAAATACATCGTCGGAAAGCCGCGCATCACGGGAATCCTCATCGATCCCGCTTCCAGGCGCTCGCTGGCGCTGACCGCCGACGAGCTGAAGTCGAGAGGAGCCAACTGATGCTGCTTTCGATTGCACTCGCGCTGTCCACGATGACGACGAGCTTCGACGTTGGTGGCATTCGCGTGATCCTGCGGCAAAGCGCTGCGAACAATGTCGTCGCGGCCAACCTCTACCTGCTGGGCGGATCGCGCCAGATAACTTCGGCCAACGCCGGAATCGAGCCGCTGCTGCTCGAGATTTCCGACCGAGGGACGAGGAAATACCCTCGGGCGACACTTCGCCGGAAGATGTCATTGCTCGGAAGCGAGATAACCACGTCGCCGGCAGACGACTGGACGATGTTCGGAATCCGGACGTCGCGCGAGGTATTCGATTCGACGTGGGCGATCTTCGCCGACCGGGTGATGCAGCCCACGCTGGATCCGGCAGACGTCGCGCTGATCAAGTCGCAGTTCATTGCCGGAATCCGCCAGCGACGTGACAACCCAGACGCGCTCGCCGAGCTTCTCGCGGACAGCATTGCGTTCTCGGGGCATCCTTATGGTGTGCCCGTTGTGGGGACCGAGGCGTCGATATCCTCCATCGACGTGAAGGCATTGCGCGAATATCACGCTAGCCAGTTCGTGAAATCACGGATGCTCCTGGTAGTGGTCGGGAACGTGGACCGTCCACACATCGAGCGACTCGTCAACAGCACCCTCGCTGCCCTGCCCCAGGGCAGCTACACGTGGACACTGCCCGACCGGGTGCCGGAGCGCGAGTCAGCGGTGGTCATCGAACAGCGGGACCTGCCGACCAACTACATCCTTGGCTACTTCAGCGGTCCGCTGGCAAGCAGCGAGGATTACCACGCGCTGCGGATAGCCACGTCGGTGCTGACAGGTCGCATGTTCGCGGAGATCAGGACGCGGCAGAATCTCACCTACGACGTGCATTCCCCGTTCCTCGACAAGGCTGCCACCGCAGGTGGGCTCTCAGTTTCGACTGTAGCGCCCGATACGACGCTGAAGCTGATGCGGAGCGCTATCCGTGAGCTCCAGGAAGGCCTGCTCGACCCCTCGGGTCTCGAGCGGCTGGAGCGGCAGTTTCTTACCGAGTACTTCCTTGATAACGAGACGAACGATGCGCAGGCGAACTTCCTTGCGCGTGCCCAGCTCTACCGCGGCGATTACAGGACGGCCGAGCGCTTCGTCGAGGAGCTGCGAAGCGTGACTCCCGAGGCAGTCAGGCGGGTTGCGCGCCGGTACATGAAAGGGATCCGGTTTGCTTACGTGGGAAATCCGCGGAGCGTCAGACGGGAGCTGTTGACACAGTTCTAGAGTGCCTGGCCAGCGTTTGCTTTCAGGGGTGTTTGTGAATAAGTTCACAATGTCCGCGAGGGCCCTCGTGGATGGGATATCCTGGTCAATTTTTTGTAACTAGCTCGGCTTTGGAGGCCTCTAGAATGCGGTTTTACGGAATTGCGCTCGTTGCGAGCGCTGTTGTCCTCGGCGCGTGCGCCGGCGGTGACAATGCACCTGCTGACACATCCGCGGTCGCGATCGACAATACGACGCCTGCAGCCGCCCCCGCCGCCGGCATGCCGGCCGGTGGTACTGGCACCATGGCGCCGATCACGGGCACCACTCATGAAGTAAGAATGCTCGGCGATGCCCAGGGCTATCGCTTCGAGCCGGCGAACATCACAGTGAAGCCGGGCGACGGAATCAAGTTCATCATGGTCAGCGGCGGCCCGCACAACGTCGCCTTCGATCCGGCGACCGTTCCCGCCGCCGTGCAGGGCCAGCTCGACGCGAACATCTCCGAGAAGATGGGACAGCTCTCGAGCACGATGAAGATGAACGCAGGCGAGACGATCACTGTCTCGTTCGCCAATATCCCGTCTGGAAAGTACCCCTACCATTGCACCCCGCATCTCGCGCTTGGAATGAAGGGCGAGATCACCGTTCAGTAGCTCCGGCAGCAGGGCGATGGAAGGCGGGGGCATCTCAGGATGCCCCCGCTTTTTCTTCGCCCCTCATCGCGGGCGCTCACCTTGCATATTTGAAGTGATATGAGCCGTCCCTTTGGAAGCGCCAGCTACTGGTGGATGTCCGCACGCTCCAGGAACGCATCCCGCCGGTTCGCGGTGATGGGAATCATCGGAGGCCTGGTGTTCATCGGCGCGCTGATGGCGTTTGTGCTGGTGCCGAGGCAGGCGACCAGGGCTGCCGTGCAGGTTTCAGCGACCCTCGAGGAGAGGCCGGATTCTGGTCGCGTCGTCGCCGATCGCAACAGGGCAGCTGCTCAAATGGCCGCGGCGGACTCCGCACTCGTGGTGGCGCGGACGGTCGTCGCCCAGCCGGTGGCGCAGGTCGTCGATACGTTTCCGCCGGAAGCCATCGCGAGGCGGCAGGCGCTGTCGCGCGACGTCGCGACACTCAACACGCTGATCGATCGCGCCAACAACGCGCCCCTTCCCTCGTCATACAGATCACTTGCTACGGCGGCACCGCTGGCAAGCGACCCGCAGGTGCAGCCGCTGCTCGATCAGCTCGCGGAGATTGAGCGGGAGCGTGACGCGTTCGGAACGGTCGGCGGTGTCGACCCCGTGTATGTAGCCCTCACCTCACGGGCCACAGCCATCGGCCGCTCGATTCAGGCAGTCGCTGAGGCAAGAAGGCAGGTGCTCCGCCAGGAGCTTGCAACGCTCCGCCCGCCGCCACCCCCTCCCCCGCCCCGCATTCTCGTCGACACCTCCGCCTACCTCGCCCAGAAAGCAGACGCCGAGCAGACATACGCGAGCTCAATGGCAACACTCGCGCAGATAAGGGCAACAAATGAGCGCATCGACAAGGAAGCCGCGCGGGCTCGCCAGCTCGCGAGCGTGGGCGCTCCCCCGCTGGCAATGCTGGCCGCAGCGTTCGTCCTGGCACTGACAGCCGGGTTCGCGACATCGCTCGCTATCGAGCTTAGGAACCCCAGCGTAGCAGATGCGCGGGAAGCGGAAAATGTATCGGGCGTCAGGGTGCTCACGGTGATCGAGCCCACCGAAATACTCGCCGAGCGGAGCAGGCGCGAGGCTGATGCATCGGATCCTCCGCTCATCGACGTCGTCTCGGAAGGATACCGGAGACTTTATCTGCATCTCGCGGCGACCGGAGCAAACGTGCCTGTCGTGACAGTCACCGGAGACGAAGCGGCTATCGTAGCCACGGTTGCCGCGAACATTGCGGCGGCGGCGGCATATGAGGCCCGGAGTACCCTGCTCGTCGACGTTGACCCTGCCAGTTCCACCATTGCCGCCGTTTTCAGTATACCCTCGAACCCCGGCCTTTCCGCCATCATGGATGGAACGGCAGACTGGGCGGAGGCGACGGTTCAGACAACCATCGGCCGTGATCGCCCGCTCGACATCCTGCCCAGTGGCGCGCGCCGTCGCAAGCCGGCATCGGGCGAAGTTGCCGAGCGTGTAAGGGGAGATCTCGCGCGCATGGAGCGCAGGTATGACCTTGTTGTGATTGCGGCGCCGACCGAATATCTCCTGAGGGGGCCGGAGAGCATCATCCCCGGGCCGGACGTAGTATTGTGCGCCCGGGTCGCTTACACGAGAATCGCGCGGATCAGGCAATCTGTCGAGAAACTTCGTGCGCTCGACCTCCGGATTCACGGAATCGTGCTGTGGGAAGACGACATGCCGGTGATAGAGGCTCAGGACGAGCCCGAGCCGCCTCGCAGGACGAGGAATCCCGGCACTTCAGCATTCGCGGGAGCGCGCTGAGCCCTGATGGCTGAAACGACAATCGATCTCCGCGGGATGCCACGCGCCGAGGCGTACGAGGAACTCAGCGTGCAGGTGGATGCGGTGCTGGAGGGGATCCACGACGAAGTCGCCGCGATGGCGACGATAAGCGCGCTCATCCACCACGGGTTCGATCATCTGTGGACCGGGTTCTATCGGGTAGCAGAGCCGGGCCGCCTTCTCCGTATCGGCCCCTATCAGGGCACACTCGGCTGCATGGAGATTCAATTCGGGAAAGGCGTATGCGGGGCCGCCGCCGCCGAACGGCGAACGGTAATCGTTGCCGACGTCAGTGCGTTCGATGGTCACATCACGTGTGATCCGAGATCGCAATCCGAGATCGTCGTTCCGGTGTTTGACGGATCCGGTGCCCTGATCGCGGTGCTCGATGTCGACTCGGACCGCATTGCCGCCTTCGACGACACCGATCGCGAAGGTCTGGAGAAAGTCGTTGGCTGGTTCGCGAGGCACTGATGAAAACGAAAGGCTACTCCGATCTGGTGAATCACGCATTTGCGTTCGCCGCAAAGCATCACGACAGACAGGTCCGTAAGGGCACGAAGCTTCCCTATCTCACGCATCCGGCGAACGTCGCGATGATCCTCGCCCGGTATAACCGGGACGAGCGAAGCGTAGTTGCCGGAATTCTCCACGACGTAGTCGAGGACTGCGTACAGGACGGCTACACGCGCGATATGCTCGAGCAGCGGATCGGTGAGAAGTTCGGGACGGATGTCCTCGAGACTGTCCTGGCGGTAACGCATCGAAACGTCGATGACGATGGGGTCGAGCTTTCGAGCGAAGAGCGCAAGGAGGATTATCTGGTGCGGCTCGAGTCGGCGAGCGATTCAGCCCTGTGGGTATGCGCTGCCGACAAGCTTCACAACTCGAACTCGATCCTGGCGGATCTCAACAGGACCGAAGAGCCCGATTCTGTGTGGTCACGATTCAAGGCGGGCAGGGCGGGAACCGTCAAATGGTACCGCGACGTCCTGAACCGTCTCGAAGAGCTCGAATTCGACGAGCCGATCGTGGACGAGCTGCGGACGGCCGTCCAGGGTCTCGAGGAGTCGGCCTAGGCTTTCAGGCTCCGACGAGGGGCGGCGAGTATTTCCTCTCGACGTATTCCTCGAGGATCTGGAGAAACTCGGGGACGATGTTGTCGCCCTTGAGGGTTACCATGAGTCGGCCATCCACGTACACGGGAGCTTTTGGCTCCTCGAAGGTTCCGGGAAGCGAGATGCCGATGTTCGCGTGCTTCGACTCGCCCGGCCCGTTCACAACGCATCCCATGACAGCCACCTTGAGATCTGTGACACCCGGATATCGGTCACGCCAGACCGGCATCTGCTCTCGCAGGTATGTCTGGATGTCTTCAGCCATGTGCTGAAAGAATGTCGAGGTTGTCCTGCCACAGCCCGGGCAGGCCGTGACCTGAGGATTGAAGCGGCGAAGCTCGAGGGACTGAAGTATCTGCTGCGCGATCTGGACTTCCTCTGTGCGATCCCCCCCGGGCGGCGGCGTCAGCGAGACGCGAATAGTATCGCCAATCCCCTCCGAGAGAAGAATGGCCAGGGCGGCGGAGCTCGAGATTATCCCCTTGGATCCCATCCCTGCCTCCGTGAGGCCGAGGTGGAGCGGGTACTCACAGCGTGCAGCAAGCCGGCGGTAAACCTCGACGAGATCGGGAACCCCTGAAACCTTCGCCGAGATCACGATGGCATCGTGGGGAACCCCCGACTCTTCGGCCAGCTCCGCGGACCTGAGCGCGCTTTCGAGCATCGCCTCGATGTAGACATCGTGGGCGTCGAGCGGGTCCGGCCTCGCCGCATTGGCGTCCATCATCTGAGTGAGGAGATCCTGGTCGAGCGACCCCCAGTTGACGCCGATCCTTATCGCCTTCCCGTTCGCGGCGGCGATGCGTGAGATGATGCTGAAGTTCTCGTCGCGCCGCTTAGTCCCGACATTCCCCGGGTTTATCCGGTACTTGGCGAGTGTTCGTGCCGTCTCGGGATAATTGGCAAGCAGGAGATGGCCGTTGTAATGAAAATCGCCGATCAGAGGGACACTGACGCCAAGGTCGGCGAGCCGGCGAGCGATTTCCGGAACCGCGGCAGCAGCCTCGTCGTTGTTGACAGTGATTCTGACGAGTTGCGAACCCGCCTCCGCAAGGGCGGCAACCTGGGCGGCAGTCCCTGCTGCATCGGCGGTATCGGTGTTCGTCATCGACTGGACGACGACCGGGTGGGATGATCCCACCGGTATTCCGCCGATTGTGGCGGTGACGGATTTTCTGCGCGCGGTGAAGGTCACTGATAGTTTTGACTGGCTGCTGATAAAGCTAACCCTGAACGGAGCCCGAGTATGACTGATGCACCGGTACCTGCCGCGCTGTCGTGGAGACGCCGGCACTGGAGAAAGATCACAATTGGCGCGGTGGTGCTCGTGCCCCTGCTGCTAATCGCCGGATGGACAGCGCTCACCTTGAGCTACTCGTTCTCGAATGGTGAGCGCGCAGGCTATGCGCAGAAGCTTTCACAGCGTGGCTGGGTCTGCAAGACGTGGGAGGGAGAGCTTGCGATGGTGAACCTTCCCGGTGCAATGCCGGAGATTTTCAGGTTCAGCGTTCGCAACGATTCGATCGCTCATCTTCTCGAGCGGAATCTCGGGAAGCGGGTGTCGCTTTCATACGAGCAGCACCGTGGCGTGCCTACGTCGTGCTTCGGGGAAACCGAGTACTACATCACAAATATGCGAATCCTTGAGCCTTGAACAATTTTCTATTGACCGTGTTTCCTGAGCGTTGTATGCTTTCGCGAAGTAACCCGGCCTTGGGAGCCCCGTCAGGGATCCTCGAGTGCTTCATCGGCGAGGCTCATGGTGAGCCCAGCCACCAGCTGTCTCGGGGCGGAGTAGATGCCGCGATCGGGATTTTTTACCAGGAGCAGGAATGCGTACGACCGGCAAGGTTAAGTGGTTCAACGATGCGAAGGGCTTTGGCTTCATCACCCCTGACAACGGGCAGAAAGACTGCTTCGTGCATTACAGCGCGATCTCCGGCAACGGATTCAAGTCTCTCGCCGAAGGTGACACGGTGGAGTTCGACATCGTCGAAGGACAGAAGGGTCCTGCTGCAGAGAACGTGACGAAGAGCGGCTGAGACCGGGTTCCACAGTTATTGAAGGAGGGGGGCGCCGAGAAGGCGCTCCCCTTTTTCATTGCCGGCGCCCGGGAGGTCGTCCCCGGCGCGGCACAGGCGTATACTCGACGGCCTCTGTAAGCCGTCGCATAACTATCGACTGCACTGCATCGACGTCGAGCGTGATCTCGCACCCTTCCCTCGTGTAAGCCGGCCCGTACCGGCTGAGCTCCTGAGCAATGTGAAAAGCGCTCGCAGCCGGGATTTGCAGGGCACGCATCAGCCT
This sequence comes from Gemmatimonadaceae bacterium, assembly GCA_051005175.1. Taxonomy (GTDB): domain Bacteria; phylum Gemmatimonadota; class Gemmatimonadetes; order Gemmatimonadales; family Gemmatimonadaceae; genus UBA4720. Next base: position 41,646 of record JBPCJP010000050.1, on the reverse strand, counting down.
GAGTGCGATTTCGAGGACAGTTACTGCCTCAACGGTGAGACGGCGGGCGACTCCCTGGCGTGACTGGACCACCCCCGCGACGCGGTGATGAGACAGAGCGTTGTCGACCCATTTGGCAGTCACGCCGAGTGCAACTGCTACAGTTGCAACGGTATAGCCTCTCACTGCTAATATCCTTTAGTTTTAGGATATTTACAGTAAGGTCAGGCCTCCGCGCAAGGGTGCAACTTTTGCCAACCCTGGCTGTACTCATGAACAGCTTCATGAGCAGAAGGCAGAGCTTTAAAACCACAGTTCATGCAGGGAGCAAAAACTTTATGAAACGTTTCTCATTGTCAGTCGCAGCGGCAGCCATCACCATTTTCGGCGCGACCGCTTCAGCCCAGTCAACAAAGGCCGTCAGCATCGGGATCTCCGGCGGAGCAGCCATCCCACTCGGTGATTTCTCAGATTTCTACACAACCGGCTACAACGGAACGATTTCGCTTGGCCTGAAGTCGGTGGGGAGCCCAATTGCGCTCCGGCTTGATGGCATGTACAACAGGCTGAGCGTCAGGGACGACGTAACCATCTCGATTCCTCCGAATGGTTTCGTTGAATCCGCAAGCATTGCTTCAGCCAACGCCAACCTCGTATACGCTCTTCCGGGAACGGGCATCATGCCGTATCTCATCGGGGGCGGAGGGATTTATTCGACAAAACTCCATGGCGATAACATCGATCGCGATTCGGAGAATAAGTTCGGCCTGAATGGTGGGCTTGGGGCTGCATTTCCCCTTAGTGGCTTCAACGCCTTCGTTGAAGCGCGACTGCATCATGTATTTACCGATGGCGCCACACAGTTCATCCCCGTAACGTTCGGAATCAGTCTCTAGCACCAGGACAAGAAAGCGCCGGACAATTTTGCCCGGCGCTTTCTTCGGTTTCCCCCGTTTAGGGCGAGCTGATACGCGGTCGAAAGGTTAGATAATAATCATACCAGCCTGAGTGGCGTACCACCCGGTTCGGATCCCGGGTGTTCCGCATCGATTGCTGCAGATGCCGCCTCGATCTGGGCCCGCACGGCCTCGGGGCCGGTCCCGCCGGGAACACCTCGCCGGCTTATTGACGCCCTTGGATCGAGTGCCTCGATCACGTCGTCACCAAACGATGCATGGGCTGCCCGAAAGCTGCCCGGCGGAAGGTCTGTCAGCTCGCACGCCTTACCCTCGGCCTCCCGGATCAACGACCCGACCGCCTCGTGAGCATCGCGGAACGTCGCACCCTTGCCAACCAGATAGTCGGCAAGGTCAGTCGCCATCATCGTACTCGACAGCGCGCTGTTCATTCGCTTCCGGTCGAAAGTGAGCTCGCCGAGGGTTCCAGCAACTGCGGGAAGAACGAGGAGCATGAGGTCGACTGCGCCAAACAGCGCACGCTTGTCGTCCTGGAGATCCTTGTTGTAGCCACTTGGCAGGCCTTTCAACGTTGCAAGGAGCGTGGTGAGATCCCCGAGGCAGCGTGCGCCAGATCCGCGAGCGAGCTCCAGCGCATCGGGATTCCGCTTCTGGGGCATCATGCTCGATCCGGTCGTGAATGCCTCGCCGAACTTCACGAACCCGAACTCGCTCGAGCCGTAGAGAATCAGGTCCTCTGAGAGCCGCGAAAGGTGAGTACCGATCAACGCCACGGCGAAAAGCAACTCGGCGACAAAATCCCGGTCGCCGACGGCATCTATGCTGTTTGGCGAAAGAGAAATGAACCCGAGCTCATCCTGAAGAAGCGACCGGGATATCGGGAAGGCCGAACCGGCGATCGCGCCCGACCCGAGAGGCAGGATAGCCGTCGATCGCGCCACGGCGACAAGACGCGCATGGTCGCGCTCGAGCGGCCAGAAATGCGAAAGCATCCAGTGCGCGCCAGATACTGGCTGAGCGCGCTGGAGATGCGTGTATGAAGGCATCATTGCGTTTTCGAGCGACGTTGCCTGGTCAAACATTGTCTGCTGTAATTCACGCACGGCGGCATCGAGTGCGGCGCACGCATCGATCGTCCAGAGGCGCGTAGCGGTGGCCACCTGATCGTTGCGGCTTCGACCCGTGTGAAGCTTCGATGCCGCTTCGCCTATCTCCTCGTGGAGCATGCGGTCGATCATGGTGTGAACGTCTTCGTCGGAAGCCTGGGGCAGGGCACCGGCCTGAAGCTTTTCAGCGACAGAGGAGAGCCCTGCGTCGATCCTGGCACTTTCGTCGGCCGTCAGAACACCGGCCTCCCTGAGGGCACGCGCCCACGCCTGCGACAGTCTCACGTCATGCGGCCACAGCCGGTAGTCGATGCCAATCGACCGATTCAGTGCGTCGAGTGCGTCCGCCGTGGGGACCGAGAACCGCCCCCCCCACAGCTTGTGGGATCGGGGAATGTCGCTCACCGTGTCCTAGTCCTGCCAGGTGCCAGCGAGCACCGGCGTTTCCTCCGATGGGGCCACGGGTGCGACAGCCTTCGCCGCGAGCTCCTGGTCGCGAAGCGCCCGAACCCGGTCGGGAAGGGAATAGAGGCGGATGAACCCGGCGGCGTCACTCTGCTTGTAGACATCGTCTTCGCCAAAGGTAACGAAGCGCTCGTCATAGAGAGCGTACTCACTGGCGCGGCTCACGATCGACACCGAGCCCTTGTAAAGCCGGAGCGTGACTCCGCCAGTCACGCGCTCCTGCGTGATGTTGACGAAAGCGTCGTATGCTTCGCGCTCGGTTGTCCACCACCGGCCTTCATAGACGAGATCGGCATAACGCGGCGCAATCAGGTCCTTCGCCGCGAGAGTGCGCCTGTCGAGAATGAGCTGCTCGAGCTCGCTGTGCGCGGTGTACAGAAGCGTTCCGCCGGGTGTTTCGTAGACGCCACGCGACTTCATTCCGACGAGGCGGTCCTCGACGAGATCGATGCGGCCGACCCCGTGTTTTCCGGCGATCCTGTTGAGCGTGGTGAGAATCGCCACAGGGTCAAGAAAGATTCCGTTGACCGCGACAGGAGTGCCCTCGTTGAACCCGATTGAGACCTCTTCAGGCTCGTCGGGTGCCTCGTCGGCCGCAGCGGTGAGCATGAACAAATCACGCGGGGGAGCCTGGGAAGGATCCTCGAGCACGCCACCCTCGTGGGAGATGTGCCAGATGTTGCGGTCGCGTGAATAGATCTTCTCGCGCGATGCAGTCACCGGAACGTTGTGCTGAGCGGCGTAGTCGAGCGCATCCTCGCGGCTCTTTATGTCCCACTCGCGCCAGGGAGCGATCACCGGAAGGTCCGGAGCGAAGGCGGCATACGTGAGCTCGAAGCGAACCTGATCGTTGCCCTTACCGGTGCAGCCGTGTGCAAGCGCATCGGCGCCGACGCGGCGCGCGACCTCAACCTGCCGGCGTGCAATGAGGGGCCGGCCCATCGATGTGCCGAGGAGGTACTTGCGGCCGTAGATCGCACCGGCACGCAGCGTCGGCCAGATGAAGTCCTGGATGAACTCCTGACGCAGGTCCTCGACGTAACACTCGTCTGCGCCCGAGGCCAGGGCCTTTGCACGGACGCCTTCGAGCTCTTCGCCCTGTCCAATGTCGGCCGCGACGCAGATGATACGGGCGCCACCGTAATGCTCCTTGAGCCACGGAACGATGATTGAGGTATCGAGACCGCCTGAGTAGGCGAGAGCAATTGTGCGAGTCATGGGGCTCCTAAATATCTATTCATTTCCATCGTATATTTAATCATTACGATGGGCCCGGTCAATGCTCTGGTCTCGTCCTACTCGCGCCGGGAACCCGGAGGTGGTAACGTCCCGCATGGCCAACAAGAGAGAGCGACAGTCCGCGATTCTCGAGATCATCGATCAGCGCGCGGTGAGCAGCCAGGAGGATCTGCGCAAGCTGCTGCTGCACCGGGGATGGGATGTGACCCAGGCCACACTCTCTCGCGACCTCCGGGAGCTGCGACTGGCAAGGGTTCCCACTCCTGAGGGAGCCCGCTACGCGGTCACCGATGGCAGTATCGAGGAGAGCAGGGCGGCTCTTGAAACACTGCTGCCCCAGCTCTTCCTCCGGATAGAGGGAGTGAGCGAGATGATAGTGCTTCGCACCGTTCCCGGCGGTGCCCAGCCGATCGCAGCCGCCCTCGACGGCGAGGTCTGGCCCGACATACTCGGCACAATAGGCGGCGACGACACGATCCTCATCGTCTGCCGGTCGGGCCTTGCCAGGGACCGTGTCGTCAGACGCCTCAAGTCTCTGGCGGGCGAGCCGCAATAGAAGTCTTGTCGTACCGGGAATGCAATGTTATGCATTATGAGTGCATAAAATTCCAGTTGGGGTTCTAGGGGCCAGTGGCTACGCGGGTCGCGAGCTCTGCATGCTCGTCATGCAGCATCCAGGGATGGAGCTGGCTTTCGCCACAGCCCACGGGCAAGCCGGCCAGTCGGTTCGCATCGGCGGCAATGACCTGACATTTATCCCGACGGAAGAAGCCCGCCTCGAAGACGCGGCACTCGTCTTCAGCGCATTGCCCCATGGCGCTTCACTCGAGTGGGTGGAGCGAGTGCGAGCTGCGGGAGCGAAGGCCGTAGACCTTTCGTCAGACCTGAGACCCGGCCACCACAAGCTCGCAGCCGGCGAAACCGTGCCCTACGGACTCACCGAACTCATGCGGACGCAGATTGCGGGCGCCGACACAGTCGCGAACCCGGGCTGTTATCCGACGGCCATCCTTCTCGCCACCGCGCCACTGGCGAAAAAAGGCCTTCTCGAGAAGGGATCATCGATCGCCGTCTCGGCGGCAAGCGGAGTGACCGGCGCCGGCTACACCGCCAGACCTGATCTGCTTTTCGCCGAGATAAGCGAGGACTTCCGGGCGTACGCGGTGGGGAACGATCACCGACACCTGACAGAGATGCGGGCGGTTCTTGAGCAGTGCGGCGCGTCGAACGACCTGATCTTCACACCACACCTGCTGCCCGTTGCGCGCGGAATACTTGCAACAATAGTCGTGCGGCTCGAGCGCGGGATAGATGATCCGCTCGGGATCTTCCGCACCGCATACAAGGATGAGCCATTCATCGAGATCAGCGCGACGCCTCCCGCGATCCGGGACGTGGTGCGTCGCAACACTGTCAGGATCTCAGCCGCAAAGGCCGAACACACGATCGTCCCGACGCTCATTATCACTTCGGCGATCGACAACCTGACAAAGGGTGCCGCCGGCCAGGCGGTCCAGAACGCCAACCTCATGCTGGGCATCGAAGAGACGGCAGGTCTGCCCTCGTGACGATTGTCATCAAGCTTGGCGGGCGTGTGCAGTCAGACCCCCGCCTGGCCACCGCGCTGCACGATCTGTGGAATGCAAATCAGGGCGCGGTCTGCATAGTTCACGGTGGCGGAGACGAAGTTTCAGCGTTCCAGCGAAAGCTCGGACGTGAGCCCGAGTTCGTGAATGGCAGGCGAGTGACTACCGATGAGGATGTCGAGCTCGTCCGGATGGTGCTCTCCGGCAGCGCCAACAAGCGCCTGGTAGCGATGCTCACCGCAGCGGGAATCCCGGCCGCCGGCATCTCCGGTGAGGATGGCAAACTGCTCCATGCAACCCCTCTCGATGCGCGGCTGGGGAGGGCGGGGAAGCCGCTTGCTCCCGACGCCTGCCTCATTCGAGCGCTGCTCGCCGCCGGATTTCTGCCGGTCATATCTCCGGTAGCGACCGACAGCACGTCGACATCACGTGCTCCCCTAAACGTCAACGGTGACGATGCTGCTGCCGCGATCGCCGCGGCGCTGAGTGCCGAGCTGTGGATGATCGCCGATGTAGCGGGCGTTCTGGACGCAGGCAGCGCGGTGATCAGGGGGATAAATGCAGCGAATCTCCCTTCACTGCTGGCCGCAGGCACAGTCAACAAGGGAATGCATGCAAAACTCGAGGCGGGATTCGCGGCGCTCGAGGCGGGCTCTCCAGGTGTACGGATAGCCTCACTCGACGCTTTCTCGAACCCCGATGCCGGAACTTTTCTTTCACTTACATGAGCACGAGATGACAGGCACGCTCACAGAGAAAGCTGTCACGACGCCCCCAGGGATTCTCGCCACGTACAAGCGCGCGCCGATGAGGTTCGTCAGCGGGTCCGGCATCGAGTTGTTCGACGACGAAGGCAAGGCCTACATCGACTTCGCGTCCGGAATCGCGGTGAATGCGCTCGGCTACCGCGACGCCGGAATCCGTGACGTGATAATCGAAGTGCTCGAATCGGGACTGATTCACGTCTCGAATCTCTATCGCACGGATGCAGGGGAGCGTCTGGCGAGCTTCCTCGTCGAGAAGACGTTCGCATCGAGCGTCTTCTTCTGTAACTCGGGCGCCGAGGCGAATGAGGGAGCGTTCAAGTTCGCTCGCCGCTGGGGACGCGCGACGGGGACCGATGCCAAGACAGGGATCGTTGCTCTCCGCGGGAGTTTTCACGGGAGGCTGTTTGCATCCCTTGCCGCAACCGACAGGCCCTCATACCGGGCTCCATTCAGGCCGCTCGCCGGAGGCGTGAGCATTTGCGAGCGTGACATCGAGGAGCTCGATGCCGCGCTCGATGGCGAGATAACGGCTGCGATCATCGTCGAACCTGTGCAGGGAGAGGGGGGAGTCCGCGTCATGGAGCCCGAGCTTCTGCGAGAGATCCGGAAGCTCACGAGCGAGCGTGGCATCGCACTCATCTTCGACGAGATACAGTGCGGGCTTGGAAGACTCGGAACGTTCATGGCGTACGAGACCACCGGCGTCACGCCTGACATCGTGACGCTGGCCAAGCCGCTTGCGGGAGGCCTGCCCATGGGCGCAGTGCTGACGACCGCGGAAATCGCTGAGACGATCAGGCCGGGCGATCATGGCACCACGTTCGGTGGAGGTCCGCTCGTTGCGGCAGTTGCAGAACATGTAGTACGCCGGCTCGCCGATCCCGTTCTCCTCTCCTCGGTGCGTGAAAACGGTGAGTGGCTCGGCCAGCAGCTCTCGGCGATTGCGCGCCGGAGTGGAAAGGTGAGAGCGGTGAGAGGGACAGGATACATGTGGGGGGTGGACGTCGTGGAACCTGCAGCGGCGGTCGTCGAGCGTGGATGGGGCGCGGGGCTCCTGGTGATCACGGCCGGCGACCACACGCTCCGGCTACTTCCCCCGCTGACGGCAAGTCGGCCGGAGCTCGAGCGCGGACTGGACAAGCTGAGCGAGATCATCGCCTGATTCTCGATACGGGTTGCGTTGTCCGACGCGGCCCTCCCTCTTTCAGGTCACATGAAGAAGCGTCGTACGGGTGAGTCGAGGCCACAGCTCAAAGCGCTGTGGCAGGCGATGGACGAGGCAGTTTTCGGCCAGGAGCGAACCCTGAACCTGCGTGAGTCGCTGCCATCCGCCGCGGAGGCTCGCTTACGGGCGGAGGTGTGGCTGCGGGGTCGCCAGGTGACACGCATCGAAGAAGTCCTGATCATCACCGGACGAGGCAACCAGAGTGCGGGCGGGGTCGGCGTGATAAGGGAGGAGATTCTCGGCATGATGCCGGCCTTGCGACGCAAGGGGATTGTCGAAAGCTGGCGCGAGCATTCACCAGGATCGCTCGTCGTAAAGCTTGCCCCGCTCAGCAGTCTTCTCGGGGCGGGCAAGCGAAGAAGGGACGCGAGTGATGTCAGACCTCCTGCTGACACTGGAGCGCTTGCGGGACTGGAAGCGGAAACGCGGGAGCTTCTGAAACAACTCGCGCTTCGGAATCTCGACGCGCTTGGAATCGACGCGAGTGATCAGTTCATAAAACAGGAAATAGCGAAATCGTTTTCGACCCTGCTTGCATCGATACCCGAAGGTGCAGGACGCGAAGAAGTGTTGAGGGCGGCAATCCTGAGCGCGATCGAAGAGGATCCCTGATCAATGCAGGCAAGCCAGTAAGATCTTCGGCCCGGACATTGCGAATGATGACGATGACTTCATCGCAGTGAGTTGTATGCAGAATTCACCCGTGGGAAAAGCCGCGAGACTGGGCGCGGAAGCGGCGACGACCCTGTCGCACTACGGGGCCCGGACGACCTGGCCCGCAGGATTCCAGATATACCAGAAAGGGACCCCGGCCGACGGATTGTCGATGGTGCTGCGAGGTCATGTAGTCCTTCGAAGCCGCGTGAAATCGGGCCGCGGATTCGTCCCGGCTATAGTCATTCCCGGCGAGACGTTTGGCATGGAGGGGATTTCTCCCGGCGGTTTATATGTGACAGACGCGTGCGCGTCTGAAGACGCCGAAACCCTTTTTGTCACGGGTGCCCAGTTCCGCGCCTTCGTTCGGGAGAATCCCGGCCAGGCGATTGAGGTGATGGGCCAGATGATGAGCGAGCGCGTGCACCTTCTCGAGAAGCTTCATGCAATGGCCTCCCAGAACGTGGAGCAGCGCCTTGTCGTCGCGCTCAAGCGCCTGGCGGCCGACAGGTCATTCCGGTCGGAAGACGGCAGCATCGCGCTCGAGCCGAAGCATCATCGCCTGCTGTGCGAAATGGTTGGTGCGACGCGCGAATCAATCGCGCTGGCGCTTGGCCGACTGGTCGGATGCGGCGTTGCGGAGCGCAGGGGAATGGTGTTTGTCGTCGCGCCTGCGGAGCTCAAGTCACATATTTCCGGCAACGGTGTCGACCTCGAGAGCAGCTTTCCGGTTGCGAGGGAGACGATGACCACCTGAACCCGCTCGATGATCGCTGAGCTCGAAAGGGATGCCGGACCGACCGCCGGCGCTGAGACGATCGACATGCAGGAGGGGAGTCCGGACGGGATTCTCCTCCTCCACGGCTTTGGGGACACACCGCAGACGCTGCGGCTCCTCGCGAATCATCTCCACTCATCAGGCTACGGCGTTCTTGCCCCGCTCCTGCCGGGTCACGGCACCAATGTCGAGGCCTTTCTTCAGTCGAGAATGGGAGACTGGCTGGAGTGCGCACGAGATGCCCACGCGCGCATGCGTGCCTCGCACTCAACAGTGTCAATCGGCGGACTGTCGATGGGCGGGGCGCTCGCGGCGATCGTGGCATCGGAGAACCCGGACGTAAAGTCGCTGACACTCCTGGCGCCCTATCTCGAGATGCCGTTCACGGCCCGGACGGCAGCCGCATCGCACTGGCTCTGGGGACGTGCGGCAGGCGCCAGGAAATCGTCGAACCCACGATCGATTCTCGATCCCGCGGAGCGGGCGATGAATCTCGGGTACGGCGTGTATTCCGGGCGACTTCTTTTCGAGTTATGGCGGCTTGCAGCTAAAGCCAGGCAGTCACTTGCCGGGATAACCGTGCCAACTCTCCTGATTCAATCCCGGGCTGACTCCCGCATCGCGCCGGAGGTTGCGGAGCGGGCGATCAGGAAGGTGGCCGCTCGCGAAAAGCGGCTCGTATGGGCCGAAGGCGGTGGTCATATCATCACGGTGGACTACGGTCGCGACCTCGTGTTCGAGGAGGTCGAGGCGTGGGTCACCGGCCATATCACAACTGGGTGATGACGGCCCGGTGAAAGGGCCGTCATCACGACTGAGTCAGGTTCCGGGAACCAGGTCCTTCGCCGTCTCGACTGCCGTCTCGACACCCGACTTGGCCTGCTGCACGACTTCGCTCGTGACACGGCTCACGCGATTCGCAACGGACTTGGCGCCCTTCGCGATGCGGTTGGCGGCCTTCGACACTGCCTTGCGCGCTGGAGCTGTGCGCTTGCTCATGGCGCTGCGCTTCGCCGGCGACTTGCGTGAAGACTTCCTGGCGGATGACTTCTTCGCGGATGACTTCCTGGCGGATGACTTCCTGGCGGATGACTTCTTCGCGGGCGACTTGCGCGCGGCTGACTTCTTCCGCGCGGCTTTTGACGCGCTCTTCTTTCCGCGTGCTGTGCTCTTGCGCGCCGGGGCAGACTTGCGGCCGCCCGACTTCTTCCCGCCACTCTTTCTTCCACTCTTCGAGCCACTGCGCGACGACTTTCTGGCTGCCATTTTTTCGAGCTCCAATGTTGGGGTTCTCTGTTGCGACACTATAGCAACTTCCGCGCACAAACAACAACAGGAGTTTTCTGACTACGAAGCCACTTCAGGCACCGGCTACAGCCAGCCCCGCCTCGAGATTCTCGGTCAGATGGTCGACGCTGCGCATTCCGACCAGCGCCGACGCGACTGGAAGGGAGCGCACGAACGCGATTGCGCGCTGGGCATCGGTCCCGTACGACGGGAAGAGCGTCCTGACGGCCGCCGGAAGATCCCGGGTGAGTTGGGCCTGCATCAGGCTCGCGCTGGCGATCACCGACACCTGAAGCTCACGGGCAAGCTCGAGCACTGTCGTGTTCCTGCCGTCATCGCTCTGGGTAGGCGCCCGCACTGCCTCGGTCATGGCAAGGTTCACCGGAAGCTGAATCGCGCGGAAGTGATGGCCTGCTCCCCCGGCCTTCCGGGCTGCGGCGACCAATTCGGTTAGCGAGAGATGGTTGCGGTTCGCTGCAAACGTGCGGAACCCGTTCCACGTCGCACAGCCGTAGGCGCCGATGCTTCCCCTGGCCACCTGCGACTCGAGCTCTGAAAACGCCGTGGTAACAGTCTCGAGGAACCTGCCACGGTCCCAGCTGTCCAGCTGCTGCTCGGGGTTGTGAAGGTAGAAAATGTCGATGCACTCGACCCCGAGATTCGCGCGGCTTCGATCTATCTGGTTCGCCAGGAAGCCGGGTGTGATGCAGTGTCCTCCCGCTATCAGATCCTTGCGTGTCATGATCCCGGGCGAGAAGTACTCTTTCTCCAGATACGCGTCGTAATCTTCGCGCGAACCCGGAGGTGACCCTTCGAGCGCTACGTACCCGGCCTTGGTGCAGACTACCAGCTCATCGCGCGAGGCCCTTCCGGATGCCACAGCATTTCTCAGCGCCCGACCTGCAGCGCGCTCCGATCGCTGGCAGCGATAGTTTATCGCAGTGTCGACAAGGTTCAGCCCGCTTGCGATGCCTTCCTCGATGACGCCCGTGTAACGGGCATCCTCATCGTCATCGCATTCGCCCAGATACGTGCCCATTCCGATCGACGAAACCGTGAGACCCGCGGCTTCGCGATAGAAGTCCGGGGCGAACGCGGAGGAAAAGCGTTTCGCGAAAGCGCCGGTTCCGCTGGCGGCTGCACGGCCGGGCAGGTGGGTCATCTCGCGGGATGCTAGACCCAACCGGGCATGACCGCAAGTGCGCGCGCCGTGACTTCGCTGTCAGCAGGCGCGCTTTTCGCGGTCTGTGTCGAGTAGCAGGCCTCGCGGTGCACGGGTAGATTGAGAGAATAGCCTGCAGGTGCACGTTAAATCATGGAGTTGTCGTAAATGCCGGATTTTGGAAGCTGGGCGGCAGACTGGTGGAAGCCGGTTCTCTTCATCGTAATCGCCGGTCACCTGACCAATGTTTGCGTAACACTGTTTCTGCACCGCGCACAGACGCACCGCAGTGTGAAGCTCCACTATCTCGCGGCGCTGCCGATGCGCCTCTGGCTGTGGCTCTCCACCGCGATCGTCACCAAGGAATGGGTCGCCTGCCACCGGAAGCACCACGCATTTGCCGATCGCGACGGGGATCCGCATAGCCCGCTCCTGGAAGGGCTGCGCAACATCGTGCTCAAGGGCGCATTCTATTACAGGAAGGCGGTTTCCCAGCCCGGCGTGCTGGAGAAATACGGCAAGGGCACGCCAAACGACTGGATCGAGCGCCACATCCTTTCACGTCGCAGCTCTCTCGGAATAGTCCTCATGCTCGGCATCGATATCTGGCTTTTCGGATTCTTTGTCGGACCGCTCGTGTGGGGAGTGCAGATGATCTGGATTCCCTTCTGGGCGGCGGGAATCATCAATGGTGTGGGACACGCTGTCGGCTACAGGAATTTCGGCGTGAAGGACGAAAGCAGGAATATTCTTCCCATCGCCATCTGGCTCGGCGGCGAAGAGCTTCACAACAACCACCACGCTGATCCCCACTCAGCCAAGTTCAAGGCGAAGTGGTATGAGCTCGACATCGGCTGGGTGTATCTCCGGCTGCTCTCGCTGGTAGGGCTCGCGAAGATAGAGTACGCAAGGTCGTAGTCACATGGCCGATATGACCTGCGCCAGGTGTGGCCAGACCCGCGAGGGTTTTGAAAGGCCGCCGTTTCCCGGAGAGATAGGGAAGCGTGTACTCGCCGAAATCTGCCGGCAGTGCTGGGCCGACTGGGGAAAGCAGCAGACGATGCTCATCAACCACTACGGCCTCGACGTAATGGACCCCCAGGCCCGCCAGTTCCTGACCAGGAACATGTCGGCGTTCCTGTTCAGAACGGGTGCCGAGGCGGACATCGACACCAGCAAGCAGGGAACCATCTCCCACTGAAGGCAATGAGCAAAACAATGCTGATCTGGGTTGTCGCAGCCGCGGCAGCCTGCACTCCGCCCGTCACGCAGCCCGCTTCGGAACCTCCCGCCCCCGCGGGGGACCGTGGTTGGGCAGACTCTGTCAGGACAGTTCTGGCGGGGATGACCCTTCGCGAGAAGGCGGCCCAGATGGTCTGGCCAACCGTGATGGGGAACTACACGGCGGGCGATTCCCCCGAATGGCAGCGCGTCAGGCGCGAGATTCAGACAGAGAAAGTTGGCGGGTATACAATCTCGGTCGGGTCGCCGATGGAGATGGCGGCAAAGCTCAACGCGATGCAGGAAATGGCGGAGGTGCCGCTCATATTCGGGGCAGATCTCGAGGCGGGTGCCGGGTTCAGGGCCCGCGGCGGCTATTTCATCCCCAACGCGATCGATCTTGGAGGGGCCGTTGTCTTCCCGCCGGAGATGGCGATCGGAGCGACAGGTGACACACTCCTCGCCTACGAGCAGGGCCGGTTCACCGCTGTCGAAGGGAGGGCGCTCGGCATCCATATCGCCTATACGCCCGTCCTCGACGTCAACAACAATCCGGCAAACCCGGTCATAAACACCCGATCGTTCGGCGAGGACCCTGCCATGGTGGCGCGACTTGGCGCCGCATTCATAAGGGGAATCCAGGACTACGGAATGATTGCGACCGGCAAACATTTCCCGGGTCACGGTGACACCGGAGTCAATTCGCACCTCGCCCTGCCTGTCGTCTCAGTGAGCCGAAGCAGGCTCGATAGTGTCGAACTGGTACCATTTCGGGAGGCGATAAACAACGGCGTCGGCGCGATAATGACATTTCATGGCGCGATGCCCGCGCTCGACTCGACAGGTGTCCCGGGGACTCTCTCCCACCAGGTCATGACCGGGTTGCTGAGAACCGAGCTGAAGTTTCAGGGAATCATCATTTCCGATGCGATGGACATGCGCGGAGTTCTTGATCAGTACGGCGCCGTAGAAGCAGTAAAGCGCGCTGTGGAGGCAGGAGTCGACGTGCTGATCCAGCCGCTCGAGGTCACGGAGACCATCGATGCGGTCGTTGCGGGTGTTGCCGAAGGTCGTTATACCGAGGCGCGACTCGACGAATCGGTGCGCCGGATTCTCGATGCGAAACGGGACGCCGGGCTTTACAGCAGGAAGCTCGTAAGCCTTGACTCCCTCAGGTATGTCGTCGGGGACAGCTCACATGTCAGTATGGCGCGGCGTATCGCTGAACGGTCTATCACGCTGGTCAAGGATTCGCTTGGGCAGGTGCCGCTCCGACTTCCTGAAAACGCCAGAATCCTCTCGGTAACGGTAGGTCGCCGTACTGATCTCTCGGCCGGCCTTGCTTTCAACGCAACCCTTCGGGAACGGGTGCCTGGGCTGCGGTCAGAGTTCCTCGGCGCGGAAGACCCGGCTGCCGATTACGGGCGTCTGGAGAGGCTTGCCGATTCTGTGGATGTGGTGATCGTGAGTTCATATGTGGGACAGAACTGGGATGCTGTGTCTGCCAGCGCACCACAGGCATTCGCGTCTTTTGTTCAGAGGCTCACAGCGAGGGGTAAGCGTCCAGTTGTCGTCACTTTCGGCAACCCATACCTGTTACAGCAGATTCCCGGGGCGCCGGCATATCTCGTGGCGTGGGGCGGGTTTCCGCCATCGCAAATTGCTGCGGCGCGCGCGCTGCTCGGACAGCGGCAGATCTCGGGTAAGCTTCCGATTTCTATTCCCGCTGGAAATGGCGTGGTGCCGAGGGGAAGCGGACTGGCGCGGCCCGGATTGTAATAAAAGCGACAAGCTTGTTGACTGCCGCTCCCAAAGGTCGTATATACTCTCACCCACCCTTGAGCGCCATTAATTAGCGACTCGTTACCAAAACAAACATGGGCTTGACATTAGTCACCAGAAGTGACTAATTCGATGACAATGCCCGACCGCCGCGCTCGGAAGCCCGCCTACATAATCGATCTCATTCTTCTGACTGCTGTCGGCGGTCAGCTTGCAGTGCTGCTTGCGCGCTCTCCTGAAGGCCGCGAGAAATGGATGCTTCCATGGGATGCTCCACGTGCCGGCGAGACGATGGAATCGGGTGCGTCGCGCATCGCAAAAACGCTCGGGATCGCCGAGCCTTCGTGGCTCGAGCAGGCTGGTGCGTTCGGTGACGGCAAGCGGCATCCTTCCGATTCCGACGTGTCGATCGCTTATGCGGGACTTGTCGCGATGGGAACCCCATCGCCCGTTGGCGGTGTGTATGCCTGGTTCCCGCTCGCGGATATTCCGCCGCTGCCTCCCCGGCAGCGTCTGACCCTCGACGGGGCGATCGAGATAGTGCGGGGCCGCATGGACCAGTCCCCGGTGGCTTTCAAGCTGCTTCCTCAAATGTTTACGCTGACCGAGCTTCAGCAGATGTACGAGCTGCTCCTGGGCAAGCGCCTTCACAAGGCGAGCTTCCGGCGTGCCCTTCAGTCGGCCTGGCTCGTCGAGCCAACAGACGAGTGGAGAAGCGAGGGCAGGGGCCGTCCGGCCCAGCTCTACCGCTACTCGCCGAGGAAACGAAGACCGGCGCAGCGGGGTATTCGACTCGACCTCCTTAACTAGAGGGCGCAGAGAGCAACCCGAGGGCGCAGAAAAGCCCGGCCGGGTGGCGGGCTACGCAGAGGCGCAGAGGCGCAGAGACGGGCGGGGGGCAGCCAGCAGCCAGCAGCCAGCGGGCACGAAACGGGGGAGGGAGGGTAGCAGGGAAAGAGTCGAACCCAGCGAAAATCTTCCTCGCGAGGGCACGAAAACCGCAAAGGGAACGCGGTAAAGGGATTGTATCGGAACGCAAAAGTACTGGCACCTATTGAATTTCGGGTGTATTAGTTGCAATGTGTCATTAAGGTTTAATTAGCAACACGCTTTGGAGACCAATGCTCGCATACCTGGACAGCCTGTGCGCTGCACTGTTGGCGAGAGACACATCGGAAATTCGCAGGCTCCTGGCCCACCCAATGGCTCAGGACCTGCCGAGGCGCGTCCGCGAGGAGGCTGTCGCAATTTCCCGCGCCGGACGACGCAGCTTCATCGCGCCGGTCAACGCCCTTCACCTCTACTACAAGCTCACCCACATGGTAGATGAGTCTAGCGACCCTACCTTCAATCCGCCGCCCAGGCAGGAGCAGGGAGAAGGCGACGAGAACGACCAGCTCGACCTTCCACTACGCAAAGTCAGCTCCCGCTGACAGCCGCGCTACACCAGCGCGCGAAGCGAGTTCTTCTTCTTCATAGCCGCCGCCCAAATATCACCGCGCTCCCTGAACCTCTCTGGCGCGGTCTCGATTGTGAACTCCCGGGGATCGAGATCGTCGGTGAGTTCGTCCCACTCGAGCGGCATTGAAACCATCGCGTCGGGATTTGCCCTCACGGAATAGGCTCCGGCGACAGTCTTCCCGATGATGTTCTGGAGGTAATCCACGTAAACCGTGGCAGCGCCGCGCGCCTTAACCCATCTCTCGATTGTCGCGATCTTCGGGTGTTCCTCGCTGACCCTCGTCGCAACTATCTGAGCGACAAGGGTTGCCGCCTCGTTCGGCGTATTCGGCGGAAGAGGCAGGTAGATGTGAAGCCCGGATGAGCCGGACGTCTTGAGGGCCCCGTGAAGCCCCAGGCTGTCCATCGCTTCCTTCGTCGATCGCGCCACCTCGACAACTCGCCCGAATGAGGCCCGCGGCCCGGGATCGAGGTCGATGATGCTGTAATCGGCGAAGTCGAGCGACTGCACACGCGAATGCCACGGATCGACGGACACGCTGCCCAGCTGAACGAGATACAAAAGGGTTGCGAGATCACCGCCGACTATCCGCAGATTCGTGGATCCCCCCTGCGTGTGAATAGTCTCAGTGCGGACGACGTCAGGGGTCTCGCCGGCATTCTGCTGAAAGAACGACTGCCCGGTGACTCCATTCGGGAACCGCTTCAGAACCAGCGGCCGATCCGCCATAACCGGAAGCACGAATTGAGCGACGTTCACGTAGTACCTCATGAGATCGCCCTTCGTGAGTTTTTTCGCGGGAAAGAAAACCTTCCCAAGGTTCGTCACCTCGAGAGTCGTTCCCTTTCCAAGGTCGAGAGTGCCACCACTGCCTGCGCTTTGGACCTGGTCCAGCTGGGAGAGAATATTTGCGGCCGGTATGGCACCCCGCCGGCCGCGAGCCGGCCTCGAGGTTTCAGCGCCGTCAGCCAGAGTCCGCTGCGCGTAGGTACGCTTCCTCGCGGCGGACTTCGGTTTCCGCGAAGTCCCCTTCGGCACCGGCTTTTCATCCGCCTTAGCCACTGTCTCGGTCTTCGGAGAGGTTTTTGGCTTTCGCGACTTCATGGCTGGTTTCTCCTGGACGCTCATGGCCTCGCGGCCAACCTCCTTTGCCTTCCTGTCGTCGAGCGTGCCAAGGTAAATCGGCTGGCGAAGTTTTCCGTCACCCGTCCACTCGCTGAACTTCACCTCCACGACGACCTTGGGCTTTACCCAGTGTGCCCTCTCGTTGGTCTTCGGAACCTCCTCGAAGGGAGACTTCTCCTGCTCCAGCGGCTCGAGCCTGCGGTACATCTCAGCCAGCCCTGCGCCGGTAAATCCGCCGCCCGTGTGACCCACATAGATGAAGCGGCCTTTGTCGTAATACCCGAGAAGCAGGGCGCCGATGTGCTGCCGCGAGTTCCGTGGCTCGGTAAAACCGCCGACAACGAACTCGTGCCTGAACTCGATCTTTAGCTTCACCCAGGAGCGGGACCTGTTCCCGGGCTCGTAGACCGAATCGACACGCTTGGCGATCAGCCCCTCCCAGCCCTGCTTCCTCGCCAGCGCGAGCATCTTCTCTCCGTTGCCTTCCATCGATTCCGTGATCCGGATCTGCTGTGACGTCTTCCTGCCGATCTCCTTGATAAGGCGAGCCCGCCTCTTATGCCACGCCTCCCGCACAAGGACATCGTCGCCAGCGACGAGGATGTCGAACAAAATGAGTGCGGCCGGACTCGCCATGCGGTGGCGCGCTATCATGTGGGATTCCTGCACGTGCATCCGGCTCTGCAACTCCTGAAAGCGAGCCGGTTCCCCGGAGATCAATGCGACGACCTCGCCGTCGAGCACGAAGTTCTTCTTCTTCCTGAGCGCCAGCTCGCGAAGCGCGTCGACGATCTCGGGAAACTGGGCTGACTTGTCCTTCCCGTTCCGGGTCACGAGCAGGACGTCGTCGTCGGTGACGAAGGCAAGCACGCGCACACCGTCGTATTTCGGCTCGAACGTCCAACCCTCGCCGGGAACGGACTTGCCGATCGACGCGTACATGGGCTCGAGACCACTGGCAATAGCTGCGCGGTCAACTGCGGGTTTCACGGTGGGGGAGGGTTCGAGGGTCCTGTTGCTGTGCCAGACGTCACTCATGCCGGCGGCTATCTCCTCCATTGTTCTGCCGGTGGTGACTGACGTCATGTTCTCCGCGACGACGTCATCATCCGACGCGCGCTCGTCACGATGCTTGATGAAGAGCCATTGCGGTTTTGCGGAAGAATTGTCGCGCGAAAACTTCATCCGCACCAGCGCCCACGAGCCGCGCATGCGCTCGCCGAAGAACGTCAGCTTGAGGTCGCCATTGGCATACCGCGCCCTTATCTCCTCTTCAGCTTGCCCAGGTCCGACGCCGTCAGCCGTGTAGGTACCGGTGTCCCAGAGCATGACAGTACCGCCACCGTACTCACCCTTCGGGATGGTTCCCTCGAACGAGTTGTACTCGACGGGATGATCCTCCACCTCCATGGCCAGCCGCTTGATAGAGGGATCGAGGCTGGGCCCCTTGGGGACGGCCCAGCTCTTCATTACGCCGTCAAGCTCAAGCCGAAGGTCAAAATGGAGACGGGTTGCAGCGTGCTTCTGGATCACGAACCGCAGCGGGCCTGGCCCGGAAGACGCATCATCTCCCAACGGCTCGGCAGTCTTCGTGAAATCCCGTTTCTTCCTGTATTCGGCGAGCTTGTCGCGCGATATCTGGTTACGCGTCTTTGAGGTCGCCACGGGTTGTGATTATGCGGTCTTTCGTCGGGAAAGCAAAGAGCCCCGGAATTCATTCCGGGGCTCTGCTCCGTGACCGCGCCCGGCCAACTCCTCCTTAGCCCGGTTTGGTTACGTCCTCCGCCTGAGGTCCTTTCTGCCCCTGGACCACCTCGAACTCTACTACGTCTCCCTCGGCAAGGGACTTGAATCCCGAGCCGGAGATCGCGCTGAAGTGAACGAACACGTCGGGGCCGCCTTCTCTGGAGATGAACCCGAACCCCTTCGCGTCGTTGAACCACTTCACTGTGCCGGTAATGCGTGCCATGACTCTTTCCTTTCCCCCCCGGGGGGTCTGACTGTACTCACTGACGATCCGTTCTCCGCCAGTGCATTCGTACCGGCAACTCTGATTGCCATCGTTCCGGTACCTGGGTCATCGCCGCAGTGCGCGACGACGAACAACCCGACGAAAATTCGGGCAAGTTTTGTGCAATTGTTTATGTGGGGGAGCCGGCGGCCGCCCTCGCAGCCGCCGGGCGTGTTACTTCGTCAGGCGGCGCCCTGGGCGCTGGCGACGTACTTTGCCGTTCGTCCGCAGCTTCGACATTGGAGGGTCACGTGCGACATGGGAGCTGGCGGATAGTGAGCAGGATCTCGCGCGATCTTGCCCGAACACGACGGACAGCTCAGTGGGACGCCTGACCTGTCGCTGTTGATCAGATGAAGCACTTGCGCGGGATTGTACGTAACTGGACGCGGCTTGCGCATCGGTCCTCCTGCAGCTCGCGCCCGCCGGGGACTGCCGGAAGGCGTGAGGCCGGTGTTGGGATCGCTGGATTACTGCCGGGCTACGGGCACGTGGCGCGAACCACTTTCGCGCTTCTGCTCATCTCCCTTTCCGGGTGCGGACCCCGCGCCCACATCCCCTTGCGACCCATTGTTTTACAAGGCGCGCTAGCAGAAACCGACAGTGGCGCTATGCTGGCGCGTAGCCTTGCACCGATCTTGTACCTCCAGCGCGATGAAAGGTTCCCACTGTCCCGGGTGGTGGCCGTTATCCACCCCACCCGGCCCATAATTGCCTACCATCTCCTGTGGAGAGACGACGTTAACGGGTCATGGATTCCGTTTACGATTGCCACCGATCAGGAGATTGTCTGGGTGGGCTACGACCCTTCAGGCGCGCCAAACGAGGTATGGACCTACTGGCACGGGAAGATCCTTCACACCAGCTGGCCGAAGTCGCAGGTCGCCATCGACGTCCAGTGGGGGAAACACGGGTCGATGCCCCGGGCAATGGTTCAGAGCGACCTGCCGCCGCTTCAGACGCTCAACGTGTTCTTTGCCATGACCCGTATCCTGGTGCCCGACATGCTGCTTTCCCGCATCATGCGGAGAGGCCCGGTCATCTTCCCGTACGGCTACCGGCGGTATCGGGATTTCTCCCGGGAGATGCCGCTCACGGACCGGCTCGACGCGATAGTTCGCACGGAGGATCCGGATACATACCTGAGAGCGATCTTCGGCAAGTATTCGCGGAAACCGGCGTGGCCGGACAGGTGACCAGTCGCCGGGCCTGAAGCAGCGCCGTCTACGACGTGTAAACGATTTCCCCTTCGTCGTCGATCCCGGCTTCCTGTTCCATGCCGCAGATGCCGCAAAGCTTCGTCACATTCCACAGCACTCCCAGTGCCTTGCGGTGCGACTCGGTTGCGGGTCTTACCTTGATCTTCTTGAAGCTGTATTCGCCGCAGTGCTCGCAGGCATGACCCTTGGCGATTCTCTCGGCGCGGTCCTGGGAGATCTTCGCCAAAATCAGATCCCGTCTCCCAGTTTGCGGGGCGCCTCGGGTGGCGAGGATCTCTCATGGCCCGGCGCGGCAGCCCGATTCACGAGCTCCCGCAATCCGCCGATCGCCCCCATCACTCCGGCCGCCTCGGCGGGCAGGAAGATCGTCGCGTTCTTGCCCTGGGCGAGCGTCGGCAGCGCCTCCAGGTACTTCATCCCCAGCAGGTACATGGCTGCCTGTCCCTCGGGAAGCGCGGACGCAATCTTCTCGATCGCTTCCGCCTCGGCATTTGCCATCGCGAGGCGTGCTGTCGCGAGACCCTGAGCTCTCAGGATCGCGGCGTCCTTCTCACCCTCGGCGCGCCGCACCTGCGACTCACGCACACCCTCGGCCTCGAGAATCGCAGCACGCTTTCCGGCTTCGGCATTTGTTACTGCGGCCCGCCGCTCGCGCTCGGCCCGCATCTGCAGCTCCATCGACTGCTGGATGTCGTGGGGCGGCTCGATCGCCTGCAGCTCGACACGGGTTACATCCACTCCCCATCCGATCGATGCCTCCTCGATCACCTCGCGCATGCGCTTGTTGATCACATCGCGGCTGGTGAGCGTTGTATCGAGCTCCATCTCGCCAACGATGTTGCGCAGCGTCGTGCGCGTAAGCGTTTCCAGGGCGTAGGGAAGATTCTGAACCGAGTACGTGGCCTTCTGCGGATCAGCGACGCGATAGTAGATGACAGCGTCGATGTCTATCGTGACGTTGTCTTTCGTGATGACGGCCTGGCTCGGAAAGTTCAGTACCTGCTCACGCAGGTCGATCCGTGCCGTGTGACCGGACGTCACGCGCTTGATGCCCGTAGCGTCGCTCTCGAAGTACCTGACATCGATCGTGCGAGGCGCCTCTATGAACGGAACGAGGATGTTGAGTCCCGAGCGCGCAACCCGGTGAAACCGGCCGAGCCGCTCGATGACCATTACCTCTGCCTGCCCGACGATCTTGAAGGATTTGACGGCAAGGAGAACCAGCAGGCCGGCGACGACGCCAAGCGTGATCAGGGCAGCCATCACTTCTCCGAAAAAGTTGACACTACCGGGGAATATAAGGGGTTGTAGGGGAACCGGTTCTTTACTGACTGCGGACTGCGGACGTACTGCGGACACGGGCTCTGACTACTGCGAACCGTTGACCGCCCGCAGTAGTCAGAGTCTCAGTCCGCAGTACGTCCGCAGTCCGCAGTCAGTAAAGACCTATCTCCTTGCACCCGATGCCACAACCGGCGTGCCGGCAACCGAGAACAGGTCATTCTGCGTCCGGCCCTGGCGGAGCAGCTCGAGAGAGCGGCGAAGCTGCGCGTCGCTGGCGATGTCACGGCGCTTGGCCGTGGAGTCGCCGAACGCTATGCGGGCGATGCTCGACCCCAGCAGGCGATCGATCTCCGACCCGCCAGCGTCGAACTGCGTCTTGTCGACTTTCACGTCTTTCGCGACAAGCCTTCTGTAGAACTCGTCCCTCCACTCCCTCGAAACCTGGAAGCCCGGGGTCACCTTTCCCTTCTGTTCGACTGCATAGTCGATCAGGGTCGAGCGGACGATCTGGGCCTTAGGAGCAAGCGCATTCAGAAGCTTCTGCTCGTCGGTGCTGAGCGTGTCGGGCTGCACCATCACATCGGGGGTCACAGCACCGCCGCCGTAAACGATTCGCCCTGCGTCGGACCTGAACTGCGGACGCGACCTTCTGACAGAATCTGTCTCCATCGAGTCGGGCGGCAACTCGACGAATGACCCATCAGGCATCAGCTTGCGATCCTTCTGGATCGACCGGCCACTCGGCGTATACCATTTGGCGGTAGTCATCTTCAGCGCATAGCCGCCGTCGAGCGGATATACAGTCTGCACGAGACCTTTCCCGAAGGACGTAGTTCCGAGAATGAGCGCTCGGTCGTGGTCCTGAAGCGCTCCGGCTACGATCTCCGAGGCCGACGCGCTGCGCCCGTCAGTGAGAACGATGAGCGGAATCTCCGGTGCGACAGGGTTGTCTGTCGCGTAAAGCGTTTCCTGAAAACCGGCGCGGCCGCGAACGCTCGATATCTCCATACCCTTCGTCAGGAAGAGATTCGCCACTGTCGCGGACTGCTCGAGATAGCCACCGCCGTTGCCACGGAGGTCGAGAATGAGTCCCGTAGCGCCTTCGTTCGAGAGACGCTTGACCGCCTCCTCGAGCTCGCGCGTCGCGGTCTCGTTGAACTGCTGAAGCGGGATATATCCGACGTTTCCGTCGAGCATTATCGCGTACGGGACTGCCGGGATGCGCACGTTGGCGCGCGTGAACGTAATCGGGATCGGCTCCGTGACACCGGTGCGGATGAATTTCACGGAGACCTTCGTGCCCGCACGACCCTTGAGTACGTCAGAAACCTGCGCCGTTGTCCAGCCGCGGGTATCGGACGTGTCTATGTGGACGATGCGATCGCCCTCTATCACCCCGGCCTGTTCTGCCGGAGTGTGAGGGAACACTCGCTGGACGGTCACGAAACCCTGCACCTCTCCGATCTCCATCCCGACTCCGCCGTACCGGCCGCCAGTCTGGGCGGTGAAAGTCGCCAGCTCCTTGGGAGACAGAAGTACGGAGTATGGATCGTTGAGCTCATGAACGAGGCCGCGGGCTGCCTTTTCATAAAGCGCCGCTGCGTCGACACTGTCGACAAAGCGTCCCGACACTATGTTGAGGACCTGGTCGAGGAGCCGTGCCCCTTCGGTGGCAGAGCGGTCCTGCATCACGAAGCCGCCGGCCATTAGCGGCGCGGCGACGATTGCGGCGATTAGAAGCTTGCGGTTCTGCATGCGGATCCTGCGGCTGAGAGAGGCGTGCCTTTAAGGTAGTAAATACGTCCTGAAACGGTGAGAGTTCCTTCGTTACGCGGAGATTTGACACATCCGGCGGCTCACACGTTTCGGCTTGCCAGAACGTAGTCCACCATCCACTCGCGGCTTACCTGGCGGAACGAGGCACTTCGCACCACGCCAGCCCCTACCAGCATCTCGTGTGCCGGTTGCAGTACCCGCTGCAGATGCGAGGGAAATCGCTGGGCCAGTGGAAGTTGCTGGGCAAGCGCTTCGAGGGGAACCCGCCAGGTCAGGGTATCCGCCTCGCGTGACACCTCCATCAGGCGATACAGCCGCCGGGCGACGGGATTGGTGAGCGACTGGTAAAGGAGCGACGACAGCGTAACCGTATGCCCGGCGAAGATGTTCTCCCTCAACAGCGGGGAGATTGTGACGCGTGCGTCGCCGGGCTCGGAGGCCCTGAGGACCGGGAACAGGGTAAACTGCTCACGGTCGGCGAGCCGCCGGCGCTCGATCCCCACCGAGGTGAGAATGGTGAAACGACCCTCCATGGGCTCAGGACGCTTCGCCGAAACGTAGACTCCGCTGGATTCCAGGATGGTCCGCTCGAGCCGGTTGAGCGCCGATCTCAGCTGCTCGTACGTCCTTCCGTCAACCCGGCGACCTATCGACCGCAGAAAGGCATGAAGCGTGAATGAGACAACTCCGTCTTCGGGAAATCCGGCCTCGGAATAACGGTGAAGAATCTCGACATAAACGTCCTGGTCGAACGTTCCCGGAACGCGATCGCCTGGCAGCGGCAGCACCCGCCATCGTCCGCCCGAGGGAGGAGAGTATGTTATTGCCGACTCATCGGCGCTGTCGCTGAGCCGGAAGACTGGTAGCGCCTCGAGCGACCGGTCAAGGTAAATGGCGCGGTTCGCGGCGCGTTTGCGGGCTGCCGATTGCATGTGGGAGTCAAACTGTTCCAAGTATTACGACGCGGCAAGGAGCACCACGCCGATCATTCGCCGGCGTGGCGAAATAACCGACACCTGGAGTGAGCTGAAAGATGGGAATCCTGAAATACGCCCTGTTCACCATCGCGGCGATCCTGGTGCTCACGCTTGTGCTCGTTGGCCTTCTGTCCCTCACCCGCGGCGGGTACGTGAGGACGGTCATCACGGAGGGAGACAGCGAAGGCCCTCCCGAGGTAAGCGACCCGCTTTTCCCGAGATCGATTGAACTCTTCACCGGGACGCACATCGAGCCGGGGAATAAGATCGAGATACTTCTCAACGGCGAGGGGACATACCCGAAGCTCTGGGAAGACCTCGCATCGGCGAAGGAGACGATAACCATGCAGATGTACTACTCGCAGCCAGGAGTAGTCGCCGATACGGTTGCGAAGTACCTGAGCGAGAGAGCACGCGCAGGTGTCCGCGTGCTCCTGCTGCTCGACGCATTCGGATCGGGTACGCTGACCGACGAATGGAAAGGAGGCCTCCGGGAAGCGGGTGTGGAAATTGGGTGGCTGCGCAAGGTGAGGTGGTACACACTGCACAAGGCGAGTCAGCGGTCGCACGTGAGGGCGGTGGTTGTCGATGGCCGCGTGGGGTACACGGGAGGCTTCGGAATAGCCGACTACTGGCTCGGAAACGGTCGCCAGCCGGAGCAATGGCGCGAGACAAACGTTCGCTTCTCGGGACCGACGGTCGCTGCTCTCCAGGCCGCCTTTGCAGCAGGATGGGCGGAAAGCACCGGCGAGCTTCTGACGGGAGACGTTTTCTTCCCTCCTGCCTCCTTCGAGACGGAAGGAACCGTCAAAGCGGGACTGATGCACAGTCTTCCGACGATCGGAAGCACGCCGGGGGAGCGTTTCATCGCCCTCAGTATCGCCGGATCCCGGAAGACGCTCTACATCTCCAACTCGTACTTCGTCCCGAGCGCTGACTTCTGCAAGCTTCTGATAAACGCGGCAAAGCGGGGCGTCGACGTGCGCGTCCTCACCGTCAGCGCAGAGTCCGATGTAAAAACGACATGGTATGCCGGACGCGCCCTCTACGAAAAACTGCTCGAGGGTGGAGTGAAGATCTACGAGTACAAGCCGGCAATGATGCACTCCAAGACCATCGTGGTGGACGGCCTGTTCTCCGTCATCGGCTCGATGAACTTCGACAATCGCTCGATCGCCTTCAACAACGAAGCGCAGATCGTGGCACTCGACGCGGGTGTCGGGCAGGAAATGGACGAGATATTCCTTGAAGACCTGAAGTATTCCGAAGAGATTAAGCTGGAAACCTTCAGGCAGCGCCCGTGGCTCGACAAGGTGAAGGAATCGGGCGCTCAGAAGCTCCGTCGGATCCTGTAGCGCCCGCTATCTGATGCTACCTGCTACCTGATATCTGACCTGCCGAGTGCGGCGCGAACTGCCTCGCGCATTGCGATGACGGCATCTTCGCGTGCGGCCGGGCTGTCGTCGCGAATATGCAGTTCGATCCCGTCGGCAACGAGCGCGCGGCGCCAGCTGTGAGGATTTCCGTCCTCACGATCTACAGTCGTATCGGCGCCTGAAAGAAGAGCTGGCGCGAGAGACGTGGCGATGCGACGCTCCAGTGCGTCGCCAGTCATGTCCTTCATCTCTTCCTTTATCTTCTCGAGGCTCTGGCCTTCCCGCTGCCTGATCTTTATCGCGAGAAGCTGCAACAGGTGGCGGTAGTTGTACGTCGCCGCTGTGCCGGTTCCTTCAGGGCGATCGAGCAACCCGCCCGCAACGTAGAACCTTACCGACCGGGCAGTGGGCGCAGCGCGCGCCGATGCATTGGTGGGCCGCATCCCTGCGGCGTCTACCAATGCGGTCACGTGGGCGGCAAGACCTCGGGCGTTCCAGGGAGCGTGGCGGGAGTGTGCGCGGAGGAGAGCGACAGGCGATTCAGCCATGTGGATAGGATAACATTAAAGTCATCTGGCCGCTCGTCGTGCGGCAGGTCGCCGGCAGGGGTGAGAACGGCCAGTTCCATGTCGGGTTTTATTGCGCGAAAACCCCGGTACTCCTCGATCGGCGCAGCGGATCCCTCTTCTCCCCAGACCAGCAGTGACGGCTGGGAGAGCCGGCGCAGCGCATGGCGCACATCGATGTTGAGATGTCCTGAAATGAATGCCGCGGGTGCGTGCCGCGCGCCCCTCTGGTGTGCGGCCCAGTAATAGATGTCCACGAGATCGTCGGTCACGATCGAGTCGTCCGAGTATGTCTTCTCGAGGTAGTGCCGAATACTGCGCTTCGAGACGAGCGCGTTGAACATCGCGGTCCCGATCACCGGGGCTTCGACAGCAAGCCGCCCCGCTTCGTTGGTGACGCCCGCTGGCTTGTTCAGACGCACGAGCCCGGTGGGGGCGATGAGGGTAAGTGCGGGAAACCGCTCAGGATCGCGGGCGCCGAGTACGATGGCGTAGGCGCCGGACAGCGAGCTTGCAATGAGTACGCAGGGCTCACCTATCACCTGGTGAGCGAAGTCTGAAATCAGAGATATGTAGAGGCGCGCCGAATAACGAATTGCCGGCCGCTCGGAGCGACCGAAGCCGAGAAGGTCGATCGTATATACGGTATTCCCGCGGGCAAGATAGTCGACGTTGTCGTGCCACTCGTACGACCAGGCGGCCGCGTGAATTCCGTGCACCAGGAGAATCGGCGGACCGCTCCCTCGCCGGGTGAATGCGATTCGCCTGCCCCGCCATTCGAATCCGCCTTCCTCACCGCCGATGAGGTTGGTAAGCTCGTCTACGTCCTTTCGGGCGAGCGCATTGTATGCCGCGG
Organism: Gemmatimonadaceae bacterium; assembly: GCA_051005175.1. Classification (GTDB taxonomy): domain Bacteria; phylum Gemmatimonadota; class Gemmatimonadetes; order Gemmatimonadales; family Gemmatimonadaceae; genus UBA4720. Next base: position 14,825 of record JBPCJP010000050.1, on the reverse strand, counting down.
CGGCGCCGATGAGAGCGCCGCCGGACAGGAGGATCTTACGCCAGCGGTTTTCGCCTTCTTCCATTCTCGCGGCCGGTTGCGGTTGAGACTAGCGGCGACCGCGGCCGCCGCCCTTCCGCACGATCTTCTTCACGCCGCGGTTGACGCCCCTGCGACCTGAGGCGCTTGCCTTTCTTCCGCCCTTGCCGCCGCCCTTCCGCGCTGGCGCCTTACGGCCGCCAGGAGCCTTGCGTGGGGGCTTCGACGATTTCTTCTTCGCCGATCCCTTCTTTCCCGCTGAAGATTTCTTTGCCGTCGCCTTCTTCGCGGGGCCCTTCTTTGCGACTGTCTTCTTCGCCGGTGCCTTCTTTGCCGCCTTCTTCGCGGCGGGCTTCGAGGCAGGCTTCGAGGCAGGCTTCGGTGGCGCCGATTTCTTCATCGCGTTCCTGCGGCCGTCGGTCGCCGAATCACCTGCCGGCCGCGGCGCAGTCGCAGGCTCGTCGGCGATCGATTCATCGTCGGCGTCGAAGAGGAGCGCGTCGTCATCCGGGGTGTCGACTACGGGAACGCGAGGGGCGGTAGTGGCGAGAAGCTGCTTCTCACGGTTCGCGTTCGTCGATCCCTTTGGACGCCCGCGACGGCCGCGAGGGGCTCCGCCGCCGAAGATATCCTCCTCTTCCTCTTCCTCTTCGACCTCTTCGCCTTCAGTCGCGGGAGTTTCTTCATCGTCATCATCATCGACGTCGTCGGCGCTGTCCCAGAGGCGATCGCTGTGGTCCTCGTTTATCGCCCAGCCGCCGCCATCCTCGTCTTCGTCATCGTCGTACGACCGCTTGCGCCGGCCGAAACCACCACCGAGATCATCGGAGTCGTCATCATCTGCGAATCTGTACGTCTCTTTTGTCTCATCACGGCCTGGCATACCAATCCCCCTCGCTGTTTCAGCGTTCGTGTTGTGCGGCGCCACGGTTTTTGGCGGGCAGCGCTGCACGTCGCGTGCCCCCCTCCTTCATGTGTATTGCGACTGCCTGAGTTACCTGCGAATACTGCGTTGCATCCCGCGAGTCAAGGCCGGTCCTGCCACTGGCGTCACGTAGCGCCGCCAGCCGGCCGTCGCGCCCCGGACACAGCCCGGGCGATTTCATCGGCATGACGGTCGTATCCGGGAAGACGCTTCGCCATTTCAGCATCATAAACCGACAGGATCCGCGCGTCGAATGCCCGGCGCGCTGTCTCGTTCTTCTCCAGCGAGGCTACCCTCGCTCCGAGTATCAGGCCGAGCAGGTGCGTCGGGTTGCCGGAGAGTATCGTGTCCGCCTGCGCCTTCGCCATTGGAAGCACACCCGCCACCTCGGCTATGTGTCCGATGTCGTACCGCTGGTCCGCGTTCAGGGGGCTCATCATCTCGTATGCGCTTATCGCCATCGGGGCGAAGAACAGCACGCTGTCGGTTTTCCCCTGTCCGGCGAGGAGCATCACACGATTGTACAGACGATCAGCGCTCTCCTGAGGGGTCAGCTGCGAGATGTCGGGTCCGCGGGATATCGCCCCCGGTGCCGAGCCGGGGATGCCGAAACCGTCGAGTGCCGTCTGCGGAGCTGAACTGCCCGAACTGTTTCTGCTGCCATATGCCCCGCCGGCGAGGTAGGCAACCACTGCGACTATCGCGATCCCGGCGGCAATCCACGGGAGTCGTGACGGTCCACCGGGTCGCGCCTGGTCCACTGTCTCGCTGCGTCCGCCGCCCACGGGCCGTCCACAGTTATGGCAGAACTTCGCGCCTGGCTCGAGCTGGCCACCACATCCCGCGCACCCTGTAGCCACGAGCGACGCTCCGCAGCTTGCGCAGAAACGCCCCGACCCCGGCGTCGAGCACACATTGCAAATGACTTCTGATTTTTGCTGCTCGTTCATGGCGTACAACCTACACAAATTTGCCGTGGCTATTCAGGCGGGTGACGCGGGGGCAGGTTGACCCGCGCAGGCTAAAACCTGCAGATTCTGCACAATTTTATTCGCATTGTTGCAAGAATAGTCGGGAGGTTGTGAAGTTCGCGGCGCAAATGGTGCGCAAAACGCACGAATCGATTGACAGAAGGCAGTGGCCCCCATAGCTTCGCTGCTTCTCCCCAAACCCCCCTGCCGACAAGAGGCACTGTGCCGCCCAAAACAAGAGCAGCGAAGCCGGACACATCCGGAGCGAGCAAGAAGGAAATCCTCGCACTTGCAACGAAGAACAACGTGCGATTTCTCAGGCTTCAGTTCACCGACATCATGGGGGTGAACAAGAACGTCGAGGTCCCGCGGTCGCAGTTCGAGAAAGCGCTCGATGGCGACATCATGTTCGACGGATCGTCCATCGAGGGCTTCGTCAGGATCGAGGAGTCCGACATGCTTCTCGCCCCGGACCTCGACACGTTCCAGATATTCCCGTGGGGGGATTCGGACAGTCGCGTGGCCCGCATCATCTGCGACATCAACACGCCCGACGGCTCTCCTTTCACTGGGGATCCGCGCCGGGTCCTCAAGCGCCAGCTCGAGAAAGCGCGCTCGATGGGCTTCTCGACGATGAACGCGGGAATGGAGGCCGAATTCTTCATGTTCAAGCGAGGGCCTGATGGCGAGGCGACGACGAACACTCACGACGTCGGCGCCTACTTCGACCTTGCGCCGGTGGACCTTGGAGAGGATGCGCGCCGGGCGATCGTCGGCGTACTCGAGCAGATGGGATTCGAGGTCGAGGCAGCTCACCACGAGGTAGCGCACGGCCAGCATGAGATCGATTTCCGGTACGCCGACGCCCTCAAGACCGCCGACAACATCGCCACTTTCAGGTTCGTCGTGCGCAGCGTGGCCCAGCAGTTCGGCCTCCTTGCCTCCTTCATGCCGAAGCCGGTCTACGGTCAGAACGGAAGTGGAATGCACACGCACCAGTCGCTCTTCCGCGGAAAAGAGAACGCATTCTGGGACCCGAAGGCGCAGTGGGAGCTTTCAAAGACGGCGCTTCATTACATCGGCGGGCTCCTGAACCATGCCCGCGGGTTCTGCGCGATAACGAATCCTCTCGTCAACTCGTACAAGAGGCTCGTTCCCGGTTATGAGGCGCCGGTCAACGTTGCTTGGTCGATGCGCAACCGCACCCCGATGATCCGCATTCCCGACCGGCGCGGCCTTGGCACGAGGTGCGAGCTCAGGATTCCCGATCCTTCGGCGAATCCGTACCTGGCGCTGGCGGTGCAGCTTGCCGCAGGTCTGGATGGGATCGAGAACAAGAGCGACGCGCGGGAGCCGGTCAACACGAACATCTGGGAGATGTCACACCGGGAGAAGCGCCGCCTGCGGATCGACGACCTGCCGCACAATCTCGAGGAAGCGTGCGCGGAGCTGGAGAAGGACGCCGTAATAAAGGATGCGCTCGGCGAGCACATCACGAGCAACTTCCTCACGGCCAAGCGGCAGGAATGGGACGAGTACATCACTCAGGTTTCGCAGTGGGAGCTCGACAACTACCTGGCCAAGTACTGAGGACGTTCCCGTTGTTACACAGACTTCACACAATACACTCCGAATCGCTTTGCGGAGGCGGAGTGCACGGGCGTACATTCGGCAGCGATGAACCGGCCCGACGAGGATCTTCCTCTTGAGGAAGCGGCGAGGACGAACGCCGACGACGTAGCACTTCTCCGCCTCATCGGCGACGCCGATGAGACTGCCCTCGGTGCTCTCTACGACGAGTGGAGCTACTCGCTTTATTCGCTGGTACTCAGCCTCCTCCGGAATTCCGATGAAGCGGAAGACGTGGTGGAGGAAACATTCTGGGAGGCATGGCGCCGAGCTCATGAATACGAGCCGGCCAACGGAGCCGTGTCCACATGGCTCCTCACCGCGGGAAGAAGAAGGGCGCTCGAGCGGCTGCACGCGAGACAGGGAGACCGTGAATATCTCCCGCGGCGCAGGAGCCCTTTCGCTGACTTTCCTGAATACGGCCACGATCCGCTGGACGACGTCGAGGGAGCGGAAGTGCGGGAGCAGGTGCGCGCGGCGTTGCGCGAGCTTCCCCCGGAGCAGCGCGAGACGCTCGAGATGGGATTCTTCGGCGGGCTCAGCCAGACAGAGATAGCCGACCTTTCCGGGCTGTCACCGGAATCCGTGAAGACAAGAATGCGCCTCGCAATGCAGAGACTGCGAGTGCCGGGCCCGACCTCGCGGGGGACGACGGAGTGACGGAAATCAGCCACGAAGACGCGGATTTCCAGCTGGCTGCCGTCGCCCTAGGCTCGGCACCCTCCGGTACTGGTGAGGCCGTGCGCGCTCATGCCGCTGCCTGCCCGGAATGCGGGCCCGAGCTTGCCGCGATGGAAGAGACGGTCGCGATCCTCGGGTATCTCGTGCCACGCGAGGAAATGAGCCGGGGGCGCAGCGCGGGAATCAGGTCGCGGCTCATCATGCGCGCACGCACGGAACGTGAGGCGAAGGCACCCCCGGTGGCGGGGCGTCCCGACATTGCACGCGGCGTCGCGAGCCTGACCGGACTTGGCCACAAGGCGACTCCGGTTTCGCAAAGAGCGATCACCGGAGAGACGAGGCGTGTCACTCCCGCGCAACACAAGGCGCTGCCGACGGGTGCGACAGCCGTGACTCCTGCCGCGATCACCTGGTATGCCGTCGTCGCCACGATCGCGCTCGTCGCGACCGGCGCGCAGCTCTTGCGGGTTTCTTCCGAACGCAGGACGGTCCGGAACCAGCTTGCCGCCGTGGACACGCTTGCGCCGCTTGCCGACAGCCTTCAGTTGATCGTCAGGCAACGGGAGTCGATGATAGCGGCGATGACCGGCGAGGACGTGATGGCAATCTCACTTTCGAGCAGAACGGAGCGACGGGCGGGCGGCCGCATGCTCTGGAATCCGGTGTCGAACGACTGGGTTCTGATCACACACGGCTTGCGCCAGCCGCGCGACGGCAGGACGTACCAGGTGTGGATAGTGACGGACCAGGCATGGGTATCGGCCGGCACTTTTCAACCGGATGAAAGTGGTAGCGCGATGATGTACTCGAAACAGGCAATCGACCGTGCCGTGCTCCGCTCGGTGACAGTGACCGAGGAGCCGGAGGGCGGCGCAACATCGCCAACCGGATCGATGGTGGTCTCCGGTTCGGTCTAGCCCGGCGCGAATGTCCTGGCGTGCGCCAGGCAGAAGTCGAAGTAGTCGAGACTTGCATCGGCTCGAATGAGGAGACCTTCCGCAATACCAATTCGCGATTGCGGGTGCACCGCGACCTGAGGCTCGATCACATGCTCGAGCCATCCCTCGGCATGGCCGATATCGATTATCGCGTGCGCGCCGTAGTACACGACCGATTTCTTTTTCATTCCCAGCCGCTTCGCTCCATGCACGACCCGAGTGCAACGCTGCGGCGCAAGAAGCTCGACGGCGCCGAGTGCGCCCTGAGCGCGGAAGGCGTTACGGCGTGGGATACAGCTCCAGAGCATCACGTTGACGCCGGCAAGCACCTGCCACTGAAGCTCATCTGCCGAGGGAGCCTCGAGGCCCAGGTCGTCTATTAGCCGGTGGAAGAGATGAGTGTGCACGGCATGGGTGACGCCTTTCCCCATCTCGTCCCAGTAGTTCGAGGCCATCTCCATCTTGACCTCTCCGCGCGTTCCCACCTGCGCCATCGCGACCATGTCGTCGAACCCCGCTTCACCTGCGCACTCCATCGTGAGGAACCATTTCATCTGCTCGAGCGAAGCTTCGCTCGCGAGAAATGAGTAAAGCTCGTGCTCGTAAAGCGGATGCGCGAACGCCGTATTGCGATACCACCCGGCAAAGGCTGCGGGGTTTTCCGGAAGTGCTCCGGCTGAAAGATCGTGACGGGCGTGGGCCCGGCGCAGCATCTCGCGCTCCCAGGGTCGCTCGAGCTCCCGCAGAAGCGTCAGCGGGAAGGGATGAAACTGGTTTGCAAGCGGTGATGCGACGGGGAGATGGACATGCTGCTGATACAGTGCCAGCAGAGTCCGATGGACTTCTGCACGCGCGTCATCATCCACTGCCGCGTCAGCCTGCGGCTCGAAGGTAAGCTCGCCCGGGTAGGCACGTCGAACGAGTGTGCGAGCCGTCTGGAGGATGTCTTCCTCGAGTCCTCTTTCGTTCTCCAGGCTGCCATCGAGGTCGGGCGTCTGGAGAAGGGTGCGAACCGCCGACGCGAGATCAGTTGCCCGGCTCTCCGAGAAAGTGACGGGAAGAAGCGGGATTGCGGGAAGCTCGATGGATTTCAGCATGGCATGAGGTTCGGTGCGACGTTTGCATTAAAGCCTTCGGCAACTCGATAAGTGCAAGAGGTGAGCCCCTCGCAAGAGGGAACCGGTTACATCATGCCGCATCATTTCGGACGTCCACCGCAGGGAAGGATCGACCTCGTTTCGCTTCTCGATGAAGCGGCGCGGATGCGCGCATTCGTTCCGCCGTTCAGTTTTACTTCGTTTTTTTCACCGGAGGACACACTTCTCTGCGCGATCGCTTCCGAAGCAGCGCTCGCGCATGCCCGGAGCCTGCACAGGCATGACGGACGCTCGCTCGATCCGCTGCGAATCGTGGAGCTGACAACCGGCAGCGGCCTCGTGGGGCTGCACCTGCTGCGGCTTGAGAGAGGGAGTACGCTCACCGGCATCGACATCGACAGTGCGGCCATCGGAATCGCGGAGCGGAACGCGCGAGTGCTTGGCTTGTCGGCGCGGGCGCGTTTCGAGTGTGCCGACCTCTGGTCCGGGGCGACGAAGGAAAGCCTGCGGTCATTCCGCCCGCATCTGCTGATATGCAATCCTCCATATATCCCCGAGCCGCCGGGTCTCCCACTGGAGCTCGAGGCGGGTGCAGGCCCTGATGGCACGGCCCACCTTCTCCGGGCGATCGAGCTTGCATCGGAGACGAGCCCGCGCGCTATGGCGCTGTCGTGGTGCAGCTTGTCAGATCCGGCGGGAATTGTCGAAGCTGCCGCGGAGGCAGGTTATGCGCTCAACTCACTGTTCATTGTAGCGATAGCCGATGGCGAGTACTCGGGATCTGTTCATTCGTACCTGAAGACACTTCCGCGCGCGTGGATGAGTGAGGAGCCGGCGACCGTCAACGCAGTTGCTCCCGACCGGTCCGGTCGATTCGCGTACCTTTTGATGGCTGGGGATTTCTCGCATGGTGCAGGTGATGCGTACCGGGGGGTGGAAACAGTGCGGCAGATCAGCGAACAGTTTCCAGCGAACGGCCTCAAGGCGCTGCGAACGTCCGGTGCATCGATACCTGTTCGTTCGTGGGTGCTCGACCGGTGGGATGAGCTGAGGCTGCGCGCTTTCCTTCACGGTCACCCTGAAATTGCCGGCCGGAGAAATCTTGCGTGAGGGAGAGGTCCCGTTGAACCATCACGGCGAAGCCGGTGGAGAGAGCAGTGCGGTCAAACGGCTCACGATGGACCTGGGAGATCCGGTTCAGCGGGAGATACTCGCAAGGTGCCTTACGGGTACCGTGGCACCGGTGCTTGCGCTCGACCAGCTTCTTGTGGAGACAGGGGACGCTTCAGCGGTCCGCGCGATGATCGACGAGATAACAATGCGAGCCGCATCGATCTCCCGTGCCACCGACAGCCTTCTCCGTGACCGTGTCGACGAGCTTACGCAGCTGATTGTCGACGACGACTGGCACCGGGATTCGCTGGAGCCGGAAGGCCCGGCGTCCAATTAGTAGCTAAAAGATACTAACTATCATCGGGCTCGCGTCGGTCAACCCGGCGCCGGTCCTTCCCGCGCCTGTCGGCTGACCTCGCGCGGATCCAGCGTCCTGTTGGGACAACGACGATGGCGACCAGGAGCCAGTAGACAGGGCCGACGACATCGTGGAGCGCGGGCATCGTGCGCTCGAGGTAGTAGACGAGGCCCGCGAAAATCAGTGAACTCACCCACGGCCCGACGAGCGGCCCGGGTCGCCTGCCCCGGAAGTAGCGCGACCAGATTCCCCGTCTCGATCCTTCGGCCGGCTCTGTCATGCGCTCGATTCCCTGGCAAGACTGTGGAGAGATTCACCGGCGAGACGAAACGTAGTCCACTCGTCGAGCGCTGTGGCGCCGATCCTCTTGTAGAAGTCGATCGCAAGGTCGTTCCAGTTGAGGACTGCCCACTCTAGACGACCGCAGCCTCTCTCCACAGCAAGCCGGGCAAGCTCGGATAGAAGACGGAAGCCAATACCTTTTCCGCGTGCGGAGGGATCGACGAAGAGGTCCTCGAGATATATCCCGCGTTGCGCGAGAAACGTCGAATAGCTGTGGAAGAAGAGAGCGAAGCCGACAGGATTTCCATCGAGCCGCGCAACCAGCACCTCCGCCGCAGGATTCTGCCCGAAGAGCGTGGAGCGGAGTTTTTCTTCAGTCGCGACACACTCGTCCGGCATCCGCTCGTAGACGGCGAGGTCCTTTATGAAGCGGAGAATGAGAGGAATGTCACTCTCGCCGGCCTTCGTGACGCTCAAGCCATCGGGCATTGAGCGAATCTAATACTCGTCCGACCCCTGGACCCAGATAAAACCCTGAGCGTCGATCATGTCTATCGGGTTGAGATCCCGCACATCCTGGCTCACGGTGCCGGCGAAATCGAGGAGACTCTCATATGTGTTCCATGATGGCCGCGACTCGTATATGAAGTCGAAGCCATATTCCTGTGCGGCGCGCTTCGTCACCGTCGGCTTCAGGAACATGTGCACGCCGGGCTATCTCCGCGAACCCGCCCTGCTCAAAGGAGCTTCCAAACCTCCGGTTTGCCGAGCTCGGAGGTCCAGCGCTCGTGGGCTTTCCACTTGTAGTCGCGTTCCCAGTCGACATAAGCCTCGTCGCGAAAGCCCCCGGGAAAGAACCGGAGGAACTTACGGGGGCAGCGCTCGGGGCCTGATCGACGAACAACCATGTGCTGCGACGTTGCAAGACCTGCGCTTGTACGGGGCAGGGTGGGGGGGATAACTTGCGTTCCCGGCGCCGTGGCCAAGTGGTAAGGCGGCAGACTGCAAATCTGCTATTCGTCGGTTCGATTCCGACCGGCGCCTCTTTAAGTCTTTGTGGGGGAGCGGCCATCGCGGCTCCTCCCCGTTTGCGCTCGGGGGAAGGGACGCCGCGCGGCGGGGTGTGACGGCTCAGGGCTCGTAGAGAGCGAACCGTGCCGCGGGGGTGAATCGGTACGCCATGCGATTGCCCCCCTGCAGATAGTGTTTTTTCACCAGTGAGCCGAGCACCTGCGAAAGGCGCTGCGCCGATGTTACCCTCACGGCCGCAAAGTCCCTCGAGCGAATCGTCTCGTGCGACTGCAAGTACGCGAGTACGCGACGCTCCCCCTCGGTCGGCAGGGCGTCGCGCAATTGCGCGCGCCCCCACTCGCTGAGGAGTGCGCGCGCGATGGCGTCGGGCACTTTACGTTCCGACGGATAGGCGGCGGCAAACTCGCGTACCGTGCGAGACAGTCGAGCCATGGTGAACCGAAGTTCGCCGCCGCCGGCTTCGTAGATCTCGCGAGCCAGGGTCATGCTTACTGGAAGCGACGCGGAGGGCTCGAGCGCAAAGTAGGCGCAGCGACGCTCGAGGGCCGCCTCGACATCCGTCCATGCGAGCGGGCCCAGCGTGACCGGGTTGTTCGTGAACGACTCACTAATGCGTCGATACTCGCTCCGCGTTTCGAGGACGTGGAACAGTGCCGGGCCCGCGATGAACATCCAGTGAATGGACGGGGCGTGCTGCCCCATGGTGATGTCGCGGCTGATGTTGAGGAACTGTGCCGCCTGGGTATCGGTGAGGGTATCCAGGTTGTTTACGGGGACGATGAGTCCGACGAAGCCGCGCGCGCGGAGTACCTCGACCAGCCCATTGAGCAAGCTGAGGAGCGTGGGCACCGTGGGCGCCAACGGAGTGGTGGGAACCGGAGAACGAGCCGCCTGGAGTCCAGCACCCATGCCGCCGGGCAAGGTCGCGCTCATGCCCAGATCCCTGGCAGACCGTACTGTTTGACTCACTGCCTCGCGTGCGCGCGTCATCGCGGCATGGGCCTGCAACTCTTCTGCGGACAAGAGCTCATCCAGTGACGACACGACACCGCTGATGACCGTGAGCAGAAACGCTTCGCGCGTCTGGTCGGCCGGTACCTCGATGACGCTCAACAGTGGGCAGCGCTCTCCGGCGGCGAAGAGCTCCTGCTGTACGACATTCACCAGGGACGTCTTGCCGACCCCGGGTGCCCCTTGCAGCATGGTTTTCCCAGTCGGGGTCTCCCGCACGAAACTCAGCAGGCGCCGGCGGTCCTCCTCCCGACCGACAAACAGGTCTAGCGATTCCTGATCCACCGGCAGCGGCTCGACGTAGTAGGGGTCGTCGCGGAATCCCAAGCGCGTCCACAAGGTGTGCGGCCGCTTCGTTTCCGCCGCGCTCTCTGTTTGAAAGGGCATTTTCAGCATCCATCTTTAGAAAGGTGGACACGGTGCTTAAAGCAAATACGCTTTATAAAGTAGCATTTCCTAAATGCTCTTTCAAGTCCTACCGACGTGATCTCCTCCGGCGCGGTCACGAGCTTGAGCGTATGCCTGCCAGGCGTCTCCCCGGCTCGAGAACCATCGTCAGCGCCGTCGTTGTGCCAGGCTGGCAGGCGTGGCAGGCGTTCGGGCCACCAGCCGGAATCATCCATCCCGGCGGTTGTGCGTCGGGAGGCATCGTCCTGAAGCCGTTCATCAGGTCTTCGAACGTTTTCCCGTCTTCGAGCTTGATAAGCGAGGCGTGATGGATCTCTTTCCCGTCGACGACCATCTTGAAGTTCGTAAGCCCGGCGGGAATCTCGGCCGGCGATTCGAATTTGTAGTCGGTTGCCGAATTTTCGCCGCGGGTTATTGAGTCGTCAAGGAACAATCCCCATGTTGCACACGATGAGAAACGCTCTTTCAGCGAGAGCCTCACGCACGGAATCATGAAACAAGTCCTGACAATTGCCGCACTCATGTGGGTCGCTGCTTCCGCGAGGGCACAGGGAACCGAAGCGCCGGAGGTTCCGCGCGAGTTTCGCGCGATGTGGATTGCGACGGTCTCGAACATCGACTGGCCTTCACGACCCGGGCTCAACGCGTTCGAGCAGCAGGCAGAGCTGCTGGCGATCTTCAACAAGGCAGTGAAGCTTAACATGAATGCGATAGTGCTCCAGGTGCGGCCGGCAACGGACGCGATATACGCCTCGACACTCGAGCCATGGACCGAATACCTCGGCGGACAGATGGGCAGGCCGCCGGAGCCGTACTACGATCCGCTCGCGTTCGCCGTCGAGGAAGCTCACAAGCGCGGGCTCGAGCTTCATGCGTGGTTCAATCCCTACAGGTCGAGGCATCCGTCGGCGAGATCCGAGATTTCACAGGACCATCTCAAGAACCTGCGACCCGGGCTCGTTCGCACCTACGGGCGCCATCTCTGGCTCGATCCGGGCGACACTGCTGTCCGGCGCCACTCGGTAAGAGTGATCGCCGATGTCGTGAAACGATACGACGTCGACGGAATTCACTTCGACGACTACTTCTATCCTTACAAGGAACGCGATTCTGCCGGAGCGATAATCGATTTCCCTGACAGCGTCACGTGGACGGCGTATGTAAGAGGCGGTGGCAAGCTCAGCCGTGATGACTGGCGGCGAAACAACGTCGACACCTTCGTTCGGGAAGTGCAAAGAGCGGTAAGGGCGGCGAAGCCATGGGTGAAGTTCGGAATAAGCCCGTTCGGCGTATGGCGCGCGGGCGTTCCCGACGGCATCAAGGGCTTCGATGCATATGCCGAGCTTTACGCGGATTCGAAGAAGTGGCTGAACGAGGGGTGGGTCGATTACTTCACGCCCCAGCTCTACTGGCCGATAGCCAGGCAGGATGTCGCGTATCCTGTCCTCCTCAGGTGGTGGGTCTCCGAGAACACGAAGGGCCGCAACATCTGGCCCGGCAACTTCACTAACCGTGTTGGAGGAACAGCTGCTGACGCGTGGAACACGCAGGAAATAATCGATCAGATCTCGATAACGCGCCTCCAGGACGGGGCTTCGGGGAACGTCCACTTCAGCGCCAGGGTCTTCATGCAGAACAGGGACAGCATCGTGGAGAAGCTTCTCGCAGGGCCTTACGCCGGTCCGGCGCTGGTGCCGCCATCGCCCTGGCTCGATAGCATCCCGCCGCGAGCGCCGCGGGCATCACTTCGCCGGGATCCCGCTACACGCGCGATGACCGTGAACTTCGTGCCCGGTGCGGAGGAGAAAGTCTGGCGGTGGATCGTCAGGTATCGCTTCGGTCCTGACTGGAGCACTGTGATTCTGCCCGGCATCCAGAGCACGTACATGTTCGCCGCTTCGACTGCCACGACACCGCCGGACGAGGTTGTCGTATCCGCGGTCGATCGTGTCGGAAACGAGAGCAGGCCGACTGTTGCCAGGGTCGGTCCGGTGCCAACCAGGCCTGCTCCGGCGAGAACGAGGCGTTAGGGCTTCTCGACCTTGTCGAGGGACGCCGAGTTGATGCAGTAGCGGAGGCCCGTCGGCGCCGGCCCGTCCTCGAAGACGTGACCGAGGTGCGCATCGCATCGGGCGCAATGAACCTCCGTCCGTTTCATGAAATGGCTGGTGTCGGTTTCAGTTTCGGCGTTTTCCTCCGATACGGGCTGGGTGAAACTGGGCCAGCCTGAGCCTGAGTCGAACTTGTCATCGGAATCGAAGAGAGGATTCCCGCAGCAGACGCACGTGTATATGCCCGGCTCCTTCGACGAGTTGTACTTCCCCGTGAAGGCGGGCTCGGTGCCCTTCTTCCTGGCAATGCGGTATTGATCGGGGGTGAGCTGCTTCTGCCACTCTTCGTCGGATTTCCTGATTTTGTCGGTCATCGCTTCTCGATAAAATGTTCACGAAGGGCGCGAAGTAAGCGAAGGTCGCGAAGAACTGCGGAATCGCAAGCCCACACCTTGCCCAAGCTCAGTTAGAATGTTATCTAACCATTCATGCCCCAAAGCCTCATCCACGCGGTCGTCACGCCCCGCTTCGAAGTTTTTTATGCTCTCCAGGCACTCGGAAGCGGTGCCGGCGAGCACCTCCACGAGTGGCGCCGGGAGATGGAGCGCCGGCTGCCGGCCCGCTTGCGGACAAGCCTCGCAAGCGTCGCGCCGACGCCGCTCATGTGGCCGCTCATCGCCGATGCGCTTCGCGAAACTTCGACAGCGATCACCTTCAACGGGATGATCGAAACCCTCAGCACGATGGACGCGAGAACGTTCCAGGCCTTCGTGCTCGGCGGAGTCTTCAAGGCGCCGGGAGCGGTAGACTCACTGGTCTCGGAACACGCAAACCTCGCGCGGACAGTCGCGAATGAGGTGAAAACTCAGGAAAAACTTCTCACGTTGCTGGGGCTTCATCCTTTTTCACGGCAAAGCCCGGCGACCGCAGCGTTCGACAAGCTGGTGAGCTCGCCAGGGTCATACAGAACTGAGGTGGTGAACGTCCTCGCCTCCTTCTGGGCGCACGGTTTCAGCGATACCTGGGAGAGGCTCGAGCGCGAAATGAAGGAGCGCGCGCAGGAGATGCGGGCAGGCGCCAACCGGCGGTCGTTCGCGGTTTTCGCGAAAGAGAACAAGCTGCCCCTGACGATGCAAGGAAATGTCGTCATGACGATGCGAGGCTCGACACTCGAGCCGGTGAAATCGACTGCGGGGGTATATCTCATCCCCTCAGCCTTCAACGTGGCAAGACTCTGGGCCGCCTATAATGACTCGGGAGATCGGACGAGATTTTTTCTGCCGATTCTCGATCCCGGCTTGCCGACCGTGGGTGCGACAGTCATCGACCCCGCCGCCATCTTCCGCGCACTCGGCGATACGACGCGTTATGCGATCGCGACGACTATTGCGCGCACTTCCATGACCTCGGTTGAGCTCGCTCGCGCCTTCGGCGTATCGAAACCAACGATCTCCCACCACGTTCAACTGCTGCGCGGCGCTGGACTGCTCGAGGAATCTCAGACAGAGGGTGGCGTGCTCCTGGCGCTCAACCGGCGCGTGCTCGAGAAAGCCTCGACTGCCGCCGCACGCGAGATGTTCTCCGAAGACGAAACGGCAGAGCCGGTTGTGCGGCGGAGCCGGCGCGCCAACAAATAGCATGATTCAGAAAATGGAGCACGGATGAGCAGTGTATTCGGTGAGCGCATACTGGACGGAAGGGTTGCCCTGATAACGGGCGGCGGCAGCGGCATAAACCTTGGTATCGCCCAGCGGTTTGCAGAACACGGCGCGAGTGTCGCGCTCATAGGGCGAACGAAGGAGAAACTCGACACGGCAGCAGCCGGAATCGACCCTTCGGGCGCGCGTGCTGCGGGGTTTCCGGCCGACGTGCGCGACTACGATGCTCTCGCCGGCGCCATCAGGGCAGCGCGTGAGAAGTTCGGCGAGCTGGACATAGTCGTCTGCGGAGCGGCGGGAAATTTTCCCGCGCCAGCTCTGGGAATGTCTGCCAACGGATTCAAGTCGGTTGTCGACATAGATCTTCTTGGAACGTTCAACACCTGTCGTGCCGCCTTCGAGTACCTCAAGCGACCAGGCGCATCCATCATAAACATCTCGGCGGCTCAGGCATTCGTCGCGATGGAGATGCAGGCCCATGTGTGCGCGGCGAAGGCAGGAGTCGACATGCTGACGAGGACTCTCGCGCTCGAGTGGGGCTCGATGGGGGTCCGAATAAACTCGATTGCCCCGGGAGCAGTGGACGACACCGAGGGAATGAAGCGTCTCGCGCCAACTCCTCAAATACGCGACATGGTCACCGGCATGATTCC
>JBPCJP010000049.1:0-6275 GCA_051005175.1 Gemmatimonadaceae bacterium | reverse complement strand
CTTCTCGCCGCGATCGAGGCGTCAAAGTCCCAGCCGCTTTCGCGTCTTCTCGGTGCACTTGGAATACGTCATGTCGGCTCGATTGCAGCCCAGCTTCTCGCCCGTCATTTCGGGACCGTCGACGCCCTCGCGGCGGCGACGGAAGAAGAGGTCGGCGCGGTACGGGGAATTGGGCCGATCATCGCGCAGGGTGTAGTCGCGTTCTTCCGGGAGCCATCGGCGCGCCGGCTGGTGGAAAAGCTTCGGCGCGCCGGCGTGAACTTCGTGGAACCCCGCCAGATCGCCCAGGGCGGTGCCCTCGAGGGAAAGACGGTCGTCATTACCGGCACCCTTCCGACTCTCGCGCGCGCAAAGGCTACCGAGATCGTCGAGCAGGCTGGCGGCCGTGTGACGAACTCGGTGTCGAAAGCGACGAGCTTTCTGGTGGCCGGCGAGGAAGCCGGGAGCAAGCTCGAGAAGGCGAAGTCGCTTGGCATTGAAATCATAGATGAGGCAGCCCTTCTCCGGCGGATCGGGGAAGCCGAATAGCCGGATTCCTGTTAACCTTCGCAAATGGATTCTTCGACAACTCACCTCGTCGGCGTCGCGATCCCTACGTTGAGAGAGCTTCGGTCAGCCGTGCTCGCATCGGCGGAGCCCGAGGTCGCGGTCAATGCGCTGCGCGAGGCAGGGTTCGCGGGCGGTGCCTCGATCTACGCTGCGTTCGAGCAATGGATGGAGGAGACCGGCGGGGCATCGGCGAACACCGCAGACCTGCCGCTGACGGAGTTCGGCGACCGCACCGCCGAGTTCTTCCGGGACGCAGGCTGGGGTGACGTCACCTTTTCGCAGGATGAGCCTGAGGGTGTCGCGATTGTCGACATCTCCGGTTGCTGGGAAGGTAGCGCTGATCCTTCACCAGGATGCCAGGTGACAACGGGAGTGCTGGCGTCATTTTTCGGGACGATCGCGGGGTATCCGGTAGCCGTCCTCGAGACTGAATGCTGCGCCGGAGAGGGGGCCCGCTGCCGGTTCCTGATGGGGACGGCGGAAATGATGGAGTGGCACTGGGAGAGGATGCAGCAGGCAGAGGACTGACTGCGGACTGCGGACGTACTGCGGACTGGGACTGAGACTACTGCGGACTGGGGACTGGGGACGGAGTCCGCAGTAGTCCGCAGTATGTGTCCGCAGTACGTCCGCAGTCCGCAGTCAGTGAAAATTCCTCACCGCGAAGCCTGTATTGCCTCGCTATACGCCGGGTTCTCAACCAGCTCTCCATCCACGATTATCTCCCGGTCCCACGGGAGGATTATCGTGCTCTGCGTCGCCAGCGAGTGAAAGTCCGGCTCGTAATCTCCAGTCTTGAAGCCGACAGCCGTGCGAACCTCGCCGGCCCCGGCGTTGACGATCGCGGCGACCGCGAGCCTCATCGTTTCTCCCGAGTCGCAGGTTTCGTCTACGATCAGGACTCTCTGGCCGCGCACCTCGGCCGGAGCTGCGCCGAAAATCGCCGGCGTCTGCCTCGTCCCCTCAGCCCGGAAATGGCGGCTGATCACGATCGAATGGAACTCACGCCCGAGCATCGCGGCGATGACGGCACCGGGCACCACTCCCGCAGTCGCGATTCCGACGACAACATCGGGATCGTACGCGCGCGAAACCTTGAGCGCGAGCGCGCGGGAGAGCTCGCCGAAGAGCGGCCACTCGACTTGAAGAACTCCCTGCGCAGGATCGACGGTTTGTCGGCGTGGTGACATGGCCTTCAGAACCTAGCTCTAAGGGTTGTTCGACGGTAGATTCGCTCCAATGTCTTTCTGGAGTCGCTTCAGCGGGGGAAAGCCCAAGAACGAGCAGAAGCGCCTCGATTACCTGAGCGAGGGCCTCGCGCTCGAGCGACAGGGTGACTACGAGGCCGCACTCACGTCATACGCGCTGGCGCTGCGAGACCAGCCGACCAACTACAAGGTTCTCCAGAACATGGCGATAGCGTTCTCGAGGACCGGCCGCCAGAGCGAGGCAATCCGCTGCTACAGGCGTGCCCTGGAGATCCAGCCAAAACTCTCCGGCGCCCACTACGGCCTGGCCTTCCTCCTCCTTCGACGCGGCGAGACGAGTAACGCGGCCTTTCACCTCGAGTCGTTTCTCATGGATCCTCCCGCCCCGAGCGCCGAGGCGGATCGCTGGATCAGGCACGCAAGAGAAACCCTCGAGCGGATCAGGACTACCGACGAGCCGCCCCCACCCGACGAGCTCGCCAGCGGCGAATATCCCGAGGTCTCCGACATAGATGGGTGACGTCCTCGCCATCGTCAGCCAGAAGGGCGGTGTCGGCAAGACTACCACGGCGGTAAACCTTGCGGCTGCCTTCGCGCGCCGCGGCCTCAAGACGCTGATCATAGACGTCGACCCGCAGGGCTCAGTCCGCTACGGAGTCGGGCTCAAGCGCGATCACGAGAGCGCCGGCTTCGCTGACTATCTCAACGGCCAGAAATCGCTCCGGGAGATAATCCTCCCCACTGCGCTTCCCTGGCTCAGGGTCATCCTCGCAGGCTCCGTCTCGGACGAAGCCGATCACGCGATCTACCAGCAGCTCATCAGCGAGACGGACATCCTGCCGGACCTGCTCGAGACAGCCCGCGCCCGGTGCCACGTCGTAGTCGTTGATGCACCGCCGGGCCTCGGCCCGATCACGCGGAAGGTCCTGTCGGCGAGCCAGCACGTGATTGTTCCACTCCAGTGCGAGCCGCTGGCGCTCCAGACAACCCCTCAGATTCTGCGGGGTATTCAGGACATGGCATCGATGAACGACCAGCTCACGCTCGACGGTATCCTGATGACGATGTTCGAGCCGGGGAATCCGGCCAGCGAGCGGGTCGTCGATTACGTGCGCCGGCATCTGCCGTCCAACATAGTGTTCCCGATTGTCATCCCGCGTACAATCGCGACGGCCGACGCGTTCGCCGCCGGCCAGCCGGTTGTGCTGCGAAGTCCCGCCGATCCGGCGTCGCAGGCGTACATCAACCTCGCGACCCACCTGGCCGACCGGTTCCTGTGAGCCGCGCCGCCCCGGCCCTCGGCATCGCGCTCGTCGCCGGCGCAATTTTTCTAGCCTGCGTGGACATCCCGACCGGCGCCGATGACCTCCTGTCGTTCAGCATTGATCCGCTCGCTTCACCGTCGGTTGTGGCAGGTGACACGCTTCGCGATTCCACGGGCGTAGCGACTCCGCTGTCGGTGACGGCGTTCAACTACAGCGGGCAGGAGGTGGAGAACATCCAGGCGCGCTTCAGGGCACTCGACGCACGGGTGAGAGTAGACAGTGTCGCCGGGTGGGTGGTCGGGGACAGTGTAAGCACGACTTCGTCGAGAGTGCTCGTGGCTGTCGACGGCTTCACGGGGTTCATCACGATCCCGGTCGTGCTGCGGCCGGACACGATCGTCGGCGTCAACGAGAGCGACTCACTGTTCTATTCGCTGACCGACTCGGCAGCCAATGTATCTGACCCCATTGGTGTGCGGGTGCTCCATGGTCTGACGACGACCGACAGCGCGGTTCGTTCATACAGGGTGACATTCGACCTCGCTGCGCAGCAAACACCAGGGCTGGCGCGGCTCGTGACCGACGCGGGACGGCCGTCATCAGCCGACACCACTGATGCAGCCGGCGTGGCCACAAGACGAATCCGCGTCGACGTGTCGCGGCTCAGGTCGGTTACCGACTCGGTGATCGTGTCGGCGATCGTGAAGTATCGCGGCGAGCACGTCCGTGGCAGCCCATTGCGACTCGTTCTCTTTCTCAGGCCACAATGATGACGACATCGACTGAACCCGAAGGCCTCACGGCGGGCGGCGGACCCGCACCCGAGCCGGGCACGCTCAACGAGATATTTTTCGACGCGATAGAGCGATTCGACAAGCCTGACGCTCTTCAGTTCAAGCGGGGCTCGCAATACGAGAAACTCTCACACCGTGAGATTCTCCTGAGAGTCCGGCATTGCGCGCTGGGCCTGGGGACTCTTGGCCTCAAGCGGAGTGATCGCGTCGGCATTCTCGCCGAAAACCGTCCGGAGTGGGCGATCTCTGACTACGCTTGCCTCACGATCGGGATTACCGACGTGCCTCTCTACCCCACGCTGCCGGCCGACCAGATCGCGTACATCCTGAACGACGCGGGCGCATCCGCGATCTTCGTGTCAACGGCCGAGCAGACCGCCAAGATAGCGTCGATAAGGTCGCAGGTACCCTCGCTGACCCATGTCATAAGCTTCGATCCTGTCGGCCCCGGGGCGGACATGACTCTCGAGGAGCTCGAGCAGAGAGGCGCCTCCGCGGAAACGCCGCAGACTCTGGCCGATTACCGGGCGACCGCCGACAGCGTAGAGCCCAACGATCTCGCCACGCTCATCTACACCTCGGGAACGACAGGTAATCCCAAAGGCGTCATGCTGACGCACAACAACATCCGCTCAAACGTCGAAGCGACGCGCTACAAGCTTCCTTTCGAGGGAAACGACGTGTCCCTGAGCTTCCTGCCGCTCTCGCACATCTTCGAGCGGATGGGTGACTACCTGATGTTCGCGACCGGAAGCTCGATCGCCTACGCGGAGAGTCTCGACACGGTTCCGGTGAACATGGTCGAGGTGAGGCCGACGATCGTTTTCTCGGTTCCGCGCCTCTACGAGAAGATGTACGCCCGGGTTCTCCAGAACGCGCTCTCCGGCGGATTCATCAAGAAGAGGATCTTCTTCTGGGCGAGAGACGTCGCCGAAAAGTGGGCGGACGTGAAGCTCGCGGGCGGTGAGCCAGGGGGAGTTCTTGCGCGCAAGTACGCAATCGCCCAGAAGCTCGTCTTCTCCAAGCTGAAGGCGAGGACGGGCGGCCGGCTCAGGTTCTTCGTCTCCGGCGGAGCACCTCTCGCCCCCGAGATCAACAAGTTCTTCTACGCCGCGGGCCTGATCATCCTCGAGGGATACGGCCTCACCGAGACGTCTCCGGTCATAGGCGTAAACACGCCGACCGAATTCCGGATTGGAACCGTCGGCCGGCCGGTCGCGGGAGTCGAAGTGAAGATCGCGCCCGACGGCGAGATCCTCACGAGGGGGCCCGGAGTGATGCAAGGCTACTACAACAATCCCGAGGCCACGGCGGAGGCGATCGACGCGGACGGATGGTTCCACACCGGCGACATCGGCGAGCTGCGCGACGGCTTTCTCGCAATCACAGACCGTAAGAAAGACATCATCGTGACCGCGGGCGGAAAGAACATCGCGCCGCAGCCAGTGGAGAATCTCGTCAAGACCAACGAGTTCGTGAGCCAGGCCGTGATGCTCGGGGACAAGAGAAGATTCCCGTCGATGCTGATCGTTCCGAACTTCGAGCCGCTCGAGACGTGGGCGAAGCGAAAGAACTTCATCTGGACCGACCGCGCACAGCTTATCCGCATGCCGGCCGTGCATGCGAAGATGGAGGAAGAGGTTCTCGGGATGCTCGGCGGACTCGCCCAGTACGAGAGACCGAAGAAGATCGCGCTGCTGGAGAACGATTTCTCTCTCGAGAAGGGAGAGATGACGCCTACGCAGAAAGTGAAGCGGCGGGTGGTCGATCGAAACTACAAGGACGTTATCGACTCAATGTACGGAAAAGAGGGCGCAAGGTCCTGATCCGCGCAGAGCGTGACTAGCGCGGTGTTTGCCTTCCGAGGGTGACGAGCGGCACTGCGATTTCACCGACGACATTTTGATCGTCGCGCGCTAGCTCGACGAATCGCCCCCCGGCCGTGGTTCCGGCGGGTGCGACGATTCGCCCTCCGGGTCTGACAACCCGCAGCGCCTCGCCGATCGCCTGATCTGATGACGTCTCGACGACAATTCCGTCGAGTGAGCCCGCGGCAATCGGCAACCGGCTGGCTGCCGTGACGACTCCGACGCGCTCACTCTCACCTGTCGGCGCGAGCGAATTCGCCACGATAATGCGCGCTCCTGTCATCTCGGCGATCGAAGCAGCGTTAACCCCAGCTGAGCCATGGAGCACGGCGACCGAGCCCGGCCGGATCAGGCCGAGCATCGCTGCGAATCTCACGGCCTCGTCAGCGCCGGCGACGGTCCGCATTCCCTTGCTCAAGGCCGGTGCGCCAGCGAACTCCGCGACTCCCGCCCTTATCTGATATGTCGCCGAGCAGACCGGGCAGCCGAGCTGCCCCTCGATGACGAAGCGCTGGTCCATCTGCGTGAACGCAGCGACGAGCCAGCTTTCTTCGTGATCGACAGGGCAACGCAGGAGGTCGATGAGTTCGA
>JBPCJP010000048.1:0-3101 GCA_051005175.1 Gemmatimonadaceae bacterium | reverse complement strand
TCGGCCCACGACTCATCGGGTGGAATCCACTCCGGGTTCCAGACCACCTGCGTGATCCTCCACTGTCCCGTCTGAGTCGGCCATTCCTTGGATCCGACCGCGACATCGTAGGTTGCCGACCTGTCGGGCCCGTCGAGCACGTATAGCTTCCGCGCACTGAGATCGACCTCTATGCGCATGTTCGCCGCGCGCAAGTTCGGATCGATCATCGCCGCCGAGTCGATCGTCATTGGCGGCATCATTGTCATGGTGTCCGCGGCTGCAGCAGCGGCAGCCGAATCCGCGGCGGTGTCGCTTCTCTCCGAGACCGTGCATGCGGCCAGCGCCGGGAAAATCAGTAAGAAAAGTGATTGCGAGATGCGTTTCATTCCCTGGTTCCAGTTGGAGTCGAAACGCTTATGGGCAAGAGGCGTGCAGGCAGGGCGGATTCTTGCCGCAAGGCGCGAGCTTCTGCAAGATTTGCCTGATGACCAGCAACCCCGGGACGCCGGAGACGATGATTCTCCGCGATGCGCTGCGCTTCCTGCTTGTGAGAGACCTCAGGTCGCTCGCTTCGCAGGTCGCCGCCTATCCCGATGACGGGTCAGTGTGGCTGACAACCCCGGGGATCTCCAATTCGGCGGGCAATCTCGTGCTCCACATAGTAGGGAACCTCCGGCATTTCTTCGGTGCGACACTTGGTTCCACGGGCTACGTCAGAAATCGCGAATCCGAATTCGAGAGCCGTGATCTGTCCCGCGAGGATCTGCGCCGGCAGATAGAAGCGACGATCGAAGAGCTCGAGACGACCCTTCAGAACCTCGACCCCGAACGGCTCGGCCAGGCATACCCGATACCGATCGCCGACCGGCAGGTGCGCACGGGGGAATTCCTGGCACATCTCGCCGTCCACCTGACGTACCACCTCGGCCAGGTCGACTATCACCGCCGCATCCTGACGGCGAATCCGTCAGCCGTCGAAAACGTCACGGTAAAGGAGCTCCCGCTCGCGCGCTGATCAGCCGTGGATCGGCGGTCTCCTGTGACTCCATGGCTGTGCCTGCTCGAGCTGGCCTGCCAGCCTGAACAGCGTCGCTTCATCTCCGTAGCGGCCGACGAAGTGGATACCGATCGGGAGACCTCCGGGACTCCAGTGGAGCGGGACGGACATCGCCGGCTGTCCCGTCACGTTGAACAACGGCGTATAAGGAATCGCGTCAAATATCTTGTCGGCGGTCTGCTCCAGCGCGCCAAGCATTTTCAGGACGTTCCCCGCGCGCATTTTCCCGAGGAGCTTGAGCATCACCCGCTCGTGCGGCTTCGGCTGCAGCTTGCCGGTCGGATAGGGCGGCACTGCCATGGTCGGCGTGACGAGCACATCGAAATTCTCGAAGAACTCGCCGACCCGCCGCGCCGAGCTGCGCAGGTAACGCTCCGCCTTGACGAACGCGCCGGCTGACAGAGATGCGCCGAGGAGATTGAGCCCCCATGTCGTGTACTCGACGTCGGCTGGGCGCGGTGTGCGTCCAAGCCTCTCCCTGGCCTCGAGAATGTCTGAGCGCACCTCCCCGCAAACGACGGTGAGAAATGCGCGATTGAACATCTCGCGGTCGACTGCCGGCGCAGATTCTGTCACTTCGTGACCGAGGGATTCCAGAAGCTTGACTGCTTTCTCGACCCCCTCGACGCAGTCGGGATGAACCGCATGACCGAGAAACGGAAACGTCGTCACCGCTATTCTGAGCTTTCCCGGCGAGTGTCCGACCTCATCGAGAAACGGCCGCTCCGTGGGCGGAGCCCAGTATGGAGCGCCAACGTCAGGCCCGGAGATCGCGTCGAGCATTGCCGCACTGTCGCGAACCGACCGCGTGATGCAGTGCTCGATCGCCGCCCCCTGCCACAGCTCGCCGATAATCGGCCCGGCCGGGGTGCGTCCGCGCGTCGGCTTGAGCCCGAACAGTCCGCAGCACGAGGCGGGAATGCGGATCGACCCACCGCCATCGCCGCCACCGGCCCACGGAACCATCCCGCTCGCAACGGCCGCAGCTGAACCGCCCGATGAGCCACCGGTGGTGCGGGACGTGTCCCACGGATTGAGCGCCGGCCCGAAAAGCTCGGGCTCTGTATACGGAGTCAATCCGAACTCGGGCGTGTTCGTCTTCGCCAGGATGATCACTCCCGAGCGCCGGTACCTCCTGACGATCTCGGTGTCGTGCGGAGGAATCCAGCCGGCGTAGAGCCGGCTGCCGCTCGACGTCGGCTCACCTGCGTACCATGAGAGGAGGTCCTTAAGGAGGAACGGAACTCCGTGAAATGGAGCGTCGCCCTCCGAGGCATCGGCCTCGCTCAGGGCCCGGTCGTAGAACTTGTGAACAACTGCGTTGAGACTCGGGTTGAGCTTTTCGATCCGGTCGATCGCGGCTGACACGAGCTCGCGCGGCGTGACCTGCCGCGTCCTGACAAGCTCTGCAAGCGCAATTGCATCGTACGACGAGTAATCGTTCATGAAGTGAAGTCCCGGGTCAGGTCAGGCGGCTTCCGGAAAAGTCCTGTCGACGCGGCTCTCGAGCGCCGTGACCTCCGTCTCCGCCTCGCGAAGCTCGCCAAGCCCGGTATCGAGCCGTGCTCTCTCAGTCTCGAGAAAGCGCTCGTACGGAGCTATCACCTCGAGAAGCTGCTCCTCGTATCGTTTCAGCTGGTCCTCGAACTTCGCCCTGATCAGCGCCGCAAGATCCTCGTTCAGCTTCGCGATCTTTGTCTCGAAGTCGTTGATGAGGCGCCGCCGCTTTGCCGGCACGATGAGCCAGCCCGCAATCGCGAATATCGTCGCGGTCAATATTCCGGTGACATCGAGCGCGGCGGTAGTAAAGGCTGTCACGAAGAGCGCTCCAAGTCCGATCGCGAGAACGTTGACGCCAAATGCCTGCGCCACCGCCGCCTTCACTGACTCGGTGATCTCGCGCGCCTCCTTCTCCGTGTCGAACTCGCTCAGCCGCCGCTCCACCGGCTCGCGGAGCTTCGCAAAAAGCTCCTCCCTGTTGTACTGGAACTCCGTATCACCGTGCGGCGCGAGCGCGCCCGACTCGCGCAATCTCGCAGTATGCGCGTCGAGCTCGGCGAAC
>JBPCJP010000047.1:0-20384 GCA_051005175.1 Gemmatimonadaceae bacterium | reverse complement strand
GGCATCCGTGACGGATTCTCGATCAGCTGCATCACGCCGTCAGTCCGGTGCACGTGATACTCGACGCTCGGCACGGTGGTGACGAGGTCGAGCTCGTACTCGCGCTCGAGCCGCTCCTGGACGATCTCCATGTGAAGGAGGCCAAGGAATCCGCAGCGGAAGCCGAAGCCGAGCGCGGTCGATGTTTCCGGCTCGTAGTGAAGTGATGCGTCATTGAGCTGGAGCTTTTCCAGGGCGTCGCGCAGTGTCTCGTACTGCTGAGTGTCAGTCGGATAGATGCCGGCGAAAACGAAAGACCTGACATCCCGGTATCCGGGGAGCGCCTCGGGCGCGCGATTCGTCGCGTCGAAGATAGTGTCACCGGCGCGCGTTTCCTTCACCGACCTTACGTTCGCGACCACATAGCCGACTTCGCCCGGCCCGAGCTTGTCGGTCTTCACCTGGCGAAGCTGGTTGAAACCGACTTCCGCAACTTCGTAGACCGATTCGCTCGCGCCGAACGTGATCCTCGTGCCGACCTTTATCGTGCCGTCGACGACACGCACGCTCGGGATCGCCCCGCGATACCTGTCATAATAGGAATCGTAGATGAGGGCACGGAGCGGTCCTGCCGGATTTCCTTCCGGCGCCGGAACCTTGCGCACGATCTGCTCGAGGAGCTCAGGGATTCCGAGGCCTTCCTTCGCGCTGACAAGCAGGATGTCGTCAGGATCCACACCGAGCAGGTCGTGAACTTCCTGCTTCCGCTTTTCGGGCTCGGCGCCGGGTAGATCGATCTTGTTGAGAACCGGGATTATCTCGAGTCCCGCATCGAGCGCGAGGAACAGGTTCGAGAGAGTCTGCGCCTGGATTCCCTGCGACGCATCAACGACGAGAATTGCGCCCTCGCACGCGGCGAGCGATCGCGATACCTCGTATGTAAAATCGACGTGGCCCGGTGTGTCGATCAGGTTCAGCTCGTAGAGACCGCCGTCCGTCGACTTGTAGCTCATCCTCACTGCGTTGAGCTTGATCGTGATGCCGCGCTCACGCTCGAGGTCGAGGGTGTCGAGCACCTGGGCTTTCATCTCCCGCTTCTGCAACATGCCTGTCGCCTCGATCAACCGGTCGGCAAGCGTGGACTTGCCGTGGTCGATATGCGCGACGATGCAGAAGTTGCGGATGTGGTCGAGATTCAAGTTGGTTCCAGGGTAGGACAGCCCTCAAATATAACCGGAGCAGTCCTATCTCTCTCTCTCAGGTCCCTGCGTCAGGTCTTACCGTTTTCCTTTGCTGCTGCCCGCTCGACTGCCGGTGGCTGCGATCTCTCCACTTGCGGGCGCGGCTCGGCGCGAGGCTCTGAGCGAACCGGCGCACGCGGCTCAGCGCGCTGCACCTGGCTGCCCATCGGACGAGACTCAGTGCGCGGCTCGCTCCTCGGCTCGCTGCGCGGTGCGCCCCGGTAGATCACCGGTCCTCTCGGCTGCGACTCAGTGCGCGGATCACGATCTATGCGAGGGTTCGCGACAACCGGCTCGCTCCGGCGCTCGACTCCAGGCGCAAGGCGCCGGGCCCGCTCGTTGCGCTCTCGGGCCTCAGCTACATCCCGGTCCGCCTGTCTTCCCTCGGGAACGATCGGACTCTTCGGTACGATCGGATGCGGTGAAACCGGCCGCGGCTCCTTCATCTTCGGGCCCGCAGGACGCGGCGAGTTCGGGGAGCGCGGATTTACGACGATGATCGGGCCGTAGTAGCCGCCCCTGTATGAACGGCAGTGATATGACTGCCGGATGCCGAACGCGGAGAGGCACGCATCGTGGTAGTCATTGAGCGAGTAGTAGCCGTAGCGACCGCCGTACAGGCTGCTCGCGTATACACTGTTCACGCCCCGGGAATAGACCTCGTAAACCTCGTAGTCGAGTGAGTACTCTGCGGTCGCCGGCAATATCTCGTCGACGAAGCTGCGAACCGACTGGAATGGATCGGCGTAGCGCCCGAATGTCGCAAGGCGCGCCGTGTTCCAGTAATTGCCCTGCCTGAACCCGCTGAAATCGAAACGCTGGTACGAGGCGATCGCGAATACGAACCCGCGGCCGCTTGACTCGTAAAGGCTGCCTGCCGGGTCGTCCGAGTAGGGCATCCTGTCGTCCCTGAACTGGCCAAGCTCGTACGGCCTCTGCGATCCGGGCCGACCCGGGTACATCACCCTCAGCTCGCCATCGGCGGTCACCCTCACGACGACTACGTATGCGCCGGGCTCGGTGGAGAAGTGAGGCCGCATCCTGGCTCCGCGATCGTATGACACCTGGTCGAGCCAGAGATCGATGGGTGGGGCGAACCCGGAGGCAACCGTTCCCGCCCGATTCTCCTCGATGACCTGGGCAGCAGAGACAGAGGCCCCCGCGGCAATGAAGACGAACGCCGGGGCGATGATCCTTGCGACTCTCATTGCTGCCTCCTCAGGGGCCTCGGGGAGTCGGCTACCCCGCAGGATACAAGTAGGATAGCTTGCGCGCAGTGTCACTGCCAGCGTTGCTCGAGGCAATCGGAGCCGTTCCTGAATTTTCCCGACTCGTCTCGGCGCTACCCCCGCACAATTCCCGGATACACGCGTCCGGCCTTCCAGGTTCCAGCGACGCCGTCGCCGTAGCCGCCCTCACGCACGCCAGTCAGGGCCGGTTCTTCGTCGTCATCGCCGAGAGCGTATCCGGCGCGGAGCGGTGGCTCGCGGATCTCGAGTCCCTTGGCGATGCGGGGTTTGTCGCGTTCTACCCGCCGCGAGAGGGATTCGGGGAGGCCGAGCCGCACGCTGAAGTCGCGGGCGAGAGGGTCGAGACGCTCGAGCGCCTCGGGCGCGGCGAGTTACGGGTTCTTCTCACGACGGCACGAGCTCTCCTGGAGAAGACACAGCTGCCGCGCGCGCTGGCTCGCGCGCGACCGGAGATACGCAAGGGAGACACGCGTCGTCCCGAGGATCTCGCGGCGCATCTCGAGTCCATCGGCTTCGAGAAGGTGGCGATGGTCGACGATGTCGCGCAATTCAGCATGCGCGGCGGAATCTTCGACATCTACAGTTTCGGGATGGCCGAGCCGGTGCGACTCGAATTCTGGGGCGATGAGATAGCGGAGCTCAGGCACTTCGATCTCATCACTCAGCGCTCGACCCGCGACGCCGGGATCGCCCTCGTGCTGCCGGTTGACGGCCAGCTCACTGGCGGCTCGGAAGAGGCGGAGCGCATCTCGATAGTCTCGCTGTTCGCGCGTGACACGATCCTGGTTGTCCCTGAAGACAGCAGAATCGGACCGGAGCTTGTGCGAACCTGGGACGAAGCGCAGCACCATATAGATCTCGCGAGACGCCGCGGCGAGGATGCACCGGGCAGAAGCGAGCTCTATCACACTCCGGATGAGACTCTCGAGACCATCAGATCGTTTGGAATAATCGAGCTGTTCGCGGGTGGCGTTGTCGACTCGCACGCGGAGCTCGCCGTTACGGAAACTCATCCGCTTTCTATCAGCTTTCCGATAGTCCCGCCCGAGGCGATCCTCCGCGACATGCGCCGCTTGCGGGAGGTCGTGTCCGACGGTCTCCCCACGGTGATTCTCTGCGACAACGCAGGACAGGCCGAGCGCCTCGAGGAGCTGCTCGGCGAATCGGGGGCCGCGGGGCGCGCGCAGCTCGCGATCGGCGTCCTGCACGGCGGCTTCGTCATTCCGCCGTGGGGAATGCAGCACGCCGGACTGCGGATACTCACCGACCACGAGATCTTCCGGCGCGAGCGCCGCATTCGCCGCGCGCGGAAGTACACCACCGGAACGTCGATCGAATCGCTGACCGCCCTGACTCCCGGCGACTACGTCGTGCACCTCGAGCATGGAGTCGGGATATATCGCGGAATCGAAAAGGTATTCTTCCGCGAGAGCACTGTCGAAGTGGCGGTGATCGAGTACGAAGGTGGCTCGCGACTCAACGTCCCGCTCTACCGCGTCGACCAGATAGAGAGATTCAGGTCGGCAGCCGACATCTCTCCCGAGAACCCGCCTCCACGCCTCCATACGCTCGGCGGCAAGCGCTGGGGCCAGCAGCGCGACAGGACCCGGCGGGCGATACAGGAGATGACGGTCGAGCTCCTCGATCTCTACGCGCGGAGAAAGGTTGCAAGCCGTCCAGCTCACGTGCCCGATACGGCGTGGCAGCGGCAGCTCGAGTCGTCATTCCTTTTCGAGGACACGCCCGATCAGCGAACCGCGACGAGCGACGTCAAGAGCGACATGGAGCGGGCGCGGCCGATGGACCGTCTGCTCGTGGGCGACGTGGGCTATGGCAAGACGGAGATAGCAGTTCGCGCCGCATTCAAGGCAGTGCAGTCAGGGCGGCAGGTCGCGGTTCTCGTCCCGACGACCATTCTCGCCGAGCAGCACGCGCGGACATTCGGCGACAGGCTCGCCGATTTTCCGGTTCAGGTCAGGACTTTGAGCCGCTTCGCGACCACGAAGCAGCAGGCCGAAGTGATCGCCGACCTCGCTAATGGAAAGATCGATATCGTGATCGGTACTCACCGCCTCCTGAGCCCTGACGTGAAGTTCAGGAATCTCGGAATAATCATCGTCGACGAGGAGCACAGGTTCGGCGTAAAGCACAAGGAGCGGCTGAAGCAGCTCAAACTCGACACCGATGTTCTCACCCTGACGGCCACCCCGATACCACGCACGCTTCACCTGTCGCTCGCCGGCCTGCGTGACATGACGCTGATGCAGACCCCGCCCCGCGACAGGTCTCCGGTGCTGACATTCGTCGAGCCTTGGGACGACGGGCTGATAGAGGAGGGAATCACGCGCGAGCTCGACCGGGGCGGCCAGGTATTCTTCGTTCACAACCGGATCGATACCATCGACAGCATAGCGCAGAGGCTCGAGCGACTTATTCCGCGCGCGCGCGTTGCGGTAGGGCACGGCCAGATGCGCGAGCGCGACCTGGAGGAAGTGATGCGCGGATTCGTTGACGGCGAGACCGACGTTCTAGTGTCGACGATGATCGTGGAATCGGGCCTCGACGTGCCGAACGCGAACACGATGTTCGTGAACCGCGCCGACCACTTCGGACTCGCTCAACTCTACCAGCTTCGGGGCCGCGTCGGCCGGTCGCACAGGCGCGCGAACTGTTATCTCCTGGTCCCCGACGGGGATATCGACGAGGACGCAAACCGCCGACTGAGGATTCTCGAGCATCACACCGAGCTTGGCGCGGGATACCGCATTGCGCTGAAGGATCTCGAGATGCGGGGCGCCGGCAACCTGCTCGGCGCGGAGCAGTCTGGATTCGTCTCGGCAGTGGGATTCGATATGTACCTGAGGATGCTCGACGAGACAGTGAACCGGCTCATGCGCGGCGACACTGCACCTCGGCTCCAGCCGGCCGACGTCACAATTGACCTTCCCGCCTACATCCCGGACGACTATGTGACGAGCCAGGACGCCAAGCTCGACATATACCGGCGGCTCACTCACATGGTGGAGCCAGCGGACATCGAGGCCCTGAGGGCGGAGGTCCGCGACCGTTTCGGCCCCCTCCCGGGGCCCGCGGCAACCTTTTTCGACGTCGCGATGCTCAGAATACTCGGGGGCTCGGCCCAGATAGAATCCATGCTGCTGCGCGGCAACGATGCCCGCATTAGCTTTCAGGAGCATGCCGTTCCCGGAATGAAAGGGATCTCGGCGGCCTTTCATGAAGTACAGTTTCAGGCGGAGGTGCGAAGAGCACATCCGCTTTCGTTAAAACTGACCCGGCTAGGCGGCGCCGAGCTGCTCGGCGGCCTGGTTCGCGCACTGGCAACATTGCGCAGCCAGCGCACTCGCAATCACTGACTCATCCACAAAATGAAAAGACTCGTTATTGCCGCCATGGGCGCGGCGCTCGTATTGACCGGCTGCGACAAGGTGAAGGACGCGATGTCGACGCACACCACGACAGTCGCGAAGGCCGCCAACCAGGAACTCACGATCACCCGCCTTGCAAACCTGCTCGGCAGCTCGCAGGCCCCGTTGCGCGAGGACGTCGCTCAAGCGGTGGTGGATGCGTGGGTCAACTATCATCTCGTCGCGCAGGCTGCGGCGAACAACGATTCGCTGAAAAACGTCAAGGACGTCGACGAGGCGATGTGGGCAATGGTCGCCAACATCAAGGCGCGGAAGTGGTACGACCATATCTCGAAGACGTGGAAGGCGCCGGATTCGACGCAGGCAGAGGCCGCGTACAACGACGGATCACTGCTCGCGGCGAGCCACATCCTTCTCCTGACGCCTGATTCGGCGCCTGCGGCAAAGGCCGCGGTGAAGCAGAAAATCGACGCGCTCCGGCTGCAGGTCAACTCGTCGAACTTCGCCGAGCTCGCACGCAGAAACAGCCAGGATCCCGGGTCGGCTGCACAGGGCGGATCACTCGGTGTATTTCCGCGCGGCGCTATGGTCCCCGAATTCGACCAGGCGGCTGCGGCGCTCAAGCCGGGTGATATCTCGCCCGTCATCCAGACGCAGTACGGATATCACATCATCCGCCGTCCGGCCTTCAGCGAGGTGAGACCGCAGTTCATCCAGGCAATGCAGGCGGGCGGAACCCAGTCCGCCGAGAACGCCTACCTCGAGGGGCTCGAGAAGGCAGCAAAGGTCGAGGTAAAGGGGGGCGTGACTGCACCGATTCGCGCAGTCGTCGAGTATCCGTCAGGCCACTTGAATGACAAGACGGTTCTTGCCACGTCCACGCTCGGCAAGTTCACCGCTGCCGACCTCGCGCGATGGATGGAGACTTTCCCGCCGCAGGCACAGATCGCCGAGAGAGTGAAGTCCGCGCCTGACTCGATGCTTCCGACATTCGTCAAGAATTTCGTTCGCAACGAACTGGTTCTGCGCTCCGCTGACAGCGCCAAGGTCGGCCCCGATTCGGCCGAGCTGGCCGAAGTCAGGCGTGTATTCAGGGCGGCACTGGCAAACGCGTGGACGTCGCTCAATGTCGAGCCGGCCAAGCTCGATTCGGCCGGCAAGTCGAAGAGCGAGCGCATGCAGGTCGCCGCGCAGCGAGTCGAGGAGTATGTCGGAAAGCTGCTCTCGCAGCAGGCCCCGTACGTCGACGTCTCGTACCCCGTCCAGAACCTGCTCCGCGAGAAATACGACTACACCATCAACCAGCAGACGATAGATCAGGTTCTTCTCGAGGCCGCCAAGGTCAGGCTCGCCTCGGACTCGACCGCGACTGCGGCGCAGCCCGGCTCGATCGTGCCGGTGCCGAATCAGGACACCGCGAAGAAGTAGGAATCACAGGGGCGGACCGGGGGTATAACGCAGGATGCGCAAGAGAATTCTAGTTTCGTTGATAGCGGCCCTGCCCGTCTCAGTGACGGCGCAGGTGACCGACCCCGCCCCGCAGCGTGTCGCAACGTCGGGGGCGCCAGCGACGATCCCGGTGGATCGCGTTGTCGCCGTCGTCGGGAACCAGGTGATCCTCTGGAGCGACGTCATGAACTCCATCAACCAGCAGAGAGCGGCGGGGCTGCAGCTCCCTCCCGATTCCGCGGGGCAGGCGGCGCTCGCGAGCGAGGCTCTGAACCTGCTGGTCGATGAGGAGATTCTGGTTCAGAAAGCGCGACTGCTGGCCATCGAAGTCACGCCTGATGAGGTGAACCGCAGCGTCGATGAGCAGGCGACGCGGGTCCGCGGCCAGTTCGAGACCGACGAGGCGTACCGCGCCGAGCTGAGGAATGCCGGATTCGGAACTCCCGACGAATACAGGCGGACGCTGTATGAGCAGTTCTACCGTCGTGCCCTGCAGCAGCGGGCGTTCGAGCAGCTGCGCAAGACGGCCGTCGGGCGCAACGTCAGCGATGCGGAGATTCAGGAGGCGTTCGAGGAGAACCGTGGACAGCTCCAGGCCGCGCCCGCAACGGTAACGTTCAGGCAGGTGGTAGTGGCGCCGAAGCCCACCGCCGAGGCGAAGGCACGCGCAAAAGCGAAGGCAGATTCGCTGCTGGTGGAGATAAATGCCGGCGGTGATTTCGAGCTGGTCGCCAGGCGCGAATCCATGGATCCGGGATCGAAGCCGCAGGGCGGAGACCTCGGGTGGAACCGGCGCGGCGCGATGGTTCCGGAGTTCGAGCGGATGATGTTCGCGCTCAGGCCGGGCCAGGTGAGCCCGGTGGTGGAGACTGCCTTCGGCTACCACATCATCAGAGTGGACCGGGTTCAGGCCGCTGAGGTAAAGGCCCGCCACATTTTGATCAGTCCGCAGATCGATCCGGCTGACATCGACCGCGCGCGCGAGGAGGCCGCTCTCGCTGCATCGAAGCTCCGTGCCGGCGCAGGATTCGACTCAGTTGTAACGAGACATCACGACCCTGCCGAGGAGAAGGGAATTCTCCAGCCGTTCGTGCGCGACTCGCTTCCTGCATCATACGCGACAGCAATTGCGGGCAAGACGGCAGGCGAGGTGACCGAGCCGTTCGAGCTCGTGAGCCAGCGCGGTCCGTCGAAGTTTGCGGTCGTCCAGCTCGTCAGCGTGAACGAAGCGGGTGCTTTTGACGAAGCAGAAGTAAAGGAACGGATCCGGACGCAGCTCATCGCTGAGCGTGCGACCCGTTCGCTTCTCGACGACCTGCGACAACAGACCTACGTGTCACTTCGATTATAGCGGCATGAACCCCCGCATCGCTGTCACGGTGGGAGATCCCCGCGGCATCGGGCCCGAGATAATTGCCAAGGCGCTCGCCGACCCACGGGTCGGCGAGCGTTCTGATTTGGTGCTCGTTGGTCCGCGGGGCTGTGGCTTTGACGTCGATGAACCGGTGGGCGACTGGAGCGCAGAAGATGGAGCAGCGCACGCCGGCAGGCTCAGCGGTCTCGCAATTGAGCGCGCCGTTCAACTCGCGAGCGGCGGGGAAGTGAAGGGCATCGTCACCGCGCCAATCGACAAGTCGGCGCTGCTCGCCGGCGGGTTCGATTATCCAGGTCACACGGAGATGCTGGCGGACCTTACCGGCTCGAGTGTGGCGATGATGCTCGCCGCAGTGCGGCCGTCCGGCGACGCGGCGAACCCGCTGAGGGTCGTTCTCGCAACGACGCACATCGCGCTACGTGAAGTAGCGAGCGCGCTGACAGCCGAGGTGATCGTGTCTACTGCGCGAACCACAAGGGAGTATCTCACGAAGTGGTTCGGGATCGAGCAGCCACGTATTGCGCTCTGCGCACTGAATCCTCACGCCGGTGATGCGGGACGTTTCGGCGACGAGGACGAAATCATGATGACGCCCGCCGCCAGGGCAGGGGGGATAGCCGGGCCATTCCCTGCCGATACGGTTTTCGTGAGGGCGATCCGCGGCGAGTTCGACGCGGTGATCGCCCCGTATCACGATGTGGGTATGACGGCTATAAAGGTTGCGGCCTTCGGCTCGGCGGTGAACGTCACGCTGGGACTTCCGTTCCCGCGCACTTCGCCCGATCATGGCACCGCGATGGACATCGCCGGCCGCGGCATCGCCGACCCGTCGAGCTTCATAGAGGCGCTGCTTCTGTGCCGGCAGATTGCTCTTCGCGCTCCTCGGATCTCCGGTCTCCCGCAGAGTGAAGGTCGACCGCAAGCGAATCGATTCTCCGCGCGTCCATCGACCTGACAGTGAAGATCGCCCCGCCGGCGATCACGCGGTCGCCCGGCTGGGGCACCCTGCCCAGTATCCCGAAAACAAATCCGCCGATCGTCGTCGCGGCGGTATCCGGCACGCTCAGCCCGAAGTGGTCGTTGAGCTCGCCGATGTTGCTGCTCCCGGGCACGACCGTCTCGCCGGAGCGTGTCATCACGGGCTCATCGAGATCTTCAGGCGTGTCGTACTCGTCGAGGATTTCGCCGACGATCTCCTCGAGCAGGTCCTCCATGGTGATGATTCCAGCTGTTCCGCCGTATTCATCGAGCACTATTGCCATGTGCTCCTTCAGCCTCTTGAAGTCGGCGAGGACGTCTTCGACCTCGCGCGAGCCGGGGATTACGTGGACCGGACGGAGCAGTCCCCTGACGCTGAAGTCGGCGACAGATGCATCGCGAGCCGCCGATCCGGCGACCGAGCTGGCGCGTGAAGCCGCCGGGAGGAGGATCTTGAGCATGTCCTTAGTGAGGACGAGGCCGATGATGTCGTCGATCGTGCCCTCGTAAACAGGATAGCGGGAGAAGCCGCTCTCGTCGACGATCCTGAGCACCTGCTCGAGTGGCGCATCTGCGTCCAGCGCGATTATCTCGGTCCGCGGGGTCATCACCTCGCGGGCGTTCTTCTCCGAGAACTCGAATACCGCGTCGATGAGGTCGGCGTCCGCCGGCTCGAGCGCCCCGCCTTCCTGCGACTGCTCGACGAGGAGGCGAAGCTCTTCAGCCGAGTGAACAGTTTCGCCCATCCCCGCGGCCGGCTGTCCCATCACCGTGAGTATTCCGTTCGCCGTCCGATGAATCAGCCAGAGGAACGGGCTCATCAACCACGCGAAAAGCAGGAGCGGCGGCGCCAGCAGCCTGGCGAACCGCTCCGGTGATCTCAAAGTGAGCGCCTTTGGCGTGAGCTCGCCGAAAACGACGTGGATATAGGCGATCACGAGATAGGCGATCAGCCCGGCGATGAATATCTGGACCGGGAGCGTAACGAGTGGAGAAACGTCGTCGAGAAGCCCGCCGAAGACCGCCACCATGGTGTCCTGCGCCAGCCAGCCGAGGCCCAGGCTCGAGAACGTGACCCCAAGCTGGCTGGCCGAGAGGGCGCGGGTGATATTTGAGACAGCCCTGACGGCGATGCGCGCCAGCCTGTCGCCACTGCGGACCATGGCCTCGAGGCGTGTGCGGCGCGAGCGTACGAGGGCGAATTCGGCCGCCACGAAGAATCCGTTCAGGAGGACGAGCGCCGCTATGGCCAGCAATCGGGTTGTCACCTCTGGAAAATATCACATTCAGGCCCATGAAAGGCTCGCCGGGGGGGCGGAAACAGGCGGTGCATAACCATTCCCACGCCGGTCACTCCCACGGCGGTCACTCCAACGACGCCCACGGGGGCTCTCCGGTCAGGAGCCTCAGGATCGCGCTCCTTCTCACCGGGACCCTGCTCATCGCCGAGGTCATCGGCGGAATCCTGTCGAACTCGGTGGCGTTGCTCGCCGATGCCGGTCACATGCTCACCGATGTCGGGGCGCTCTCCCTGTCGCTGTTCGTCGCCTGGTTCACGAAGCAGCCATCGGCTCCGCAGAAAAGCTTCGGGTACCTCCGATGGGAGATTCTCGCCGCATTCCTGAATGGCGGGGCACTTATCCTCATTTCGGTTGCCATAATCGTCGAGTCGGTCATGCGGCTCCGGACGCCGCAGCCGATCGAGGGCGGGTTGATGCTGGCGGTGGCGGTTGCGGGCCTCACCGTGAACGTCATCGCTGCCTTCATACTCCATGGTTCGTCGCAGTCGAACATGAATGTCCGCGGAGCATACCTCCACGTGCTGGGCGACCTCCTCGGCTCGGTTGGAGTCGTGGGTGCCGCGCTGGTCATCCATTTCACCGGCTGGCTGAGTGCCGACCCGATCGCGTCACTCGTGACGACCGCGCTCATACTGAGGGGGGCGTGGAAGCTGGTGAGGGAGTCTGTTGACATCCTTCTCGAATCTGCGCCACCGCACATAGATCTCCGGGCGGTCAGGACGCAGATGGAGGCGATACCGGGGATAGAGTCAGTGCACGACCTGCACGTTTGGTCGGTGACACCTCGCATGGTCGCGATGAGTGCTCACGCGATCGTGCGGGACCCGGCGGCGCAGCAGCACGTTCTCGAACATGTTCACGACGCGATGCAGCTTTTCGGAATTGGCCACGTGACTGTTCAGCTCGAGACCGGGGATATGGCGGAGAGAGAGGCGAATCGGCATAGCTGACGGGGGTACTGACTGCGGACTGCGGACGTACTGCGGACTCGGACTGCGACTACTGCGGACTGCGGACTGCGGACTGAAGGAAAGTCGGCAGGCAGTTAGTGATTTTCGGGGGCGGCGGTCGTCTATTAGGCGATATGCCAAGAATCGATCCGCTGCTTGCAGCAATGCGCTCAAATCGCGCTGACGCCGTGCGTCTCACCGATGGTGACATCGCGCGCATCATCAGGGGTGGAGCACAGCACCCGCTGACCCGCCAGCCGCTCGGCGAAGGTCAGCTGCTCACACTCCTTCGGGAAATGACTACCGCAGACGTCGGGGCACGGCTCGGAGGGGCGGAGCCTGTCGAGTTTGCGTACTCCAACAGTGAAGGGGATTTTTTCGCCCGGGTGAGTCGCGAAAGCGGGACTCTCGAGGCGGTGGTAAGGGCGGGGACGGGCAATGGCGCCCCGGCCAACGGCGCGCTTTCGAACGGCTCGGCATTGAACGGTTCAGCGGTGAGCGCCGCGGGCACGAATGGCTCCGATAAGGCAGCAGCTGCGGAGCCGGCGCCCGCTTCACCGAAAGCGGAGCCGGGCATGGCGGCAGGGACAGCCCACACCCCGGTTGCGCATGCGACCTTCGCCGAGGCCGGTCCGCAGAGGCCCCCGGTCGACGACTCGGCCCGCACTGAAATCGAGCGACTGCTCACGCAGCTCGTGGGAGACGACGGATCCGACCTTCACCTGAGAGTGGGGGAGCCGCCGATTCTCCGGATTCACGGCGAGCTCAAGCGACTTCAGGGGCTTCCCGTTCTCGAGGCGCGGATTCTCGAGGCGATGATCCTGTCGATCATGCCGGACAGGAACTTCAACGAATTCTCCAGGACCAACGACACTGACTTCGCGCACGAGATAGAAGGGGTGGCGAGGTTCAGGGCGAACGCATTCCGCGATCACCACGGCGCCGGCGCGGTATTCCGGGTGATTCCGGACAAAGTCGCGACGGTTGAGGCGCTTGGCATCACTCCGGAGGTGCAGAACCTCTGCCAGCTGACGAAGGGACTGGTGCTGGTGACGGGGCCGACGGGATCCGGCAAGTCGACCACGCTCGGTGCACTCATCGACCTGGTCAACAGGTCGCGCGACGATCACGTGATAACGATCGAAGATCCCATCGAGTTCGTGCACAAGAACAAGCGGTGCGTCATCACACAGAGGCAGGTAGGGCTTCACACTGGCTCCTTCAAGGCGGCGCTGCGGGCTGCGCTGCGCGAGGATCCTGACATCGTGCTCGTCGGTGAGCTGAGGGACCTCGAGACAATTTCGATCGCGATCGAGACAGCGGAGACCGGGCATCTCGTGTTCGGCACTCTTCACACGACGACAGCGATCGGGACCATCGACCGGATCATCGACCAGTTTCCCGCCGACCGTCAGGCACAGATCCGCGTGATGCTTGCGGACTCGCTGAAGGCAGTGATATCGCAGACTCTTCTCAAGAAAATCGGAGGGGGGCGCGTGGCTGCGCGGGAGATACTGCTGACGGTACCGGCGGTCTCGAATCTCATCCGCGAAGGAAAGGCATTCCAGATCGCCTCAGTGATGCAGACATCGCGGCGGTTGGGGATGATCCAGCTCGGGGATGTCCTGATCGATCTCGTTGACCAGGGGCAGGTGATGCCGCAGGAGGCGTACATGAAGGCGACTGACAAGACCGCGTTCGCCTCGATGCTGAAGACCCGGGGGCATGACGTAGGGTTTCTGCAGGCGTAAGCCCTTCGCCGTCAGTCAGGCAGTCCCAGTCAGTTCCAGTCAGTTCCAGTCAGTCCCAGTCAGTCCCAGTCAGTCCCAGTCAGTCCCGGTCAGCCTTTGACTGATTGCGGACTGCGGACGTACTGCGGACTCTGACTCTGACTACTGCGGACTGGGACAGCAATAATCCGGTGAGGCGAGTTCGAAATCGGTGCGGCCCGCCGGGGAGCAATGGCCGAGTTTCACGTCATGCCTCACTCCAAGGGACCGCTCAGGAAGAGGGATCTGCCAGAATCCGATTCACTTCACAGGATGCGGGCATATCAGCTTGCTCGTGAACTGGTTGACGTTTGCTGGGATGACGCTGAAGCGCTGGTCCGTCATCCATTGACCGCGAACATCGGCCCCCAGCTTTACGAGGCTGCGTGTTCGATAGCAGTGAATCTCAGCGAAGGCTATTCGAGAAGTTCCGGCCGCGATCGGGCGAGGATATTCGAGTACGCCCTTGGCAGCGCCAGAGAGTCAATTGACTGGTACAATGCCGGTGCGCGCGTGCTCGCTGAGGATGTCGTAGCCGCGCGGGTGGAAACGCTGGTCGAGATCCGCAAGATCCTCCGCGCGGTTATCCCGCGGGAGCGGGATCGCACAATCCGCCCCAATAAGGAGATCAATAGCAAGGACTCTGGCCTAAACCAGTCTGGCCGCCAAGACCCCGGCCGGGCCGACCCTGGCCGGGACGATTCTGGTCCGAGTCCCAGTCCGCAGTAGTCCGCAGTCCCCCGGTCCGCAGTACGTCCGCAGTCCGCAGTCAGTGAGAACCGCCCGGTGCAAACAGCCTCTAAAACCCGATAACTTTAAAGGCTATGTCAAACCCGCAGGATATCCGGAATATCGCCATCATCGCGCACGTCGATCATGGCAAGACGACCCTCGTAGACAAGATGCTCCGGCAGGCCGGAGCTTTTCGCGATAATCAGGTTGTTATGGACCGCGTCATGGACTCGAATCCACTCGAGCGCGAGCGCGGCATCACCATTCTCGCCAAGAACACGTCGATCCGCTGGCACGGCACCAAGATCAACATCATCGACACACCGGGACACTCGGATTTCGGCGGAGAGGTCGAACGGACGTTGCGCATGGTGAACGGCGTGCTGCTCGTCGTCGACGCGTTCGACGGCCCGATGCCGCAGACGCGATTCGTGCTGAGAAAGGCCCTCGCGCTCGGCCGCACTCCGATCGTCGTCATAAACAAGATCGACCGCCCGGGCGCTGACCCGATGCGCGTTCACGATGAAGTGCTTGACCTCTTTATCGAGCTCGAGGCGGATGAGGCGCAGCTCGATGCGCCGGTCGTTTACGCGTCGGCAAGGGAAGGGGTCGCGACGATGGACATGGAGGTGACGCCGAAGGATCTGTCGCCGCTCTTCCAGGCCATCGTCGACCATGTGCCGGCGCCGCCGACAGATGCGGCGGGCGCGTTCCAGATGCTCATCTCCACAATCGACTACTCGCCATACCTGGGCCGGCTTGGCATCGGCAGGATCGAGCGGGGGAGCGTTAAGGTCGGCCAGGCCGTCGCCCTGCTGCCGCTCGACCCGAACATGAAGGTCGAGCAGGCGCGCGTGACGAAGCTCTTCGGGTACGAGGGTCTCGAGCGGATCGAGATCGAGGATGCTAACGCGGGTGAGATAGTCGCTCTAGCCGGGCTCGAGACGGTCGAGATCGGGCTTACCGTCGCCGACATTGAGACTCCGGAGCGGCTCGAGGGAATCTCTGTCGAGGAGCCGACGATCTCGGTGGACTTCCTCGTCAACAACTCGCCCTTTGCCGGAAAGGAAGGGAAGTTCGTCACGTCGAGGCAGCTCCGCGAGCGGCTCTACAAGGAGCTCGAGCGGAACGTTGCGCTGAGGGTCGAAGATACGGACGCCACTGATACGTGGACTGTGTCCGGGCGCGGTGAGCTTCATCTCACGATCCTCATGGAGACAATGCGCCGGGAGGGTTTCGAGTTTCAGGTCTCGCGCCCGAGGGTGATCACGCGGACGGGGCCGAACGGCGAGCGAACTGAGCCGTACGAGGAGCTCGCGATCGACGTCCCCGAGGAATTCCTCGGTGCCGTGATCGAGAAACTCGGGCCCCGGCGGGCGGAAATGATCGAGATGAAGAATCCCGGGCAGGGAATGGTACGTCTTCTTTACAGGATTCCCGCTCGCGGATTGTTCGGCTACCGATCAGAGTTCATGACGGATACTCGCGGCACGGGGATCATGCATCACAGATTTCTCGACTACGGCGCATGGGCCGGCCCGCTTGCTGGCAGGACTCGCGGGACGCTTGTCTCGATGGAGCCCGGTGTGATTGTTGCATTTGCACTCGCGAACCTGTCGGAGCGTGCAACTTTGTTCGTTGCGCCGGGTGACAGGGTTTACGAGGGGATGCTCGCTGGGGAGAATTCACGGCCTGGCGACATGGACGTGAATCCGACGAAGGAGAAGAAGCTCACCAACATGCGGAGCAAGTCGAGCGATGAGAACATCCAGCTCGAGCCCCCGCGGGATTTGACTCTTGAAGGCGCACTTGAGTATATCGAGGAGGACGAGCTGATCGAGGTGACACCGCAGGCGATCCGCCTGCGGAAGCGCTTCCTCGGCGCGAACGATCGGAAGAAGCTGTCACGCGAAGCAAAACGCGAGCGGGC
Organism: Gemmatimonadaceae bacterium; assembly: GCA_051005175.1. Taxonomy (GTDB): domain Bacteria; phylum Gemmatimonadota; class Gemmatimonadetes; order Gemmatimonadales; family Gemmatimonadaceae; genus UBA4720. The sequence continues at coordinate 4,044 of JBPCJP010000047.1, read as the reverse complement.
GCTTCTCTAACCCGGAGGAAAGTGATTGTATGTTGGACAAGTTCGAGTCGCCCGATGCCGAGGTCTCGCTGGATGGCGACGCGATGACGTGGTTCGCGGTAGACGCTGGCTACAGCGCGGCTGGTCCGACCGACAGTGACGATCCCGAGGATGAGATAGTCGAGGATGATACACTCGACGACGATGCGGACGATGACGACCTCTTCGACGATGAAGAGGATCTCGACGACGACGATGACGACCTCGATGATGACGATGACGATGATGACGACGACGATGATGACGATGACGATGACCTCGACGACGATCTCGATGACGACCTCATAGATCTCGACGACGAGTTCGACAATGACGATGCCGATCGCCACAAGCCCCCGGGGCACCTGCGCCGGGAGGACTGAGCGCCGGCAGGATCTGATTTCCGGACGCCGCCTTTACTGGCGGCGTTCTCGCATTCGGGCCATTCCCGCCTCGCCTTGAGTAGATTTGACGCCTATGAAATTCTTTTATCTCGCGGCCGTGCTAATGGCGCTGGCTGTTCCCGCCACCGGAGCGCATGCCCAGCGTGACGACCAGTTCGTCTGGGGACTTGGCGCAGGGGCTACGATTCCGTCAGGGTCGGCGAAGGACAATCACAAGACTGGCGCGCATGCGACGGTGATGTTCGGGATCGGGGCCGTCGACTCCCCGTTCGGCGTCAGGTTCGACGGCTTCTACTCGGCACTCGGCGACGCGCCGCAGGGGAATCTTGCGATCGACCAGGGTGAGGCGACCGTCTTCACGCTGATGATGAACGGCATCTTCAACGTCTACGGGAGCAATCGCCGGCTCTACGCGCTCGCCGGTGTTGGCGGCTTCTGGTACGATCCGGACGGGCAGGGCACTACTGCGGTCAACGACTTCGGGGTGACGGCCGGTCTGGGCGTCTGGCTGCCGGGGATCAATGGGTATGTGGAAGCGCGGATCCTCAACCTCTACAATGCGCTGCCCGATCCGGTGACGGGCCTCAAGGGGAAGAAATCGGCGCAGCTATTCCCGATCACACTTGGAATCATGTTCTGAGCCGGATAACTTTAGAGACTGCACTGCAAACTGCGCGCGAGCGCGGCGGGGCCATTAGCTCAGGTGGTTAGAGCGCACGCCTGATAAGCGTGAGGTCCGAGGTTCAACTCCTCGATGGCCCATCCAACCAGTATTGCCCTGCACTGTTCTAGTACAGTGTAGGGTTTTACTTATTCGCTCCGTCGTGCTCGAAAGGGTATCCGGTAGCGACCCGCGACGAAATCTATTGACGAGTTACCAAACTCCCGTTAACGTTGGCTGCCGCGAACGCGGTGCGAATCGGGAGGCTTGTTTGAAAGACGCGTGTGGCTTGAGGGTGATCTGTTTGCCTCGGGTACGGCTGGCCGCCGTGCTCCTCGCGTTATTGGTTGCACCTTTTCCATCAGGCGCGCAGTCTGCTAGGGCCTTGATAAGCTTGGTGCGCGGCCCGGTTACACGAGAAGTTGCGCCCAACAATGGCTGGCCCGCTGGAAGTGAGGTGGGATACAAGTTCGCAGGCCGCGGAGACTTCGCTAACAACTTCCTAGTGAAGGGGACGTTGACGTATTTATTTCCGCTGGACCCACCAGGCGCGAGGGATTGGCAACTAACGGTTTTCAGCAAGCATGCTTCACTGGCGGCCGACGTCACCTCCGAAGAAACTGATGGGGATTCCATCGAGCCAGCCGCCTTCGCGCTCCTCAGCTCAGCGCTCGGGCCCAACGTAAGACTCGCCCGCTACAATGTCATCGACTCCGGCGCAAACGTGCGAACTACGTTTTTCGCGACGTTGGAGGTCAATTTGCTTCCGGCACGGGACACGTTCACGCCTGCAGGCACGGCTCGAGCTTGCACCGAGGTTTCGATCGGTAGGGAATGGGCGGGTCATCGAACTCTGACTTTCCTGGCCCCCGCCATTCCCAGCTTTTTCAGCAGGAAGAGGTATGAGGATTTTCGCGACAACGAACCAAACTCAACATCTGGAACTTGTCTCAGTCATTGCGGTGCAGCCTGACGCCGGGTGCTGGCGGGAGCCGCGCAAACGAGGCGCCGCTATGAGCAGTCCGAGTTACTTTCGTGAGGACGCGTCAGTAGTAGAAGTCTTTTTCTTTGCGGGATGTCGAAACGTTTCGACACCTTCTGTCTCATGATGATCACTACGTTCAGGAGAGCGTTGACATGCCGAAGACCCTGAGTGCAAATGATTTGAGGTGGCTTGGAGAGGAAGCCGACGGACGTCGCGGCGAGAGCTTCGGTCTAGTTTGGGAAAACGACAAGCTGGTCTTCGTGCCGGCAGATGATCCGCGGGCGAGTAAAGCCGTACTGACAGTCAGAACGGAATACGAAGTTGGTCCCGGCCTGCAGGCTTCAGAAGCCCGAATCAAGGTAGTGGTAGGTGAGGAGGTGATCGATCCGAACAAAGGCCCCGACCCGGTTGATGCCGTTTTCCTGACGCAGGCTGCCGTTGAGAAATTCGTCATTCCCTACTACACGCGAATGCTCGAGCTTGAACAGATTGAAGGAATCAAGAGGAGACTGTTTGAAGATGCACGAGTTGTGGCTGCAGCCCACATCCGGCCGTCGATCATCGACGAAGTTCGGTCAGCCAAGCTTGTCCCCATCGCACTTTCGGAATCCGGTGAGCTTACGCTGCTGGACGCGGTTCATCTTTACTGATTCGCTCACTGGCGTTGTGCCCACAGGCCGCGCCAGCGGGGATCCACCCTGACCAGGGAGTCCATGGATGGCCGCGCCAGGCGATAGCGAGATAAAAGTGAACGTGCGGCGCTTTCGTTACCAAGCATTAGGTGCATAAAGGCCTCTTCGTATGCAAGATCCAGTTGAAGATCTGGATCTTGCTGCGAAGCGTTCTTCACTCGCGATGCCACGGCAATAGCGCTATCCTTCCGCCCCGCCCTCGCTAGAATTATCGCAGCCTGCATTCGCCTGTACGGCGGCATTAATGCGCGTCCCGCAGCAACCGCTGATGGTGTTGGTTCGAGCTGCTCGGCCTTCTTCACAAGAGCCCAGGCCCGATCGGGCGATGGTGAGCGGGTGAGATCCTCGGCGAGAAGAGTGAGCTGGCACTCGATGAAACGCACGTCCTCAGGCGATTCACGGGCTCCCTGTTCGCACCATTTCCAAGCCGCGTCGACATCGCCTGCCATGAGTGTGGCGGCATAAAGTGACAGCAGGATCGCCGGTTCATCTTCTAAAAACGCATCCATGGCGAGTGCCCGTTGGGCGTGACGCTGTGCGTCGCTCAACTTTGCAAGTGCGACTTGCACGCGGCTCAATGTCCCCCACGCAGACGCGAGACGGTCGTCGATAGCTGTCGCTCGTAAGAGATCAATTTCCGCCTCGCGAATGAGCTTCCGAGATTCAATGTCGGCATGCGGAAGTCGGAGAGCGCTTTGATACCGAACCGTACCGCGGAGCTCTAAGGCGAGAGCATCGTTCGGTTCTGCTGCGACGGCACGATTTGCGTGACCGAGCGCTGCGTCGAAGGATTGTACTCGCTCAGCGCCATTTCGTCGCTGCGCGATTTCGAGAGCGACCCAACCTCGTCGCACAATTGGTCCTGCCCAATTCCTGTCTGCGAGCTCTGCCGCGGCCAGAAGTGAGTCTGCCCCTGCGAGCAATGCGACACTGCGCCGGATCGACTCCTCAGTGGCTCGATCGGACGAGTTGTGAGCTTCATCCCGAAACTTGTCCGCGCGAAAAACCAGATCTCGTGCACGGGAGCTAGTTGTCGAAGAGTTGGCGTCGCGCAACCGCACTTGTACACCGATGCGACGGCGGAGCATGACAGCGACTTCCTTCGTAAGAAGGTCCTCGAGCAGAAACAGTTCGCCGGTGTCCCGTCGAACGCTGGCGCGCTCAAGAGTCATTCCCGTTTTTCCGTCAATCAATTGGACGCTAACCTGAACGCGACCACCAGAGTGTTGAATGGCTCCCTCGACGACGCTGCCGACGTTGAGCTTGGCTACAATACTGTCAAGT